>JBKHYA010000076.1:0-6985 GCA_046565745.1 Actinomycetes bacterium
ATCCGGGCGATCTCCTCGCGGATCCGTCGGATGTGATCGGGGGATGCGCGGCCTGCGCGCTCCGCGGCGTCGAGTTCGGCGGCGAGCGCATCGAGCTCGGCATCCTCCGCTCCCGCCTCGCGGGCCGCGGACATCCGCTCGACCGCCTCGTCGCCGCGATCGGCCGTCGGGAGCCGAATGGTCCCGGTGGCGGAGGGGAGCCCCTCCGCCGCGCGCTCGGCCGTGACCTCGTCGCGCGCGCTGTCCATCGCCGTCAGGACGATCCCGATGAGGACGTTGAGCACCGTGAAGACGATGAAGAACATGTAGCTGAGGAAGTAGATGAGCGCCCACGGCGTGATCTCGAGCCCGCCGAGGAACGAGTCGGCGAAGTTCTCGAGCGTCAGCATGATCGTGAGCGTGAGCATCGCGACGCCCACGTCGCCCCAGCGCTCGGGCGCCTGCTCCCCGAACAGGTACACGCCGACCATGGCGTAGATGAACATCAGGAACCCGATGAGCACGGCGAGGTTCGCGAGCGGCGCGACCGACTTCACCATCGACAGCATGAGGATGCGCGCCTCCGGCAGGAACCGGAAGATGCGGAGGATCCGCAGCAGGCGCACGAGGCGGAAGATCACGGTCGCGCCGCTCAGGAACGGGATGGCGACGACGATGGCGAAGTCGAAGACGTTCCACGGGTTGCGGAAGAACATCCACGGCTTCCGCCCGTACGAGACGATGCGGAACGCGACCTCGACCGTGTAGAAGACGATCGCGACGCTGTCGATGAACAGCGCGATCGCCTCGGTCGTCGGGTCGAGCCCGTCATAGGTGAGCACGGCGAGCGCCGCGGCGTTCAGGATGATGATCCCGATGACGAGGAACTCGAACGGGTTGCCGTACATGAATCGCGCGAGCCACTGGATCCGGTACGGCGGCAGCTGCACCGTCGTCGACGTGAACAGGCCGGGGGAGACCGTGGCCCGGCGGAGGCGGTCGGCGGCGCGATCGGCAGACGGAGCGGTCATGATGAGTCGCTTTCGGGTCGGGTAGCGCTCACGCTAGCAAGCGCGCGCCCGGACCGCGCCCCGCGGGAGGGCGACGACCGCAGCGATCAGGCGGTGCCGGGCTCCGCGTCCGCCGTCGTGCCCGCCGCAGCGCGCCGACCGTGGGGCTGGCCCGCGCGCTTCTCCTCGCGGCGCTCCTTGGCGCCCTCGACGAGGTAGTAGAGCGCCGGCAGCACCACGAGCGTGAGCAGCGTCGACGACACGAGACCGCCGATCACGATGATCGCGAGCGGCTGCGAGATGAACCCGCCCGAGCCGGTCAGGCCGAGGCCGAGCGGCAGCAGCGCGAAGATCGTCGCCGCGGCCGTCATGAGGATGGGGCGCAGTCGACGCGAGGAGCCCTCGATGACCGCCTCCCGCGCTCGCATCCCCCGCTCGCGGTACTGGTTGACGAGGTCGACGAGCACGATCGCGTTCGTCACGACGATGCCGATGAGCATGAGGACGCCGATGAGCGAGGGCACCCCGAGCGGGATGTCGGCGATGAGCTGCAGCGCGATCGCGCCCGTCGCGGCGAACGGGATCGAGATGAGCAGCAGGAGCGGCTGGCGCAGCGACTTGAAGGTCGCGACCATGACGACGTAGACGATGAGGATCGCCGCGAGCAGCGCGAGCCCCAGCTGGCTGAACGCGTCGGCCTGCTGCGAGGTCACGCCGCCGAGCGAGGCGCTCGCGCTGTCGGGCAGGTCGAGCTCGTCGATCGCGGCCTGCACGATCGCCGAGGCCGAGCCGACGTCATCGGTGCCGGGCGTGATCGTGACGGTCGCGCTGCGGGTACCGCGGATCGTCGTGATCGACGCCGGGCCGTCCTCCTGCTCGACGGTCGCGAGCTCGCTGAGCGGGAGCGGGCCCTGCGCGGTCGGGATGGGGAAGTCGCGGAGTTCCTGGACGGTCGTCGGGGCATCCGGATTCGGGATGAAGATCGACAGATTGCGCTCGTCGATGACGACCGACCCGACCGAGGCAGGGAACATCGCGGCCGTGACGATGCCGCCGACGGCGACCTCGCTCAGGCCGAGCTCCGCGGCGCGCGCCCGGTCGACCTGGATCGCGAGGTACGGCTGGGTGTCGGAGAGGTTGCTGCGCGCCTCGGCGGTGACGTCGAGCCCGCGCACCTCGTCGAGCACCGACTGCGCGGCCTCCTCGAGATCGCTCTGGCCGACGGCCGTGATGTCGACCTCGATGTCGGAGGAGGCGAAGCCGCCGCCCGCCGCCTGCACGCTGAGCTCACCCGCGCCCTCGAGGCCCTCGACGGCCTCGCGCACGTCGGCCTGGAGCTGCGTCTGGTCGACGTCGGGATCGGTCGTGATCGAGTAGGTGATGTCGCCGCCGCCGCCGAAGACGGCGCGGATCGACGTGCCGTCGGAGCCAATCGAGGCCTGCACGGTCTCAACGCCGTCGACGTCGGCGAGGGCGTCCTCCACGAGCGAGGCGGCCGCGTCGAGCGTCTCGAGGCTCGCGCCGTTGTCGAGCGCCTGGGTGACGGTGAGCGTGTTCTGGCCCGAGTCGCCGATGAAGTTCGTCTTGAGGTTCGTCGCGAGCGCGCCCGTGCCGGCGAGCACGAGGACCGCGAGCAGGAGCGTCGCGACCGGGCGGCGGAGAGTCCAGCGGATGACGGGCAGGTAGCCGCGCTGGAGGCGGGTCGGGCGGGCCGACTCCTCCTCGATCGAGGTGGGCCGGGCATCCGCGCCCTCGGCGACCGCCGTGACGTTCTTCGGAGCCCGCAGGAACCAGTACGACAGCACCGGCACGATCGTGAGCGAGACGAAGAGCGACGCGGCGAGCGCGATCGCGGTCGTGAGTGCGAACGGGCGGAAGAGCTCGCCCGTGATGTCGCCGACGAGGGCGAGGGGCAGGAACACGGCGATCGTCGTGACGGTGGATGCCGTGATCGCCGTCGCGACCTCCTTGACGCCGACGAGGATGGCGGTCTTCTTGTCCTCGCCGAGGCTGAGATGCCTCTTGATGTTCTCGACGACCACGATCGAGTCATCGACGACGCGGCCGATCGAGATGGTGAGCGCGCCGAGCGTGAGGATGTTGAGCGTGTATCCGGAGGCCTGCATGCCGATGAAGGTCAGCAGCACCGAGGTCGGGATCGAGATCGCGGTCACGAGCGTCGAGCGGATCGACAGCAGGAAGACGAGGATCACGATGACGGCGAAGAACAGGCCGAGCAGGCCCTCGGTCGCGAGCGACTCGATCGACTTCTCGATGAACGGCGCCTGGTCGAAGACGATCGTGAACTCGGTGCCGTTGCCGATCGACTCGGCGAGCGCCGGCAGCGCGCCCTGGACGGCGCGCGAGACGTCGACCGTGTTGCCCGCGGGGGTCTTCGTCACGCCGAGGGTCAGGGCGTCCTCTCCGTTGACGCGCGAGTAGCTCGTGACCGGGTCGCTCACGATGGCCACGTCGGCGACGTCGTCGATGATCGTGATCGCGCCGTCGGCGGTCGGCTCGGCGGTCGGCAGGGGGAGCGCGGCGAGCGCGTCGGCGCTCTCGATGCGCACGCCGGAGAGCACGGCGAGAGTGCGGTCGTCCTCCGTGATCGTGCCGGCGGGCAGGAGGACCCCGTTCGCGTCGAGCGCGTCGGTGATGTCGGCGTTCGTGAGCCCGCGCGCGGCGAGGGCCGCGGCATCCGGCGTGATCGTCACGCGGTCGCCCACGGCGCCCTGGATCGACACCTCGCGCACGCCCTCGAGGTCGGTGAGGTCGGTGACGGCCTGCTCCTCGAGCGCCTCGGCGAGCTCGCCGGGCTCGAGGTCGCTCGTGACGGCGATCTGCAGGACGGGGAAGTCGTCGATCGTGCCGGTGAGGACCTGCGGCTCGACGTCGGCGGGGAGGTCGAGGCGGTTCACGGCGAGCTGGACGCGCTGCTCGGCGCGCGCGATGTCGGTGCCGAAGGCGAACTGCGCGGAGACGACCGAGAAGCCCGTGCTCGAGGTCGCGTTCGACGCCTCGAGGCCCGCGACGCCCTGGATGGCGGTCTCGATCGGGGTCGAGACGTCCTGCTCGACGATGCCGGGCGCGGCGCCCTGGTACTGCGTGAGGACGATCACCTGCGGGAAGCTGACGGAGGGGATGAGCTCCTGCTTGAGGCTCGTCAGCGCGATGCCGCCGAAGAGGCCGACGACGATGGTGACGAGCGCGATGAGGGCTCGGTTGCGAAGGCTGAACACCGACAGCAGATGCACGGAGGACTCCGGTCAGGAAGGATTCGCCGACGTCGGCGCGGGGTGTGAACGCTGGCCAGCATCCCAGCGTTCGCTGTGCGTTGGCAAAGCGAGGGATGCACGCGGACCTCGAAGGTGACCGATCGGTCAGGATGTCCGTGGGGCGTTCGCGCGCTGCATGCGTGACGTCGCGCGTCGCCCCGAGTTGTCCCGGCGCCCGCTTCACGATGGACTGAGCGCATGACCCTCGCGCACCCCGGCTCGACGCGAATCGCCGTCCGCCGCTGGGCGCAGCTGCTGCTCGGCCTCGCCCTCTTCGGCGTCGCCGTGTCGATGATGATCCGCGCCGAGATCGGGCTCGACCCGTGGACGGTCTTCGCGCAGGGCCTCGAGAAGCAGACCGGCATCTCGATCGGCGTGGTCGTCGTGCTCATCGGGGCGGGCGTGCTGCTGCTGTGGATCCCACTGCGGCAGCGACCCGGCATCGGAACCGTGCTCAACGTGCTGCTCATCGGGCCGGTCATGGACCTGACGCTGCCGCTCATCATGACGCCCGAGCCGCTGTGGGCGCGCATCCTGCTCTTCGCCGGCGGGCTGCTGCTGCTGTCGATCGCGACGGGCCTCTACATCGGCGCGCGCTTCGGCCCCGGCCCGCGCGACGGCCTCATGACCGGCGCTCACGCGCGCTTCGGCTGGGCCGTCTGGAAGGTGCGCACGGGCGTCGAGGTCACGGTGCTCGCGATCGGCTGGCTGCTCGGCGGAACCGTCGGGTTCGGCACCGTCGCGTTCGCGCTGCTCATCGGGCCGATGGTCGGCGTCGCGCTGCCGCGGCTGCGCGTGCCGGAGGCCGTCGATCCGACCGGTGCGGGAACCGCGCCGGGGGCGACCGACGCCGACACCGACGAGGCGCCGACGGGCGGCTAGCCGCGTCGGTGCGGCTGGGCCGGAGCAAAGACCTTGCGCCGGGGTGCAAACGCGATATATCGTGATCGTGACAGACGCGATATATCGCGATTCGAGCATCCGCAGAAGGAGCACGCCATGGCGCAGGAGACCTGGATCGTCACCGAACCGACGGTCATCGACCTCGAGGGCATCCGCCGGCTCAAGGTGAGCCTCATCGCCGGGCAGGTCGACATCGTCGCCCACGACGAGCCCGGCGCGCGCGTCGAGGTGCACGGCGTCAGCGGGCGCGACCTCAAGATTTCGGTCGAGGGCGGCACGCTCGTGGTCGACCACCCGCAGCTGCGGTGGGAGAACTGGCTCGACACGTTCCGCGCGTTCCGCGGGCGGGCGCGGGCCGAGGTGTCGATCCTCGTGCCGCGCACGACCGCGCTGACCTTCGGCGTCGTCACCGCCAACGCGCTCATCAGCGGGCTGCACGACGACGCGAGCATCAGCACCGTGAGCGGCGACATCGTCGTCGACGGCGTCGTCGGCGACCTCCAGCTGCAGAACGTCAGCGGCGAGATCGCAGTTCGCGGCCACCACGGCGACGTCAGCGCGCACACCGTCAGCGGCGACGTGACCGTGAGCGGCGAGGTCTTCCGCTTCTCGTGCGACGGGGTCTCGGGCGCCGTGCTGCTCGACCTCTACGGGCGCCCCGACCGCATCGTCAACAAGAGCGTGAGCGGCGACCTCACGGTGCGCCTCGACGCGAGCGCCCCCGCGCAGTACACCGTCAACACCGTCGTCGGCTCGCTGCAGCTCGACGACACGCGCATCACGGGCGTCAAGGGACAGTACTCGAGCCGCTACGGCGAGCTCGCCGGCTCGTTCACCGAGGTGCGCGCGAGCAGCGTCTCGGGCAACGTCTCGGTCGTGCACACGTCACGGGAGTCGGTGGCGTGACCCCCGCCGTCTTCGGCCACGGCCACTTGCGGCTGTACCTCCTGCACGTGCTCGCCGAGCGACCCATGCACGGGTACGAGATCATCCAGGCGCTCAGCGATCGCTTCGGCGGCACCTACGTGCCCTCCGCCGGCACCGTCTACCCGCGGCTCGGCAAGCTCGAGGCCGACGGGCTCGTCTCGAGGCTCGCCGACGGGCGCCGCACGATCTACACGATGACCCCGGAGGGGCGCGCCGAGCTCGCAGCGCGGTCTGCCGAGCTGGACGAGATCGAAGCGGGGGTCGGCGACTCGGTGCGGCGGCTCGCGGATGAGGTGCGGGCATCCGTCGGCGAGGCGATGACGTCGCTGCGGGCGGAGCTCGCCGCGGCGACCCGCGAGGCCCGGGACGAGGCGCGCGCGACCGGGCGCCGCGTCGACGAGGCCGTCACGGTCGTGCGGGGCGAGGGGCGCGAGCGCCTGCACCGCGCCGAGTCGGCCCTGACGGGCTTTCGACTGGATGCTCGCGCCGAGCTGCGCGCCGCCGCCCAGGCCGACCGGCTCGACGAGGAGGTCGCGACGCTCGTCGAGCGCCGCCTCGCCGACCTGCGCGAGGAGCTGCGGGCGCTGCTGCGGGCTCGCTGAGCGAGCGGACCGGCCGACGGGACGAGCTGCAGCACGGCGCAGCCGCCGCGGACGGGGCGTCGAGGGCTGCCGGGCTCGACGGGGTCACGCGTGGGCCGGCGGGACCGCGCGGGACCTGACGTGACCGGGCCCGTGATGCCCTCGCGCACTCTGCGAATGGCGGAACATCGCGAGCGGCATTCGCGACGTTCCGAAACTCGCAGAGCCGCAGGCCGGAGGAGCCAGGAGGGCGGAGCGCAGGGCGCGCTGGCGTGCACGCGTCGGGCGCACGTTCAGAACGCGGCGCGCG
>JBKHYA010000077.1:0-6913 GCA_046565745.1 Actinomycetes bacterium
CGAGACCGGCACCCCGAACGGGTTCTTCAACTACGGCAACGCCGGGTTCGGCATCGTCGCCGTCGCCCCGGGCACTCCCGAGGCGAAGCCCGGCCAGACCGAGCCCACGAACGTCGTCTCCTACGGCTGGGATCTCACTCCCGGCGGCTCCTTCGGCGGCCTCGGCCAGAACTTCCCGAGCGCCCGCGACCTGAGCGCCTTCGACGGCGTGCGCGTCCTGCTCAACGGCAGCGGCAACGGCAGCGCCCTGCAGTTCGAGCTCTTCGACGGCGGCGCGAACTCCGACTCCTCCGAGCGCTTCGACGCGACGATCGTCGACGACGTCGCCGGGTGGCGCGTCATCGACCTCCCCTGGTCGGCCTTCACGCGCGCGACCGACTTCCAGCCCGGCGGCGCCCCGAACGACGGGCTCAACCTGACCACCGTCTGGGGCTACGCGATCCCCGCCGTCAACGGTGCCAACACCGTGCGCCTCGACGACATCGTCGCGTACGCCGACGAGTCGCTCGCCCCGACCGCCTCGATCTCACCGGCCGCGCTCGGCGTCATCGAGGGCCGCACCGCGAGCCTCGAGGTCAGCCTGACCGTCGCCCCGACCGAGACCGTCACGGTCGATGTCTCGACCGCCGCGGGCACCGCCGCCGACGACGACTTCACGGCCGTCAGCACGACCCTCGAGTTCGCCGCCGGCGTCACGACCCGCACCGTCGAGATCCCGACGACCGACGACGCGACCGAGGAGGGCGACGAGACGTTCACCGTGAGCCTCGGCGCACCCTCGGGCGTGCTGCTCGGTTCGGCGACGACCTCGACCGTGAGCATCCTCGATGACGACGGAGCGGTCGTGGGCCCGCCCACCGGCCGCACCCTGCTCGTCGACGACCACGAGGCCCCGCTGACGACCGGCGCCGACGGCGACGTGCCGCTCGGCTGGTTCGCCGCGCAGGACCCGTCGAGCACCGTCTCGTTCCAGGCGACGGATGCCCCTCCCGCGGCCGTCCCCGCCGCGCCCGAGGGCAACACCGTGCTGCAGGCCGACGCGAACGTCGTCTCGTTCGGCGTCGTCGTGCGCAACTTCGCCAACGAGACCGCCGACGAGTGGATCACGCAGGACTGGTCGAGCTACGAGGGCATCGGGTTCTGGATGCTCGGCACCGGCTCGGGAACGGACCTGTTCTTCGACCTCCTCGACAACCGCAACCCCGACTCGACCCGCGATGACGCCGAGCGCTACGTCGCGAGCTTCGAGGACGACTTCGTGGGCTGGAAGTTCCTGACCTTCGACTTCGCGGACTTCACGCGCAAGGAGATCGGCAACGGCGCTCCCGCCGACGGGCTCACGCTCACCGAGATGCACGGCTACGCCTTCGGCGTGCTGCGCACCGCGGGCGCGCAGACGTTCTACTACGACGACGTCACGCTCTACGGCGAGGCCGCTCCGATCCCGCTCCAGGTCTCGTTCGACCGCGCGGGCTACGAGGTCACCGAGGGTGACGATGCCGTCACGACGGTGCGGCTCAACCGCGTCGCCGAGACCGACGTGACCGTCGACTGGTCGGCGTTCTCGACGAGCGCCCGCACCCGCACCGAGGACCTGCAGGCGACCGACGGGGAGGACTTCACCTCCGCGAGCGGCTCCCTGACGATCCCCGCCGGCGAGCGCGAGGCGACCATCACGGTCGAGACGCTGCAGGACAGCAAGTTCGAGGTCGACGAGACCTTCGTCGTCGCGCTGTCGAACCCCGTGGGCGCCGAGTTCGGCATCGTCCGCACCGCCGCCGTCAGCATCCAGGACGACGACGCCAAGGTCGAGGGTCTCGTGGACGACTTCGAGTCATTCCCGTGGCTCATCGACACGGCGCGCGGCACGAGCATCGAGACCCGTGACGCCGGCGGCTACGAGGGCGCCGACGTCGACGAGACGATCCTCGACATCGCGTTCCGCGGCAACGCACGTCTCACGCGCCCGATCGAGGGCGGCCAGGACTGGTCCGCCGCCGACGGTCTCTCCTTCTGGGTCAACAGCACGAAGGCCAACCAGCGCATGACCGTCGGCATCGCCGACAACGGTGCGCCGGACGCGGGCCCGGACAGCTGGGTCGAGGTCTGGAGCGACGAGTTCGAGGGCGAGGCCGGTGCGCCGGCGAACCCCGACAACTGGACGTACGAGACCGGCGGCTGGGGCTGGGGCAACGACGAGCTCCAGTACTACACCGACTCGACCGACAACGCGTCGCTCGACGGCAACGGCAACTTGCGTCTCACGGTCGAGGAGATCGACCCGGCGACGACCGACCTCGAGTGCTGGTACGGCCCGTGCGAGTACACCTCGGCGCGCCTCATCAGCGAGGGCAAGCAGGAGTTCCAGTACGGCCGCATGGAGTCGCGCGTGCAGGTTCCCCAGGGCAGCGGCATCTGGCCCGCCGTGTGGACCCTCGGCAACGACTTCCGCGAGGTCGGCTGGCCCCAGACGGGCGAGATCGACATCATGGAGTTCGTCGGCCGCCTGCCGAACGAGATCTTCGGCACCATCCACGGCCCCGGCTACTCGGGCGGCCAGTCGTTCGGCGGCATCTACGACTTCGGCACCCCCGTGTACGACGACTGGCACACCTTCAGCGTCGAGTGGACTCCGGAGAAGATCGACTGGTACGTCGACGGCATCCAGTACCACACGGCCTCGCCGGCGGACATCGCGCCGAACGAGTGGGTCTTCGACCACCCGTTCACGCTGCTGACGAACGTCGCGGTCGGCGGCAACTTCGGCGGCGCCCTCGGCGACGACCTGGTGTTCCCGCAGTCGCTCACGGTGGACTACATCAAGGTCTTCCAGGCGCCTGACACCGCCGAGCGCTTCGAGGCGACCGTGAAGGTCGACGGCACGGGCTGGCAGAAGATCACGGTGCCGTTCGACGAGTTCCGTCGCGCGGGCAAGCAGCCGGCGGGGGCCCCGAACGACGGGCTCACCCTCACCGACGTGCAGGGCTACAGCATCGGGCTCAAGGGCAACGGGTCGGTCAGCATCGATCGCGTGATGATCGAGTAGCGCGACCCGTCAGGGATGCGGAGCGGGGCGACCTTCGGGTCGCCCCGCTTCCGCGTTCCGGGGGCGGATGCCCGCCGTCAGTCGCCGTCGGCGTCGGTCGGCGTGGGATGCCCGCCGTCGTCGTCGGCGCCCGTCCAGCTGTCGCGCCCGCCGCTCAGCCCCTCGGCCTCCTGCTGCGCGCGTCGCTGAGCGAGTGCGTCGCGCGTGGGCTTGCGCAGCGCGCGGAAGAACAGCAGGCCGATGACGAGGATGATGATCGCCATCACGATCGGCGTCACGATCAGCACGAGCCAGAGCAGGTCGATGTCCACTGCTCCACCCTGGCAGGTGGCGAGCGGAATCGCCCGCTACAGCCAGAGCGCGAACAGGCCGAGGGCGATCGCGATCGCCGCGAGGCCGAGGCCTCGGCGGTGGCGCTCGAGCTACGCGGCGCGGCGCGCGCGCTCGGGGCGGGAGGTCTCGGTCACGCGCCCAGCCAAGCGCAGAGCGGCGGCGGGCGCATCCCCCGATCGGTCGAATCGATGCCCGCCGACCGGCGGTCAGCGCCCCATGCGGCTGAGCGCCGCGACCACCTGCCGCGCGATGTTGCGGCCGGCGCGCGCGGCGCCGATCGTCGAGGCGGAGGGGCCGTAGCCGGCGAAGAAGATGCGCGGGTCGCGCTCCGAGTGGTGGCTCGCGACGGTCACACCGCCCTCGCGCTCGCGCAGTCGCAGCGGGGCGAGGTGGCGCAGATCGGGCCGGAAGCCGGTCGCCCAGATGATCGCCGTCGCGGGGCTGAAGGAGTCGTCCTCCCAGCGCACGCCGTCGGGCTCGATGCGCCGGATGACGCCGCGCGAGCTGAGCACCCCGCGGTCGAGCGCGGCCTGGATGCGGCGGGTGCGCGGCACGCCCGTTCCCGAGACGATGGAGGGGAGGGCGCGCCCCGCCCTCGCGGCCTCGTCCTGCATCGCGACGGCCGCCACGGCATCCTCGAGGTTGAGGCTCGGGCCGTCGATGAACTGCGTCTCGCGCCGCGTCGACCAGGCGATCGACCGGGCGACGTTCTCGAGCTCGATGATGAAGCCGATCGCGCTCGTGCCGCCGCCCACGACGACGACGTCCTGGTCGGCGAACTCGCTCGCCGCGGCGTAGTCGGCCGTGTGCACGTGCCGGCCGGCGAAGTCGCGCAGGCCCGGGTACCAGGGCACGAACGGCGAGCCCCAGGTGCCGGTCGCGTTGACCACCGTCGAGCCGAGCAGCTCGAGCTCGCCCCCCTCGGTGCTGATCTCGACGAGCAGCGGACCGCCCGTGTCGGTGACGCGCGTGACGGTCGCCGGGCGCACGACCTTGAGGTCGTAGTGCTCCTCGTAGCGGCGGTAGTAGTCCATGACGACCTCGCGCGCGGGGATGTCGCGATCGGCGGTGCCGAAGCTGATGCCGAGCTCGTCCATGCCGGGCAGATCGTTGACGCGATGCGCCGAGCCGAGGCGCAGCGACGCCCATCGGTGCTGCCACGCGCCGCCCGTCGCGGGGCCACGATCGAGGAGGACGAACTCCTCGCCGGCTTCGAGCCCGAGGCGCTGCAGATAGTAGGCGGCAGAGAGGCCGGCCTGCCCGGCGCCGATGACCACGCACTTCGTCGCGAGGGTCGAATCGGTCACGCGTAGAGGCTAGTCGTTCGCTCTGAGCGGGCGGCGTCGGGAGGGAGCCGGAGAGGGGCCTGCATGGTAGACTGAGCGATAGTTTTTGTACCGTCCCGATTCGGCGTTCCCGGGATTTCCGACAATCCTGATCCGACAATCTGAGTCGACACACTTGTGAGGGGGTCACGCATGGGGCGCGGTCGTCAGAAGGCGAAGCACACCAAGGTGGCACGCGAGCTGAAGTACTTCACTCCCGACACCAACCTCAGCGCTCTCGAGCGCGAGCTCGCGGCCAAGGCCGCGGCCGAAGAGGCGTACGTCGACAAGTGGGCCGACGACGAGGACGACGAGGACGACACCGACGCCGACTCGTTCGGCTACTCGGCCGAGGCACCCCGCACGGCGTAGCCCGCACTGCTTCCGAAGCCCGTCCCCGCGAGGGGGCGGGCTTCGTGCATCCCGGCGGCGCCGGGTCTAGCGTGGGCGTCATGCCGTTCGATCTCGAGGTTCTCTACCGCGACCTCCATTCCCACCCCGAGCTGTCGTTCGCCGAGACCCGCACCGCCGGCGTCGCGGCCGCGGGCCTGCGCGAGCTCGGGCTCGACGTCACGGAGGGCGTGGGCCGCACGGGCGTCGTCGGCGTGCTCGCCAACGGCGCCGGGCCGGTCGTGCACCTGCGCGCCGACATGGACGCGCTGCCCGTGACCGAGGCGACGGGCCTCGACTACGCGAGCACGCAGCGCGCCGTGGGGCCCGACGGCGTCGAGGTCGGCGTCATGCACGCGTGCGGGCACGACATGCACGTGACGTGGCTGCTCGGCGCGGTCGAGCGGCTCGTCGCGACCCGCGACGCATGGTCGGGCACGGTGGTCGCCGTCTTCCAGCCGGCGGAGGAGACGATCGGTGGAGCGCGCGAGATGGTCGCCGACGGGCTCGTCGACCGGTTCCCGCGCGCCGACGTCGTGCTCGGCCAGCACCTCGCGCCGCTGCCGGCGGGCGTCGCGAGCGTCACGAGCGGCCCCGCGATGGCGGGAGCCGACACCCTCACGATCACGATGCACGGTCGCGGCGGGCACGGGTCGCGCCCGCAGTCGACGATCGACCCCGTGCTCGCGGCCGCGTCGGCAGTCGTGCGCCTCCAGTCGATCGTGTCGCGCGAGGTCGCGCCGGGCGCGCTCGCGGTCGTCACGGTCGGCTCGCTGCACGCCGGCACGAAGAGCAACATCATCCCCGCCGAGGCGACGATGGGCGTGAGCGTGCGCTCGGTCGACGCGGATGTCCGCACCACCCTGCTGGACGGCATCCGTCGCATCGTGGCGGCCGAGGCGACCGCGAGCGGCATGACGGAGCCTCCGACCGTGGTCGTCGACGAGACCGTCGCCGCGACCGTCAACGACCCCGAGGCGACCGCGCGCGTGCGGGCCGCGCTCGAGGCGCGGTTCGGCGCGGAATCGGTCATCGACATCGGCACGCTCACGGGCAGCGAGGACGTCCACGAGCTCGCGACCGCGGCCGGGGCGCCGCTCGTCTACTGGTTCATCGGCGGCGTCGACCCGGAGACCTTCGCCCGGGCGGCCGCGGCGGGCCGGGTCGAGCAGGAGATCCCGACGAACCACTCGCCGTTCTTCGCGCCCGTGCTGCACCCGACGCTCGAGCACGGGGTCGAGACGCTCGTCACGGCCGCGATGGAGTGGGTCGGGCGGAGCTAGCCCGCGCGCAGCAGCTGCGGGCTCAGCCGGCGTAGGAGCCGACGAGGCGCACGGCCCCGCCGTCGACGCCCTTGGCGCCCTGCTCGAAGCCCGCGAGGTCGCGGGCGTGCGTCGACACCGCGCCTGCCACCCACGCGGGGATGCCCCGCGATTCGAGGGCGCGGATCACGGAGCTCGCGCTGTCGTTCGCGACGACGGCGAGCATCCCGAGCCCTAGATTCCAGGTGCCCTCGGTCGATTCGAGGTCGTCGCCGGCGAGATCGGCGAGCACGCGGAAGACGGGCGTCGGGCTCCACGAGGCGCGGTCGAGCTCGACCCAGCTGCCGACCGGCAGCACGCGCGCGAGGTTCGCGGCGATGCCGCCGCCCGTGACGTGGCTGAGGGCGTGCACGGCGCCGGGCACCTCGGCGAGCACGTCGAGCAGGGCACCCCGATCGAGGTCATGTCGGTCGAGGGCAACCGGATCGTCGTCCGCCGGCAGCACGGCGCGCAGAACCCGCAGCGTGTTGCCGCCCATGATGGCGGCGATCTCCGCG
>JBKHYA010000078.1:0-6790 GCA_046565745.1 Actinomycetes bacterium
CGACCCGCTCGGCCCGAGCTTCGACCGCGAGGAGGCCCTGCGCCGCCTCACCGCCGACCCCGACCGGCCGATCGGGCTCGCCCTGCTCGACCAGCGCACCGTCGCCGGGCTCGGCAACGACTACCGCAACGAGGTGCTGTTCGTGCGCGGCATCTTGCCCGAGACCCCCATCGGGCAGACGGATGCCGCTGCCGTGCTCGACCTCGCCGTGCGTCTCATCCGCGCCAACCGCGATCGCGTCGAGCGCGTCACGACGGGTGACACCCGGCGCGGCAGGCGGGTGTGGGTCGCGCATCGCGAGCACGAGCCCTGCCGGCGGTGCGGCACGCGCATCCGCATGGGGATGCTCGGCGACGACGCCCTGACCGAGCGCCAGACCTTCTACTGCCCGACCTGCCAGCGCTGAGCCTGTGCCCGGCTGCTACTGGCCATCGGGCTCGAGCGTGCGATACCCCTTTGGCCGCCATGCCGCGATGCGCAGGCACGTCGCGGCGACGAGAGCGAACACGCCGCCGGTCGCGAGCGGGCCGGAGAGCTCGCTCGCGATCGTCGGCAGCACGAGCGCGGCGCGATCGAAGCCCGAGGTGCTCGCGTCGAGGAACGCGTTCTGCGCGTAGAGGATCGCGCCGATGCCGAGCAGCAGCGTCGCCCCGCCGACGATCCACAGCGCGCGGAGCCACGGGTTGCCGACGACGACGAGCTCGAGGGAGCGCTCCGGCTTCTCTGCGCGCGCCGCGATGCTCGGAGCCACCGGGCCGCGCGGGCCGGGAGCGGCGCTCGGCGCCGCCATCCCCTCATCGATCACGGGGCGGGCGTCGGAGGCTCGAGCGGGAGCGCGGCGGGCCGGGGCGGTCGCGGGCGCGTCGGCGCCGGCGCGCTGGTAGACCTCGGGGAATCGCGGGTCGATTCCGGGTGAGCGGTCGTCGGTCACGGCGGGTCCTTCCGTCGGCGCCAGCATACGTTCGGCAGCCTCGGATGCTCCCCGGTAGCCTCGCAGCGTGCCCCGCTCCCCCGCCCTCGCGCTCGCTGCGCTGCTCGTGCTCGGCGCGGCCGCCGGCTGCTCGCTCCTCCCGGTCGAGCTGCGCGAGCCGGACCGCGGAGTGCCGGGCGAACCGGACACGGGGTCGGGCGGCGGCTCGGGGTCGGGGTCGGGCGGCGGCTCCGTCTCTCTCGGCGAGCCGACCGGCACGGGCACGATCGCGTCGATCACCGATGGCGACACCGTGCGCCTGCGCGTCGGCAGCGACGAGCTGCGCGTGCGGCTCATCGGGCTCGACACCCCCGAGCTGCGCGACCCGCTCGAGTGCTTCGGGCCGGAGGCGACTGCCGCGCTCGAGGCGCTCGCGCCCGTCGGCAGCGAGGTCGGATACGCCTACGACCGCGACGCGCAGGACCGCTACGAGCGCGAGCTCATGTACCTCTACGCCGCCGACGGCACCCTCATCAACCTCGAGCTCGTCGCGCAGGGCTACGCCGAGGCCCTCCGCGTCGAGCCCAACGACCGCTACTGGCCCGAGCTGCAGGCGGCCGAGCGCGCGGCCCGCGACGCCGGCCGCGGCCTGTGGGGCAGCTGCCCGGCCCCCTGACCGGGCGCGCGCTGCGACCGCGATCGCTCGCAGTTCGTCCTGTTCAGGGCAATCCGGACGCCCGGTTCCGTCCGGCTTGCCCTGAACAGTCCGGAACGCGACGGTCTGAGCGCAGCGAGCGGGACGGCGGCGGACTGCGACGGGCTCGCGCTACAGCGGGTTGAGCGGAGCGATCAGCTCGGGCCCATCGCCGCGCAGCGGCGCGACCTCGTGCACCGCGAGCCGCTCGATCACCGGCTGCGACGCCGCGACCGCGTGCTGCACGAGCGCGTGGTCGCCGGCGATCGTGGGGTCGAGCCACGTGTCCCACTCCGCGCGGGGCAGCATCACCGGTATCCGGTCGTGGATGCGCGCCGCCGGTCCCGCCGCCGCCCGCGTCAGGATCGTGGCGGTCAGCACCCACGGCTCCGGCTCGCCGCCCTCGGCCCCGTCCGACCCGGCCGCCGCGGGCGGCCGCCACCACGAGTACAGCCCCGCGAAAGCGAGCTCGCCGTCCTCGGGGTCGGTGACGAAATACGGGGTCTTGGTCTTCCCGACCGTGAGCCACTCGTAGTACCCGTCGGCCGGGACGAGCGCGCGGCTGCGCACGACCGACGAGCGGAAGGTCGGCTTCTCGGCCGCGGTCTCGCTGCGGGCGTTGAACGTCGGGTACTTCGACGCGAGCTCCTTGGCGAAGCGCGGCACGAGCGACCAGCGCGCCGTCGTCACGCGGCGGGTGACGGGAGCATCGGCGCCCGAACCGGCGAGATCCTTCGGCACGGTGTCGACGACGACGTGGATCCGCTGCGTCGGCGCGATGTTCCAGCTCGGCGGCAGCCGCACCTCGTCGACCTCGTCGGCCTCGAAGTAGCGGCCGAGCTCCTCACCGCTCTTGGTGTTGGCGTACCGACCGCACATCGCGAGCCCCCATCAGCAGAGCGTCAGAACTCGTAGTCGACGCACGACTTGTCGGCCACGACGCTGCGCACGAACGGGCCGGCGGCGATGTGGTCGGGGTGCGCCTGGTAGGCGGCGAGCGCCTCGGCGCTCTCGTGCTCCGAGACGAGCACGACGTCCCAGTTCGCGTCGACCTGGCCGATGTCGCCGCGCACGACGAGCGACGTCAGCCCCGGGATCACGCCGACGAGCGGCTCGAGCCGTTCGCGCATCCCCTCGATCGCGGCGGCCTTGCCCTCCGCGTCGGGAGCCTGCAGGGTCCACGAGACGATGTGCCTGATCACTGATCCTCCAGAAGTGCGGAACGGAGACGAGCCTCGTCGACCCGCCAGATCGCGTGCACGGCGCCGTCGATGAGAACGACCGGGATCTCGTCGCGGTACCGCGAGAGCAGTTCGGCGTCGTCGAGGATGCTCCGCTCGACGAAGTCGACGCCCGGCGCCTGGGCGAGAACCTCCGTCACGATCGCGCGGGCGTCGTCGCACAGGTGGCAGCCCGGGCGGCCGAGCAGGGTCAGGGTCGTCGCAGGCATGGGCCCAGCCTACGGCCGCCCGTATGCTGGCGGTGATGTCCTCGACCCCCGGCAGCGCGGCCCCGCCGTCGACGACGCCCATCCTGGCGTTCTTCGACATCGACAACACGCTCATGCGCGGGGCGAGCATCTTTCATATCGGTACCGCGGCGTGGCGCGAGGGCTATGTCCGCCTCCGGGACGTGCTGCGCTTCGTGTGGGCGCAGCTGCGCTTCACCGCGGTCGGCGAGAACTCCGCCCACCAGTCGTCGGTGCGCGAGCGCGCCCTCGCCCTCGTCGCCGGACGCACCGAGGCCGAGCTCGCGCGGCTCGCGGTCGACACCTACGAGCGCTCGATCCACCAGCGGCTCATCCCCGAGACGGTCGCTCTCGCGCGCGAGCACCGCGCGAAGGGCCACGAGGTGTGGCTGCTCAGTGCGACTCCGGATGCGATGGCGAGCGTCATGGCGCAGCGGCTGGGCCTGACCGGGGCGGTCGGCACGCGCATCCGCAGCCGGGGCGGGGTCTTCACCGGGGAGCTCGACGGGGCGATCATGCACGGCGAGCGCAAGGCCGAGGTCGCGGAGGCGCTCGCGGCCGAGCGCGGCGCGAAGCTCACCGACTGCTGGGCCTACAGCGACAGCCGCAACGACATCCCCCTGCTCGCGCTCGTCGGCAACCGGGTCGTCGTGAACCCCGATCACGCGCTCTCCCGGCACGCGCGGGCGCACGCCTGGCCGATCCTCACGGCCGGTGCGGCGAGCGTGCGGGCGGCGCGCAAGCGGATCCGCCGCGAGGCGAGGGCCGTGCTGCGATCCGGTCGCCGCGATCAGCAGCGGGACTGACGCCGCGGCCGATCACGTGGCCGGCAACGCGAAAGCGCCCGACCCGAGGGCCGAGCGCTTGCGGTGAGCGGATGCTCTACTTCTTGTTGCGACGCTGGTGACGCGTCTTGCGCAGCAGCTTGCGGTGCTTCTTCTTCGCCATCCGCTTGCGGCGCTTCTTGATGACAGAACCCATGAAAAACCTCTGATCTTCAGCCTGAACGAACCGGTGGCCCGTTCAGACCCGGTCATGTACCGCAGAAGTCTAGCGCAGGCGCCAGGCGCGCCGTGCGGGGGTGCCGCTGCGGCGGGGCGGGGCGGGGCGGCGCTCAGCCGACGTCGGCGACGGGCGGCTGGACGGCCTGAGCGACGGCGGACTCGGGGATGCGGAACGAGCGCCCGAATCGGATCGCCGGAAGCTCGCCGGCGTGCACGAGGCGGTAGACCGTCATGGTCGAGACGCGCATCATGTCGGCCACCTCGGCCACGGTGAGGAAGCGCACCTCTGAGAGATCCCGGGTCATCCGCTGAGTCCTTCGTCCGCGCGCCGGCCGTCGGGATGACGGGGCCGCGCGTTGAAACTGTAGGGGCTGGTGTGACGGGTGTAAAGCCGCCCGAACGGGGGCTGTCTCAGGGCTCGTCGCGGCGCCACGGGAACCGGCGCGAGACCTTCTCCTGCACCTCGTGCAGCTGCTCCTGCACGTCGGCGAAACGGCCCTGGGCGCCCTGGATCGCCGAGCGCGCGCGGTACGAGGCATCGGCGGCGGCGCGGCCCATCGTGCTGCCCGCGTGCTCCACATCGGCGCCCGCCCACGCGGCGAAGATCGGGATGCTCGGCCCCGACTCGGCGCCGTCGAGCGCGAGGAACGGAAGGAGGAAGTCCTCGACCTCCTCGAGCGGCTCGACGTCGATGCGGTAGTAGCGGTGCTGGCCCTCGTCGCGCACGTGGACGAGGCCGTGGTCGCGCAGGACCTTGAGGTGCTTCGACACGGTCGGCTGCGTCGCATCCATGCGCTCGACGAGCTCCCCCACGCTCAGTTCGCCGCTCGTCGAGGCGAGCGCCGCCTCGCGAAGGTGCTCCAGCAGCTCTCGACGCGTGGCGTCGGCGATCACATCGAAGATGTCGGCCATGGGTCAAGGCTAGTCAGCACGTGGCCGGAGTACCATGACACCGGCCCGCGGGCCGAGGGGAGATGAGGGATGTCCACTGCGACCCGGTCGGGCGCGCGCCGCGATGACGGGGTCGGCCCGCTGCGCCGCGCGCGCAACGCGGTCGCCAACGTGACCACGACATCCCCCGCGCGCTTCGCGATCGTCGTCTTCACCGGCCTGATCCTCATCACCACGCTGCTGCTGACGCTGCCGATCGCGCGCGCGGGCGAGCGGGAGTGGACGCCGCTCGTCGACGCCCTCTTCACCGCCGTCTCAGCGATCTGCGTCACGGGCCTCACGGTCGTCGACATGGCCACGCACTGGTCGGTGTTCGGCAACATCGTCATCGTCCTCGCGATGCAGATCGGCGGCATCGGCGTGCTCACGATGGCGAGCATCCTCGGCCTCGTCGTGGCCAAGCGCATGGGACTGCGGGCGAAGCTCGTCGCAGCATCCGACACCAACCCCTCGCGCGTGCACGCCGGCCCCGTCTCGGAGTCGCAGGCCGTGCGCCTCGGCGAGATCGGAACGCTGCTCGCGACGGTCGCCGCGAGCGCGATCATCATCGAGCTCGCCGTCACGGCCCTCGTCGTGCCGCGCCTGTGGCTGCTGGGATTCGAGTTCTGGGAGGGGCTCTGGAAGGGCGCCTACCTGTCGCTATCGGCGTTCACCAACACGGGCTTCGTGCCCTTCGTCGCGGGCATGGAGCCCTTCGCCGGCGACGTATGGCTGCTGACCGTCCTGTCCATCGCCGTCTTCCTCGGCGCCATCGGCTTCCCGGTGATCTTCGCGCTCGCCCGCTGGGTGAGGTCGCGCGCCCGCCTGTCGGTGCACGCGAAGCTGACGCTCGCGACGACGCTCGTGCTCCTCGCCGCCGGCTGGGTCGCGATCGGGCTGCTCGAGTGGAACAACGAGGGCACGCTCGGCGGTCAGGACCCGTGGAACCGACCTCTGACTGCAGGGTTCATCTCGATGATGACGCGCTCGGGCGGCCTGTCGACGATCGACATCGGCGAGATGAACGGCTCGACGCTGCTCGTGCTCGACATGCTCATGTTCGTCGGCGGCGGCTCAGCGTCGACCGCCGGCGGCATCAAGGTCACGACGCTCGCGGTGCTCTTCCTCGCCGCCATCGCCGAGGCGCGCGGCGTGAAGGACATGGAGGCGTTCGAGCGGCGCATCCCGGTCGACGTCCTGCGCCTCTCGGTGAGCGTCGTGCTGTGGGGAGCGACGATCGTCTCCGCCTCCTCGATCATCGTGCTGCACATCACGAAGGCGCCGCTCGACCTCGTGCTCTTCGACGTCATCTCCGCCTTCGCGACGACCGGGCTCTCGACCGGGCTCACGAGCCCCGATCTGGAGGAGCCCGCGAAGTACGTGCTCGCGGCGACGATGTGGGCGGGGCGCGTTGGTACAGTGACCCTCGCGGCGGCCCTCGCCGCGAGCCAGCGGAGGCAGCTGTTCCGCCGACCGGAAGAGAGGCCCATCGTTGGTTGAGCGCATCCGCCACGACGCCCCCGTCCTCGTGATCGGGCTCGGCCGCTTCGGCGCCGCGACCGCGGGGCAGCTGCAGCGGCTCGGGCGCGAGGTGCTCGCCGTGGACGAGGATCCGACCCTCGTGCAGAAGTGGGCCGATCGGATCACGCACGCGGTGCAGGCCGACGCCCGCTCGATCGACGCCCTCCGCCAGATCGGCGCGCAGGACTTCTCGATCGCCGTCGTCGCGACCGGCTCATCGATCGAGTCGAGCGTGCTCATCACCGCGAACCTCGTCGACCTCA
>JBKHYA010000079.1:0-6735 GCA_046565745.1 Actinomycetes bacterium
GGCGAGCTCGTGCGTCGCCACGGCGGCCGGCACCCGCTGCGCTATTTTGCACCGCCCGCCCTCGGCGTCGCGAGCGCGGCGAGCCTCGGCGTTCTCATGCTCCAGCTGGCCGGGGTGCTCGTCGGCCCCGCGGCGATCGTGCTCGGGCTCGTGCATCTCGCCCCGGTGGCGTACTTGCTGCTCCTGCTCGGTCTGCTCGTCGTGCCGTCGAGCGGTCGCACGCTCGCCGATCGCGCGACCTTCGCGCTCGTCATCGCGACGATGCACGTCTCGTGGGGCGCGGGATTCCTGCGCGGCGTCGTGCTCGGCGCGCGCGACGCAATCGACCGCTCGCGCACCGAGTCCTAGCCCGAGCCGTCGCCCGCGAGCCCGGCAGGCGGGGCCTCAGCCGAGCATCCCCGCCGCGATCATGCGCGCGACGACGCGCTCGGCCGCTCCGCCGTCGTCGAGCGGGTTGAACCTCTCGCGCCACGCGGCGAGCGCCGCGGGGTCGGAGCCCGCCGCGCCCGTCGCGAGATCCCTCAGCGCCGCGAGGAGGGCATCCCGATCGGTCACGACGGGGCCGGGAGCCTCGGCCGTGACATCGAAGTAGAAGCCGCGCAGGTCGCGGCGGTAGTGCTCGAGGTCGGGCAGGAAGAGCACGAGCGGGGCATCCGTCGCCGTGACGTCGAACATGATCGAGCTGTAGTCGGTCACGACGACGTCGGCCGCGAGCAGGAGCTCGCTCATCGACGGGAAGGTCGTGACGTCGATGAGCCCGGGCGCCGAGAGGTCGCGGCCGAAGCGCAGCGTGCGGCTGTGCCCGCGCACGAGGAGGACGTGGTCGCCCGGCAGCTCGGCGAAGGCCGCCGCGAAGCCCGGCAGGTCGAGGAAGTCGACGATCTCGGTGCGGTCGTCGCGCCAGGTGGGCGCGTAGAGCACGGCGCGCTCGTGCGGACCGATGCCGATGCGGGCGCGCGCGGCCTCGCGGTCGCCGGTGACGAGCACGTCGTCGCGCGGGTACCCTTCGACCCAGACGGGCCCGCGGAAGCCGTAGGCGCGACGCAGGATGCTCGCGGCGTACGGGTTCTGCGCGAGCAGCACCGACCAGCGCGCGCTCTCGCGTCGCACAGCGATGCGCGTGCGCAGGCCCACCCCGTCGCGGTCGAGGGCGAGGCGCTTGAGCATCGTGCCGTGCCAGGTCTGCAGCACCGACTGATGGGCGCGTGGTCGCCAGCGCTTGCGCAGCCAGTCGTTGACGACGAGGACGCGCGCGTCGGCGCGCACGCGCCACCACTCGGCCGAGCCCTCCACGATCGGCACGCCGCCCTCGGGCACGGCGATCGAGCGGTCGACGACCGACCAGTAGCGCACGACATCCGGGTGGGCGCGGGCGAGCTCGCGGTCGATCGCGAGCGGGTTGCACGCCGCCGTCTGCGCGTAGAAGCTCTCGAGGAAGACCGCGCGCTCGGGAGTCGCCTCCCGGCGCCGGTACTCGGCCTCGAGTCGGCGCTGGGCCGCCGCCCCGCGCTCGTCGTCGGCGAGGGGCGCGCCGAGGGCCACGACGAGGGTCCCTCGATCGGCCGTCGCCTCGACGCGCATGAGGGGGGTGAGGGATGCCCGCGGCAGCACCGCCGCGATCGTCGCGCGCGCGGTGGGCCGCGTCGCGCCGTCGAGCTCGAGCTCGAGCGCGTACGCGCCGCTCGGCGCCGGCAGCGGGCTCGCGCCCCACCGCGCGACGAGCAGGGGGATCCGCGCGAGGAAGCGGTCGTCGAGCGCGTCGAGCTCGCCGGGCAGGGTCTGGCGCGGCCCGACGAGCGAGAGGCGCACGATGCCGACCGCGCTGCGCCCCTCGACGACGACCGACTCGTCCTCGATCGTCACGCGATCGACCACGACGGGGCGCTCGGGGGCGGCGTCGAGGTCGGCCGGCTCGGGCCCCTCGCCGAGCAGCGTGAGGATCGCCGCGCGCACGCGCTCGGTCGCGCGGCCGTCGAGGCGGTCGACGTGCTCGTCGCGCAGCCACGCCGCGTGCGCGAGCGCCGCCTCGCGCTCGGCGCCATCGCCGAGAGCGCCATCGAGCCGCTCGAGCGTGCGCGCCCACGTCGTCGCGGGGTCGTCTCCGCTGAACGCGCGGTACGGGGTGTAGAGGCCGCGGGTCGAGAGGTACTGGGCGAGGTCGGGGGCGAAGAACACGCTCGGCACTCCCGCGATCGCGGCGTCGAACGCGATCGAGGAGTAGTCGGTCACGAGCGCGTCGAGAGCGGGCAGGGCGGGGGTCGCATCCCCCAGCCGGTCGCGCCCCATGAGCCGGATGCGCGGCGACAGCGCCGGCCCCGCCGCGTACGAGCCCGCCCCGAGCGGATGCGAGCGGATCAGCAGCACGGCGTCGGCCCGCTCGGCCCAGTCAGCGATCGCGCGCCACTCCCCGTCGGTCGGGATCGCCGGGTCGGGCGCGCCGTCGCGCCAGGTCGGGGCGTAGAGGACGACGCGAGCGCCCTCGGGGAGCGGCCCCACCGCGCCCTCGACGACCGCGCGCGCCGCGGCCCGGCGCTCGGCCGCGTCGCCGCGGAGCAGCACGTCGTCGCGGGCGTCGCCGAGCACGCGCACACGTGCGGCAGGCAGCCCGAACGCCGAGCGCACGCGCGCGGCGACGAGCTCGCTCGCGACGGGGAAGAGCGTGATGCGCGACGACCCCGCGCGGTACAGCCGCGCCATGAGCGCGCGGGCGCCGGGCAGCGAGCCGATGAGCGGCAGCCGCAGCGCGGCTCCGGTATCGAGGTGCAGGCGCTTGAGCGGGATGCCGTGCCACAGCTGCACGACGACCGCGCCGCTCGAGCCGTAGCGGTTGACGTCGCCGAGGCCGTGCGTCACGACGACGACGCCCGCGCGTAGCGTCTCCCAGAATCCGAGGATGCTCCTGGCCGGCACCGCGCGCATCCCGCGTGCGGTCGCGTCCGCGAGCTCGTCGTCGCTCGAGGCGAGCCACACGAGGCGCCGCTCCGGGTCGCGATCGCGGCAGAGCTCCCACAGCGCGAGAGCCCCCTCGCCGACCCCGATGCCGGAGCCGAAGACCCAGCGCTGCGGGTCGCGCGGAATCAGGCGCGCGGCGAGCGCGCCGAGCCCGTACAGCGGGGCGCGAGCCAGGGCGCGCGCGTTGCCGGCGCTGAACGTGAAGCGGGCCATCGCGGGCGATTCTTCCACGGCCCGGCCTCCGGCGAACAAACGCATAACGGTTGCCCCCTGTTCGCGGGGTCGCGCCGACGGCGGAGACCATGATGGAGCAGTGAGCATTCTGAAGCAGCTGGGCACGGCGCGACGCCTCGCGCGCAACATCCTGCGGTCGCGCCGCCATCGTGCGCAGCTCGCCGCACGACTCGCGACCGCGAAGCAGCCCGCCGCCGGCAGCGTTCAGATCGTCGTCTACTTCGCCGACACGCGCGTGAACCTCTACCAGATCCGCCAGTGGTACGCGCCGCTCGCCGAGCTCGCGACCGTGCATCCGGTCGCCATCATCGCTCGCAGCCCCGGCACGATGCTCACGCTCCTCGACGAGGCCCCCGTTCCTGCCGTGTACCTGCGCCGCGTCGTCGACCTCGAGCGCTTCGTCGCCGAGCAGCCGCTGCGCATCGTGCTCTACGTCAACCAGAACGCCAAGAATTTCCAGATGTTCCGGTACAGCCGCATGTGGCACGTGTTCGTCAACCACGGCGAGTCGGACAAGATGTACATGACGACGAACCAGTACAAGGCGTACGACTACGCGTTCATCGCCGGCGATGCCGCGAAGGAGCGCCTGCGTCGGAAGCTCTGGAACTACGACGTCGAGAGCAAGGCCATCGCGATCGGACGCCCGCAGGCCGACCACTTCGCGGGAGCCCTGCCGTACACCCCCGACGATCGGACGGTCGTGCTGTACGCCCCGACGTGGGAGGGCGACCGCCCCGCCGCGGCCTACGGGTCGATCGCGAGCCACGGCGAGGCGCTCGTGGGCGAGCTGCTCGCCTCCGGCCGGCACCGGGTCATCTACCGGCCGCACCCGCGCAGCGGCGTCGTCGACCCCGAGTACGGCGCCGCGAATGCGCGCATCGTCTCCGCGATCGCGCGCGCGAACGCCGCCGACCCGCGCGCGCAGCACGTCTTCGACGACGGCCCCGAGCTCGGCTGGCAGCTCGCCGCCGCCGACGTCGCCATCACCGACATCTCGGCGATGGTCTACGACCGTCTCGCGACCGGTCGGCCGATCCTCATCGCGCGACCCGCCTCGGTCGAGGCCGAGATCGACTCGACCGGCTACCTCGGCGACTGCGAGTGGCTGACGGCCGCCGAGGCGCGCGAGATCATCCCCGCGATCGACCGGGTGCTCACGAGCACCGAGGCCCACGAGCGCCTGCAGCACTGGGTCGAGCGCTACTTCGGCGACACCACGCCCGGAGCCGCGACGGCGCGCTTCCACGCCGCCGTCGAGACCCTCATGGCCGAGTGGGAGCGCGCGGCGGCGCAGCACCGCAACGACCCCATCACGAGCGAGTCGAACCCGTTCGACGAGGACATCGACGAGGACGCGGCGCCCGGGGAGGGCTGAGCGTCAGATCTCGAATTGCTCGTCGGGTTCGTCCGTCTCGCCGCGGCGCTCGATCGCGAGGCGGGGAACGCGCACCGGACCGATGCGGCCGGCCTCGCGGATCACGACGCGACGCCCCGGGCGCGGCGTCCCCGGAGCGCGGGTCTCGATCTCGAGGCTCACGGGCCACATCACGGGAGCGGGGCCGAACGCCTCGCGAGCGTTGCTGATGACCTTGCGGCCGAGGATGTGGTTGCCGGTGCCGCCGATGACGGCGCCGATGCCGAAGGGGATCGCGCGGCCGATGACGGAGCCGCCCTGCGTGACCGCGAAGCGGCGGACGAACGCCGTGCGCAGCCGGTCGGCGAGGGAGTCGAGCATCACGCGCGGCATGCTCTTCGTCACGAGCTCGCCCCAGTAGGCGGTGCGCGGGGCGCCGCCGGTCATCTGCTTCGCGAACTGCGTGACGAGATCCTTGCCCGCGCCGCCGAGCATGAGCGCCATCACGAGGCTCTGCGCGCGCTCGGGGTCATCGACGGCGATGCCGTGCACCTCGGTGACCGACTGCGCGAAGAGCGCGCTCGCCTCGAGGAACGCGACCGTCTCGACCCCGCTCAGGGTGAGGGACGCGGCGAGGCCGACGGCGGGAACGACCGCCGCGGCGCCGACGGATGCCCCGCTCGCGGTGACGAGCGTCAGGTAGTGCTTCTCCAGCATCCTGATCACCTCGTCGGGCGACGCGTTCGGCGACCGGCGACGGATCCGGCGCACGTGGGCGATGACCGCCGGCCGCTGGGACGACATGATCGCCTGCAGCGCGCGCACCATGCGCGGGTCGGCCTGCTCGTGCGGGGGAGGGACGATGCGGGGCGTGGCGGGGTCGTGCGTCTCGTGACTCATGAAGGGGAACCGTAGTCCCTGTTGTACGCCGCGAGAACCCCCTCGATCGGCCCGTCGAGCTGCAGTAGGCCCTTGTCCAGGTAGAGGCCGCGCGTGCAGAAGCGCTTGAGGTCGCGCTCGTTGTGCGAGACGAAGAACAGGGTGCGCCCGCCCGCGAGCAGCTCGTCGATGCGCTGGTAGCACTTGTCGCGGAACGCCTTGTCGCCGACCGCGAGCACCTCGTCGACGAGCAGGATCGGCTCCTCCAGGCGCGAGATGACCGAGAAGGCGAGCCGCACCTTCATGCCGCTCGACAGGTGCTTGTACGGGGTGTCGACGCTCTCGCGCAGCTCGGCGAAGTCGATGATCTCGTCGTAGCGCGCGTCGATCTCGGCGCGCGTCATGCCGTGCAGGCCCGCGGTGAGGTGCACGTTCTCGCGCACCGTGAGGTCGTCGACGAACCCGCCGGTGATCTCGATGAGCGGCGCGACGCCACCGTGCACGTCGACGCGGCCCTCGTCGGGCAGCATGACGCCGGCGACGAGCTTGAGCAGGGTCGACTTGCCCTGGCCGTTGCGGCCGACGACGCCGATCGCCTCGCCCGCCCGCACCTCGACGTCGACGCCGCGCAGCGCCCAGAACTCGTTCGGGCGCGCGCGCCGATTGCTGCCGGCGAAGAGATCCTTGAAGCTCCGGCGGCCCCGGCGGTTGCGCCGGAAGCGGATGCCCGCGCCCTCGACGCGGATGACGACGTCGCCCATCAGATCTCCTTCAGGACGGCGCGCACCATGCGCCGGAAGACGAGGATGCCCGCCGCGAGCGCGACGAGGCTCATGAGCGCGGCGATCACGACGGCGAACGGCTCGACCTGCTCGGGGAAGAACGCCGCGCGGTACAGCGAGATGATCCCGGAGAGCGGATTGAAGGCCATCCAGACGTCGAGCCCGTCGGGCAGGTCGCTCAGCCCGTAGATGATCGGCGAGGCGTAGAAGAGGAACCGCAGGACGAGCTTCACGGCGCGCTCGAGGTCGCGGAAGAAGACGACGAGCGGCGCGATCATGAGCCCGAGCCCGAGGATGAGGGTCGCCTGCAGCACGATCGCGAGCGGCAGCCACAGCACGCCCCACGTGAGCTCGGCGCCGAAGATGATCGCGAAGGCGGCGAGCACGGGGATGGCGAGCACGAACTCGATGCCCTTCGACAGCACGATCCGGGCGACCCAGACGCTGCGGGGCAGTCGCGTCGAGCGCACGAGCTTTGCGTCCTTGATGAAGGCACGCGTCGAGTCGCCGATCGCACCGTTGAACCACGTC
>JBKHYA010000080.1:0-6666 GCA_046565745.1 Actinomycetes bacterium
GCGGTGATGGCGCAGGACGGCCAGCCGCTGCTGATGGAGCCCGAGCCCGCCCCCGAGCCCCCCACCGCGTTCGCGGGCAGGCGCGGCGACAAGCCGGGTGCCTGGGACCACGAGAAGGGCTCACGCCGCGACGAGCGGCCGAGCGGCCGGCCGCGAGCCGAGTCCAAGCCCAGGCGGGGAGGGCCGGCCGCCGGCTTCGCCACCTACCGGATCGCGGTGGGCAAGCGCCACCGGGTCGAGCCCCGTCAGATCGTGGGTGCCATCGCGAACGAGGGCGGCCTCGGCCGTGACGACGCGGTTCGCGGCGATGACCCCGCCGAAGGCCGACACGGGGTCGCACGCGTGGGCGGCCGCGTGCGCCTCGGCGATGCTCGACCCCACGGCGATGCCGCACGGGTTCGCGTGCTTGATGATCGCGACGGCGGGAGCCTCGTGGTCGTACGCGGCGCGCACGGCGGCGTCGGCATCCACGAAGTTGTTGTACGACATCTCCTTGCCGTGCAGCTGGCGGGCGTGCGCGATGCCCTGGCCGCCGTCGGCCCGGTAGAGCGCGGCCGACTGGTGGCTGTTCTCGCCGTAGCGCAGCACCTGCTGCAGCGTCGCGTGGACGTCGACCGTCGCGGGGCTGCCGTCGTGCGCGGGGCCCGACGCCGAGACGGCGTCGGGCGCTGGCGTCGCGCGAAGCCCAGAAATGGGCTTCGCCTCAGCTCCGCGCGCGCGCACGCCGAGCGTGTCGGCGAACCAGCCGGCGACCGCGGTGTCGTACGCGGCGGTGTGCGCGAAGGCCTTCGCGGCGAAGCGCTGGCGCTGCGCGAGCGTCGTGCCGCCGAGCGTGATGGCCTTGCCGATCATGACGTAGTCGGCCGGGTCGACGATGATCGCGACGTTGGCGTGGTTCTTGGCCGCGGCGCGCACCATCGCGGGGCCGCCGATGTCGATCTGCTCGACGACCGCGTCGCCCTCGGCGCCGCTCGCGACGGTCTCGACGAAGGGGTAGAGGTTCACGACGACGAGGTCGAAGGCGGCGATCCCGAGCTCGGCGAGCTGCTGCTCGTGGCTCTCGAGGCGCAGGTCGGCGAGAACGCCCGCGTGCACGCTCGGGTGCAGCGTCTTCACGCGCCCGTCGAGCGCCTCGGGGAAGCCCGTGACGCTCGAGACCTCGGTGACCGGATGCCCGGCCGCCGCGATCGTCGACGCCGTCGACCCCGTCGACACGATCTCGACGCCCGCGCCCGCGAGGGTCGCCGCGAGCTCGAGCAGTCCGGTCTTGTCGCTCACGCTCACGAGCGCGCGGCGCACGGGGACGGCGTCGCGGTGACGGTACGAGGCGGGGTCGTGGGCGGGGCCGGCCATGGGAGTGCTCCTGAGGTGGTCAGTGACGCTGTGGTGTGGGGTGGTGGTGGGACGTCTAGAGCGCCGCGAGGTCGATCTCGCCCGTGGCGATGCCGCGCACGGTGTCGATGAGCAAGCGGCGCTCGACGGGCTTGATGCGCTCGTGCAGGCTGTGCTCGGTGTCGCCCGGAAGCACGGGGATGCGCTCCTGCGCGAGGATCGGCCCCGAGTCGACGCCCGCGTCGACGACGATGACGCTCGCCCCGGTCTGCGCGACGCCGGCCGCGAGCGCGTCGCGCACGCCGTGGGCGCCGGGGAACTCGGGCAGGTGGGCCGGGTGCGTGTTGATGACGTTGGGCGCGAGGGCGTCGACGACGGTCGCGGGCAGCAGTCGCATGAGCCCGCTGAGCACGACGAGGTCGGGCTCCCACTCGCGGATCGTGGTGAGCAGCTCGTCGCCCCACGCCTCGCGCGAGGGGTACGACGAGTACGGCACCGTGAAGCTCGGGATCCCGAACGCCTCGGCGTGCGCGAGCCCGTCGGCCTCGCGATCGGCGCCGACGGCGACGATGTGCGCGGGGTAGTCCGCGTGGGCCGACGCCTCGAGCAGAGCGCGCAGGTTCGACCCGCCGCCCGAGATCAGAACGACGACCCGCAGCACGCTCCCAGGCTACTCGCTGCGCGGATGAGCATCGGACGCCCGAGCGGCCCACGGCACGCGGACTCCCCCGGCGAGCAGGCCGAGTGCGGCGCCGACGAGCGTCTCGACGAGCATCCAGACCCCGACGGCGACCGGGTCGGGGCCGACGGTCGCAAGGCGACCGGGCCCCGCGGCGCCCGCGGCGATCCAGGCCGAGAACGCGGCGAGGATGCCCGCGGCGAGCGCCGCCGCCCCCGCCGTCGCGAGCGCCCAGCCCTCCACGCGCCGACCGGGGCCGAGCGCGGCGACGAGCCGCGGCCGCACGAGCACGCCCGCGACGAAGGCCGCGAGCACCGGCACGAGGACGACGACGAGCCCGGGGCTCGCATCGCTCGCCGGCAGCGCGCCGAGCAGCGGGATGGCCGGGAGCGGCCCGACGACGGTGCCGAGCGGCGAGATCGCGGACCCGGTGCCGATCGCGAAGCCCGGCCCGATGAGCCAGGAGGCCGACCAGAGCACGACGGTGGGGATGAGCGCGAGCTGCCCGACCGTGAGCGCGATGCCGCCGAGCACGTCGGCCTGCACGCTCTCGTAGAGGGCGATGACCTGGCCGTAGCCGACGAGGAGGGCCGCGGCGGTCACGACCCCGGCCGCGCCGACGACGGTGATGACGGCGCCCGTGCCGATGCGGAGCGCCGAGCCGATGATGGCGCGCGCGAGGGCGGGGAGGCGCTCGAGCAGGGCATCCGCCCGCTCGCGCCAGGCGCCGCGCGCATCGAGCGACGCGACGCCGAAGCCGAGGGCGAAGACGAGCGCGGGGAAGAGCGCCGTCTGCCCGCGCGCGATGAGGGCCGAGGGGTGGGTCGCGCTGAGCGCCGCGAGCCCGCCGATGACGAGGATGCCCGCGATCGCCACCGCGCCGCCGAGCGCCCGGTGCGGCTCGCCGATCGATCGCCGGCCCATCTGCCACCCCGCGAGCAGAGTGAGCGCCGCGAAGCCGAGGAGCGCGAGGGAGACGAGGAACGGCTCGGCCGCCGCCTCCGCGCCGACGGCGGCCGCGGTCACGGGGTCGAGCGTGAAGGTCACGTCGGCGCCGTGCCCGAGCGCCCAGATGTCGACGGCGGCGCGCCAGAACGGCAGCCAGTCGAGCTGGAAGCCGAACTGCACGGCCCACATCACGGTGAGGATCGAGAGGGGGATGCCGATGCCGATGCCGACCACGAGGAGCGCCTCGAGAGCGGAGAAGAGGACGGTCGACCGGCGGTTCATCGGGGGCGAGCCTACCGGCGGGCCTAGGTCGCCAGGGCCTCCCGCGCCGCCGCGCGCGCGGCCGCCGGATCGGTCGCGGCGCACGCCGCCTCGGCCGCCGCGCGGCACTGCGCGAGCGTCGCGGAGGACACGATCGCCCCGACCGCGGTGATCGCGCGCGCCGCCATCGACAGGCTCGTCACGCCGAGCCCCACGAGCACGGGAGCGAGCGCGGGGTCGGCCGCGGCCTCTCCGCACACCCCGACGGGGGTGCCCGTGCGGGCGCCGGACTCGCCGATGAGGCGGATCGCACGGAGCACCGCGGGCTGCCACGGGTCGGCGAGGTGGGCGAGCTCGCCCGACATGCGGTCGGCGGCCATCGTGTACTGCGAGAGGTCGTTCGTGCCGATGCTCACGAAGTCGACGGCGGCGCACAGCTCGTCGGCGACGAGCGCCGCGGCCGGCGTCTCGATCATCACGCCGACCGTGCGGTTGCCCGCGGCGCGGGCGCGCGCGGCGAACTCGGTCGCCTCGGCGACGGTCGCGATCATCGGGGCCATGACCCAGGCATCCGCCCTCTCGGCGTCGGCGGCGCGCGCGATCGCGCGCAGCTGCGCGTCGAGCACCTCGGGGTCGCGCCGGGAGGTGCGGTAGCCGCGGACGCCGAGCGCGGGGTTCGGCTCGTCGTCGGAGGTGAGGAACGGCAGGGGCTTGTCGCTGCCGGCGTCGAGGGTGCGGACGACGACGCGCGCGCCGGGGAAGGCGGCGAAGACCTCGCGGTACGCGGCGATCTGGTCGTCAACGCTCGGCTCGCGCGTGCGGTCGAGGAAGCAGAACTCGGTGCGGAACAGACCGACGCCCTCGGCTCCGCGCTCGACGGCGCGGCGGATGTCGCGGGGCGCCCCGACGTTCGCGCCGAGCACGACGCGGTGCCCGTCGGCCGTCTCACCCGGACCCTCGAAGGGCGGCAGGGTGATGACGCCCGTGGCCGTCGCGCGGGCCCCCTCGTCGGGCTGGACGATGAGCTCGCCCGTGTCGCCGTCGACGAGCACGACCGTGCCGTCGGCGAGCGTCGTCGCTCCGGCCGCGCCGACGATCGCGGGCAGGCCCAGCTCGCGGGCGAGGATCGCCGTGTGCGAGGTCGGCCCGCCCTGCTCGGTGACGATCGCGAGGCAGCGCTCGGGGTCGAGGCCCACGGTGTCGACGGGCGCGAGGTCGTCGGCGACGAGGATGAACGGGTGGTCGCGCTCGGGGACGCCGGGTCGCTCGACGCCGGTGAGCCGGGCGATGATCCGGTCTCGCACGTCGACGAGGTCGGTCACGCGCTCGGCCATGCGCCCGCCGAGCTCGCGGTACTGCGCGGCGGTGCGCCCGAGCTCGACCCAGACGGCGCGCTCGGGCGTGAGGCCCTCGTCGCGCACGAGCGACTCGGCCTCCCGGTGCAGCGCGGGGTCGGCGGCGATCGCGGCGGTCGCGACGAGGACGTCGCGGCGCTGGCCGCTGAGCGTCTGGGCCGTCTCGTGCATCTCGCCCGCGACGGCGAGCATCGCCTCGCGCAGGCGCGTCGCCGCGCCGTCGCGCTCATCGGCGGGGATGCGCGCGGCCGGGTCGGGCTCGTCGGCCGCGTGCACCATGACGGCGACGGGGCCGACGACGCGGCCCGAGCTGACGCCGAGAGGGTGGGAGGGGGCGACGGGGTGCGGAGGAGCGGACGGAGCGGAGACGGCGGGGGCGGCGGCGGGAGCGGCGGCGGGGGCAGCGGCTGCGGCTGCGGCAGGGGCCGCAGGGGCGGCGTCGAGCTCGGCGAGCTCCTCACCGAAGCCCGACTCGATGAGCGCGCGCACCTCCTCGACGGCCTCGGCGGCGCCCGCTCCGCTCGCCGCGATGCGGACGACGGTGCCGGGGCCCGCACCGAGGATGGCGATGCCGATGGGGCTCGTCGCGTCGACCGGCCCCTTCGCGTCGGTCGCGAGGGTGAGGGCGACGCCGCGCTGGGCGACGAGCCCGGCGATCTCGGCCGCCGGGCGGGCGTGCAGGCCTGCCACGTTCCGCACGACCGCCTCCGCGATCGCGGGCGGGGGCGCGGTCGAGGCGAGGTCGCCGGCGGGGGCGGGCGGGGCATCCGCCCGATCGCCCGCATCGTCGACCGCGCGATCGACGGAGACGGGGGCCGCGTCGCCGAGCTGCTCGCTCTTGGGTCGCAGGGCGCCGAGCGCCTCGGCGGCGACGGCGTCGAGGTCGGCGCCACCGGCCGCCCGCACGACCGCCGCGAGGAGCCCCTCGACGAACGGTGCGGAGACGAGCCGGACGCGCAGCTCGGGGTCGGCGACGAACTCGAGCGCCATCTCGGCGCTCATGACGGCCGATCCGAGATCCATGAGCACGACGACGCCCGCGCCACCGGCGCCGACCTCGACGATCGCCTCCGAGACGCGCACGGCATCGGTGCCCGTGCCGCCGTCGGCCGTGCCCGCCGCGATCGCGATGGGCGGCGGATCGCCGGCGACCATCTCGAGCGCGAGGGCGACGGCCGCCTCGGCGAGGGGACGGCTGTGGGACACCGCGACGATGCCGACGCGGGGGGCTGCGGCGCTCACGACGCCGTGACCTCCGCGAGGGCGTCGAACAGCAGGGCCGTGGAGGTCGCGCCGGGGTCGAGGTGGCCGGCGCTGCGCTCGCCGAGATAGCTCGCGCGACCCTTGCGGGCCACGAGCGGCTCGGTCGCGTCGCGGCCGGCTGCGGCGGCATCGCGGGCGGCGGCCGTCGCCTCGGCGAGGGATGCGCCCGAGGCGATCGCCGCATCCATCGCCTCGAGCGCCGGTGCCATCGCGTCGAACATCGTCTTGTCGCCCGCCTCGGCCTTGCCGCGCGCAACGACGCCATCGAGCCCGGCGCGCAGGGCGGAGGAGAGCGCCGCCGCATCGCACCCCGCGACTGCTCCGGCCGTCATGCCGAGTCGGAGGAAGAACGTGCCGTAGAGCGGCCCGCTCGCCCCGCCCACCGACGTGACGAGGGTCATGCCCACCGTCTTGAAGAGCTCGTCGGCGGTCGTGGCGGGCGAGGCGCCCACCTTCTCCATCACGGCGGCCATGCCGCGGGCCATGTTGGCCCCGTGGTCGGCGTCGCCGATGGCCGAGTCGAGCTCGGTCAGGTACGACCTCTGCTCGGTGACGCGGTCGCGGAAGGCGGCGAGCCAGGCGGTGAAGCCCTCGATCGTGATGGTGTCGGTGGTGCTCATGGTTCTCCTCGGTCTCGGCGTCGGTGCCGGGGTGGCAGGCGGTGCGGGGTGCGGGTGGTCGCGGCGGCGCTCTCGGTCAGCGACCCCAGCGGAGGCCGCTCGTCTCCACGGGGGCGTCCCACAGCGAGACGATCTCGTCGTCGGCGCGCAGCACCGTGACCGAGCAGCCCGCCATGCCGAGCGAGGTGATGTAGTTGCCCACGAGGCT
>JBKHYA010000081.1:0-3407 GCA_046565745.1 Actinomycetes bacterium
GGCGACCCCGCCTTCCAGCTCGTCGACAGCTGATCGACGCCGCGCGCCACAGTGCGTGCACCGCGATTCCCGCCGCGAACGAGACGAGGGTCGCCGCGAGCGGCGCGTCGTCCTCGAGCAGCGGGTACAGCTCCCAGTGCACGAGGTAGACGAAGAGCGACGCCGTCGCGACGGTCGTCACGACCGGCACGACGAGGCGGGGGATGCGCACCGAGCGCAGCCACGTCAGCGCGAGCAGCCCGGCCACGACGACCGCCTCCCGCTGCGGGTCGCCGAAGAAGCCGATCGTCCCGATGAGCGCGAGGCCGGAGACCGCCGCGCGCTGCCCGACCGTCTCGGCCCGCGCGATCGCCCAGCCGAGCGCGAGCAGCCACAGCACCCCCGGCAGGGCGTAGCGCTCGACGGCGCCTGCCGTGACGCCGCCGGTGACGGCGAGCCGCACGCCGAGCGCCGCGACGACGACGCCGACGGCGAGCGCGAAGGGCGCGCGTCGCTCGAGCCGGTCGACGCCGGGCACGAGGAGCGCGAGCGCGCCGAGCAGCGTCGCCCAGACGGCGGCCTCGAGGAACCAGAACCGCCACTGCTCGTTCCAGCCGGAGGCGTCGCCGAGCACGGAGTTCAGCAGCAGCGCGGTCGTCGGCTCGTAGGCGCCGGTGACGAGCGCGACGCCGCCGATCCACACCACGGCGGGCACGGCGATCATCGCGGTCGCGCGCACGAGCCCGCGCACGCGAGCCGCGCGCGTCGCCCCGGCGAGCGGGAACCGCGCGAGGTTGTAGCCGAGCACCGCGAGCAGCACGTGCGCCCCGCCCTGGATGCCGAGCAGGTTCGCGTGCGTGCCGACGATGAGCACGATCGCGAGGGCCCGCAGCGCGACGGGCGCCTCGACGGCGACGAGCGACCACGGCGAGCGCCGCCTCGGCGCGGCTGACGCGGCGGTGGCGGTCGCGGTGGATGCCCGCTCGCCGTCGCCCGTCGACGCCGCGGCCGCACGGCCCGCCTCGTCGCGAGCGGCCGCGAGGGCTCCGAGCTCGGCCGCGGTCATGGTCGGCCACGCGCGCGGCAGCGCGCCGACGAGGCGCTCGAGCCGCACGACGGCCTCGACGTAGGCGAGCGAGTCGCCGTCGAGGGTGACGAAGCTGTCGGTCGCGGCGGCGTCGGGGCGGTCGAGCACGGTCGCGTAGAGAGCGCGCACCGCCTCGGTCAGCGCAGCGGGGTCGTCGTCGGCGGCCCGCGCCGAGGACCCGGCACTCTCCTCGCCCGCCGGGAGCTGCGCGGTCGCCGCCGCGAGCCGCTCGGCGAGCTCGCGCAGCTCGCCACGGTCGGGCTTGCCGCTCGAGGTCACAGCGAGCGCCTCCAGGCGGGCGACGGCGAACGACCGCGTCGGCAGTCCCGTCGCGGCCGCGAGCACGGCGGGCACGCACTCGAGCTCGGTCGCGGAGGCCGGTGAGCCGACGAGCACGCCGTCGGCGCCCTCGACGGCGTAGGCGGGCAGCCCCTTCTCGCCCAGCAGCTGCTCGAGGCGGTCGAGGTCGACGCGCAGCCCGAAGAGCTTCACGAAGCGACTCGCCCGTCCCACGATCTCGACGAGGCCGTCGGGTGCGATGCGCGCGAGGTCGCCCGTGCGCAGCTCGTCGAGCTCGGGCCCGCGGGCGAGGTCGGCCGCGGTCGCGGCGTAGCCCATCATGACGTTCGGTCCGCTGTAGACGAGCTCGCCGCATCCGCGCTCGTCGGGGGCGTCGACGCGCAGCGCGCCGCCGGGGATGGCGACGCCGATCGCCTCGGGGCGCGAGGCGGCCAGGTGCGGCGGCAGGTAGGCCATGCGCGCGGTCGCCTCGGTGGCGCCGTACATGACGACGAAGTCGGCGCCGTGGTGCTCGGCGGCTCGAGCCCACTCCCGCACGCGAGCGGGGGCCAGGCGACCGCCGGCCTGGGTGATGCAGCGCAGCGTCGGCAGCTCGAACGGTCGCGCGCCGGAGGCCTCGAGCAGGTCGAAGGTGTGCGGCACCCCGGCGAGCGAGGTGATGCCCGCTTCGCGTGCCTCGCTCCAGAAGCGGTCGTCGACGACGGACCGCTCGGTGAGCAGCACGCTCGCGCCGGCGGCGAGGTGGCTCGTGACGATCGAGAGCCCGTAGGTGTAATGCAGCGGCAGCGTCGTCGTGCCGCGGTCGCTCGGGGCGAGCTGCAGGTACTCGGCGATCGCGCGGGCGTTGCTGATGACGTTGCGCCGCGAGAGGCGCACGAGCTTGGGCGAGCCGGTCGAGCCCGAGGTGCTCAGCAGCAGCGCGAGGTCGGGGTGCAGCTCGTGCGCGCTCGCGTCGCGCCGATGCTCGACGACCGCCTCGCCGTCGCGGCTGTCGACGATCACGTCGGGGTCGTAGGTGCTGAGGATGCTCTCGCGCAGCCGCTCGGCGGCGCCCTCCCCCGCGTCGACGAGCATGACCGGATGCCCGCCCGCGAGCGCCGCGAGCAGGCTCACGATCGTCTGCTCGTCGCGTCGGCACGTCAGCATGACGAGCCTGCGCTCGGCGCCGAGCAGCGCGGAGCGCTCCGCGACGCGGTCGCGCAGCTGCGCGTAGGTGACGGCGCCGCGCTCTCCCACGAGCGCGACGTCGCCGTCGGCGCCCGCGAGCAGCGGCAGCTCGCGCGCGCGGGCGAGGGCGGTCGACGAGGGGGCGGTCATGATCCTGGAGGCGAGGCGGCGGACGTAAGCGTGCGGACCCTCGACGGCCCGCGAGTAAGGCAAGCCTAAGCTACGCGAATGCAGCACGGCGTCGGTGCTCGACGCCCCGCGCGTTGCGGCCGCCCGCGCGCTCAGCCCTGCGCGGCGAAGGCCATGCCGATGCCGAGCAGGATCAGGGCGCTGCCGCCGACGGCGCGGAGGGCGGCGATGCGGCGCCGGTTCGAGGCGAACCACTCCCGCGCGGTGCCGGCGGCGATGCCGTAGAGCGAGTCGCTCACGACGCCCATGGCGAGGAAGATCGCGCCGAGCCCGATCATCTGCAGCGCGGGGTCGCCGGCATCGGGCACGACCGCCTGGGGCAGCGCGGCGACGAAGAACACGATCGTCTTCGGGTTGGTGAGCCCCACGACGACGCTCTCGCGCACGATCGTGCGGGTGCGCGGGGTGACGGGGTCGAGCTCGCCCTCGCCGAACTCGTTCCGGTGCCGGATCGACTGGACGCCCAGCCACACGAGCACGAGCGCGCCGGCGACCTTCAGCACGGTGAACAGCACAGCCGACTGGGCGATGACGACGCCGACCCCGAGCGCGACCCGGCCGTGCTGGCCGGTGTCACGGTGCACCCGCCGCTGCTGGGCGAACTGCTCGCCGCGCCCGAGCCGCGGCCCGGCCACCACGTGCAGCGGCCCTGGCCGCGCGCGCTTCAGGCGGGCGCGTAGCGTTC
>JBKHYA010000081.1:3417-6572 GCA_046565745.1 Actinomycetes bacterium
GAGCGCGCGACCGATGACGAACAGCACGCCGGGCCCCGGCACGACGATGATGACGACCGAGGTGAGCACGAACGCCAGCAGCTCGGGACCGAACACCACGAGCACGATGCTAGGGCCGCGCCGAGCGGCCTCCGAACGCCGGTCGCCGCCGGCTGCGGGCGACGTTCGCGAGGCGAGCATCCGGATGCCCCGCAGCGCTCTCGGCTCGCACCGAAGTCGCTGCGGCACAGTGCTGCCGTGGACGACGCGCACCATAGGCCCTGGCCCCTGCTCCGCGACCGACGGGCGGGGGCTCGCGCATGAACCAGCTCTGGATCGACCTCGCCCTCGTGGCGGTCTTCATCGGCATCGGCGGCGTCTTCGCCGCCACCGAGCTCGCCCTCGTCTCGCTGCGCGAGAGCCAGCTCGCCGCGCTCGAGGCGCGCAGCGCTCGCGGCGCGCGCGTCGCGGCCGTCGCGCGCGACCCGAACACCTTCCTCGCCGCGGTGCAGGTCGGCGTCACCGTCGCCGGCTTCCTCTCCGCCGCGTACGGCGCGACGGCGCTCGCGCCGTACCTCTCCCCCGCGCTCGAGGGGCTCGGGCTCGAGCGCGCGACCGCCGAGACGGTCGCGGTCGTCGTCATGACGCTGCTCGTCGCCTACGCCTCCCTCGTGTTCGGCGAGCTCGCGCCGAAGCGGCTCGCGCTGCAGCGCGCCGAAGCCTTCGCGCTCGTCGTCGCGCCACCGCTCGCGACGCTCTCGCGCCTGCTGCGCCCGCTCATCTGGCTGCTCGGTCGCTCGACCGACCTCGTCGTGCGGCTGCTCGGGGGCGACCCGCGACGCCGCGGCGAGTCGATGAGCGACGACGAGCTGCGCTCGCTCGTGGCCTCTCACGAGGGGCTCGGCGATGAGGAGCGCGAGATCGTCGCCGACGTGCTCGGCGCCGCCGACCGCACGATCGTCGAGGTCATGCGTCCGCGCGGCGACATCGTCGCCCTGCGCGCCGGCATGACGATCGCCGAGGCGCGCGAGGCGGTGCGCGAGCAGCCGTACTCGCGATACCCGGTGCTGCGCGAGAGCGCCGACGACATCGACCGCTTCGTGCACGTGCGCGACCTCGCGTGGGCCGAGCAGCCGGAACAACGCATCGACGAGCTGGCTCGACCGGTCGCCCTCGTGCCCGGCACCGCGCTCGTGCTGCCGACGCTCGCGGCCCTGCGCGACGCCGGCGCGCACCTGGCCATCGTCGTCGACGAGTACGGCGGCACCGACGGTCTCGTCACGCTGGAGGACCTGGTCGAGGAGCTCATCGGCGAGGTCTACGACGAGTACGACCCCGCCGACCGCGCGCGCGGTCGGGAGACGCCCGGCCCGGAGCTCTCGACCGTGCCGGGCGACACGACGCTCGACCGCTTCGCCGAGCTCACGGGCCTGACGCTCGAGGAGGGGCCGTACGAGACGGTCGCCGGTTTCGTCGTCGCGCGCCTCGGTCGCCTCGCCGAGCAGGGGGATGCGGTGGCCGTCGACGGCGCGACGCTCACGGTCGCGACGGTGCGGCGCCGCCGCATCACCGTGGTGCGGCTCGATCGCGCGTCGAGCACGGCGGAGGACGCCGAGCATGCGAAAGGCCCGGCAGCTGGCGAGGCGGTTTCTAGGAGTCCTCGCAACACCTGGTGTTTGGCTAGGTGGTGATCAGTAGATCACGCAGACGCTCGGCTGGAGTTTTCCAGCCGAGCGTTTTGCGTGGGCGGCCGTTAATTTCCTGAGCGACGTGCTCAAGGTCGAGTGGGCTGTGGACTGATAGATCGGTGCCCTTGGGGAAGTACTGACGCACCAGGCCGTTGGTGTTCTCGTTCGATCCGCGCTGCCACGGCGAATGTGGGTCACAGAAATACACGGGAACGCCCGTCTCGATTGAGAACTGCTTGTGAGCTGCCATCTCGGAGCCTTGATCCCATGTCAGTGACCCGCGCAGATGCGCTGGCAGGGTTCCGATCAGGGGCACCAGGACGTCACGGACCTCCTCGGCGGTGTGTCCGGCCGGCAAGTGGCCCAGCATCAGGTACCGGGTCGACCGCTCAACAAGGGTGACGATCGCGGAGCCGTTGTTCGCGCCGACGATCAGGTCGCCCTCCCAGTGGCCGGGCACTGCGCGGTCCTCGACCTCGGCGGGGCGCTCGGAAATCATGACCATGTCGTCCACGAACCGCTTCGTACGATGCTCGGGATCACGGTGGGGTTTGCGTCTGGTGCGGCCAGTCCGCAGCGCAGCAGCGACCTCACGCTTCAGCCCGCCTCGGGCTTGGATATAGATCGCCTGGTAGATCGTCTCGGGGCTCACACGCATACTCTCGTCGCTCGGATACTCCTCGATCAGAGCGTGACAGATCTGTTCAGGAGACCACCGCAAGTGCAGCTTCTCGAGCACGAAATTCCTCAGTGGCCCCTCCTGAGCCAGCTTCGAGTCTTTGGGGCGTGACCGGCTGGCCGCCCACGCCCGCTGCGCCGCATGCGGCCGATAGACGCCATCGACGCTGTAAGTGTCGATCTCGCGTTTGATCGTCGACGCCGGCCGCCCCAACTCCCGCCCGATCGCCCGCAGGGACATCTTCTGGCGATACAGGTCAGCGATAGTTTCGCGCTCCACGATGGTAAGAAACCGTGGATCCAGGACCGCGTCGACCGCGGACATGCTCGGCTCCACGGTCACAGCCTCGATGGTGGTCATACCCGTCTTGTAGTCCACACGGCGGCCATCACGGTAGATCCGAGCATCGCGTGTCTTGCGGACACCCTGATCCCAGTCTCGCGCGGTACGCACGTTCACGCCCACGAGAGCCGCGGCTGTGCTCTGCGGCACTCCCGACGCGCGCAACCTTTCGTACTCGCCACGACCTGGGTGCGGCCGCCCGCCCGGCCGACCCAGGCCACGCACACCCGCCTTACGCAGCCAGCCATACGCCGTATGACGGTTGACGCCAACCTTCCCGGCGACGTCACTGATCGTCCCCTCGGACCTCTCCAACTCCTCGAAGAACTGAGCTTTCAACTCCTCAAACGACACGATCCCCGCAACTCCCTAAAGTCAGGGTGTTGCGGGGATCGCTAGAACCCGCCCGAGAGCTGACCGGGCCTGTCGTACACCCCCCGGGACTTGAACCCGGAACCCACTGATTA
>JBKHYA010000082.1:0-6504 GCA_046565745.1 Actinomycetes bacterium
ACGAGCAGAGTCGGCTCGACGCGGGTGACCACGGCGGGCGATCCGGTCGGCTCGGGAACGATGCGGAGCCCCGCCGCGCTGTTCGCCGAGCTCATGAGCGCGTCGATCCAGGCTCGGCTGATCGTCGGGGTGCGGCCGCCGTGGAACGTGAACACGAGCGGGATCGCGGGGTGCAGCCACAGGCTCGCCCGCCCGCTGCCCTCCTCGCGCGGCTTCGACCACGAGAACGCGAACGACTCCTGGCGCCGGAGCTTGGCGACGATGACGATCTGCAGGTGCGCCAGCACCCGGTCGTCGAATCTCGCCTCGAACGTCGACGCGTAGATCAGCTGGCCCATGGGGCAACCGTAGTGCTACGGCAGCGCGGCGACCCGCTCGCGGAGGAAGTCGGCACCCGCCGCATCGTGCACGAGCGAGCCCCGCACATCGATCGGGTACGGCCGCTCGAGAACGCCGTCGGCCGGGCGCACGTCGACGTGCACGGCCTCGAGGCCCGCGGCGTGCACGTGGTCGGCCATGAGGTAGTCCGACCGCGAGTCGCCGACCGAGTACCAGCGCGGCGCCGTGACGCCGCGCGCGGCGAACCAGTCGATCGCGCGGCGCGCCCCGTGGTCCTTGTCGAGGCGCACCGACTCGATGTCGGTCGAGATGATCGTCGGGTCGATCCGGAACGGCACGCCGCCGTCGGCATCCGGGGCGACGCGGTCGCCGTGACGGATGCCGAGGCCGTGGTCGGCGAGCGCCGCGAACGCCGCCTCCTCGAACTCCTCCTGCGCGCCGCGGTAGACCTCCGCCGAGACGTCGACGCGCTGCTCGAGCGACACCATGACGCGCTTGCCCTCGTCGACGAACATCGCGTGGCCGAACCGCTCGCGGGCGATCGACTCGACCTCCGTGCGCGCGGCGGCGGGCAGAGCCACCGTGGGGTCGACCTGCACCTCGCCGAGGCCCGCGGCCGTGATCGGGGCCCACGCCCCGCCCTTCTCGAAGACGCCGAAGAGGGCGGCGTCGTCGCGCATCCCGTGCTCGAGAAGGCGCGAGACGACCTGCTCGCGCATGAACGCGTCGCTGCGGCCGGTGACGAACGCGACCGGCACCCCCGCGTGCGCGAGCGTCAGGAGGTCGGTGACGATCGACGGGATCGCGATCGTGCGCGACTCAGGGCTCGCGATCGGCCCGTCGACGTCGAGCAGCAGCCCGAACGGCGCGATGATGGCCTCATGACCCGATCGACCCGGCAGAGCAGCCTGACCCGTCACTGGACTCCTCGCGCCATCGTGTTCCTCGTTCTCGCGATCATCGGCCTCGTCGGCACGTGGACGTACAACGTCATCGCGATCATCGAGCGCAACGACTTCGTGGGGGACTGGTTCAATAATGGCCCGGCCGTCAGCTCGCTCACGACCGACCTGCTGATCATGGCCGTCGCCGGCTGCGCCTTCATCGTCATCGAGGGGCGGCGCCTGGGCATGAGGCACCTGTGGGCGTACATCGCGTTCTCGGGGCTCACGGCGATCGCGTTCACCTTCCCGCTCTTCCTCGCCAACCGCGAGCGCCGCCTCGCCGAGCTCGCCCTCGCCGAGCCCGCGGAGGGCATGGCACCCTCGTAACGGTGAGCGAGCACGCGACGGCACGGCGGGTCGTCGGCGGCCTGCGCCTGCTCGCGGCGCTCGTCGGGGTGCTCGCGCTGGTGGCGCGCTTCCAGTACGGGCTCGGCTTCAGCGTCTTCATCGCGTCGAACTTCTTCGGCTACCTCACGGTGCAGTCGAACATCGCGGCGATCGCGCTCGGCATCGTCTCCGGTGCGATCGCGCTGCGCCGCGCCCGCGATCCGGTGTGGATGCCCGTGGCCCGCGTCGCCGTTCTGAGCTGGATGCTCGTGGCCGGCATCGTCTTCGCGCTCCTGGCCTCGCAGGCGGCGACCCGCGGCTACCGGCTCGACGTGCCGTTCAGCGACCAGCTGCTCCACTTCGTGCTGCCCGCGTGGCTGCTGCTCGACTGGCTGCTGTCGCCGGGGGAGCGCCGCACCGATCCGCGCGTCCTGCTCATCGTCGTCGGCTACCCGCTCGGCTGGGGCCTCGTGACCCTCGTGCGCGGCGCGATCGTCGGCTGGTACCCGTACTTCTTCCTCGACCCCGATCAGGTGAGCGGAATCGTCGAGCTGCTCGCGTACGGGGCGGCCGCGCTGGGCCTGTTCGCGCTCGTCGGGGCCGTCGTGCGCGTGCTCCCGCGCATCCCCCTCGACCGGATGCCCGCCCTCAGTCGCTCGCGGGCGCGCGCTCGCCCAGCAGGGGAGCGAGACCCGCGAGGGCCGCGGTGACCGCCTCGGCCTCGCCGAGGGCGCCGAAGCCGATCGCCCGCGAGCCCGCGACGACTCCGACGAGCACGGGCTCGCCCCTCACGGCGTGCAGGTTGACCCACAGCGGCACGGCCGCCTCCGGGTCGGCAAGAACCCACAGGGCCGCCTCCTCGTCCCAGAACGGCGCGTCGTAGCGCAGCCAGATGGTCTCGACGGCGCCGACGCCGAGGCGCGCGATCGCGGAGTCCTTCACGGCCGGGAGCTCGAGGTCGATGCCGCGCTCCTGCAGCACGCCGAGCGGGGCGGTGAGCACGACGCGGTCGGCCGAGAACGAGTCGCCCACCCCGAGCCGCACGCTCACATCGTCGTCGCCGACGGCGATGCCCGTCACGGGGCTCGAGAGCTGCACGTCGACGTCGTCGAGGAGGGCGTCGACGAGCCGCGCCCACCCGCCCGTGACGAGATTGTCGGCGCCGAGGGGAAGCTCGGCGAGCCCCGCGCGCGTCGACAGCTCGCCCGACGCAGCGCCGAGGCGGGGCTCGACGAGGCCCGAGAGCGCGAGCGCGATCGACTGCGCCTCGCTCGGCGCCCCCTCGACGCCCGGAGTGCCGTCCCACGGCCGGAGGAGCGCGAGGGCGGTCGCGAACGCGACATCGGGCTCGACCGCCTCCGCGGCGGCGCGAGCTGCGTCGAGCACGGGCAGCAGGACGCTCTCGAGCGTGGCGGGCGCCGCGGGTCGCGTGATCACGATCGGCTCGCCCGACTCGTCGAACCCGCGGGCGCTCTCGGCGATCGCGACGTCGACGCCGACGCGCACGAGCCGCTCGAGGAGGTCGTGCTGCCCGATCGAGCGCACCCACTGCGCGCCGAGCTCGACGGGGCCGGGCCAGGCGTCGCTGTCGATCGTGTGGATCCGGCCGCCCGTGCGGCCCCGCGCCTCGAGCACGATGACCTCGAGGCCCTCCGGGCCGTCGTCGATGAGGAGGCGAGCAGCGGCCGCGCCGGCGATGCCCGCCCCGACGATCACGACGCGCTCTCCGGGCGCGGCGACCGCGAGGATCTCGGCGGCGGCGCGCTCGCCCGACGCGAGGGCTCCGTGCACCGTGGAGGGGGCATCCGTCGACGTCGCCTCGCCGGCGAAGAACAGCCGATCGCGCCAGGGGGAGGCGAGCTCCTCGCGCAGCCGCGCGGTCTCGCCCACCGGCAGGTAGCTCGTCGAGCCGCGCGAGAACGAGTCGCCGAGCCAGTCGCTGCGGGCGACCCCGGCGGGGCGCGGAGGGCCCGCGGGCGGCTCGGGCGAGGGCTGCGGGGGCTCGTCGGTGCACGCGGCGAGCACGGCGACCGAGAGGCCCGTGGCCCCGATCAGGAAGGTTCGCCGTGTCACGCCCATCGCGGGCGAGCCTACCCGCGGGCGGCGCCGCGCACCGGAAAGCAGAACGGCCCCGGGCCGGAGCCTCGGGGCCGTTCACCGCTCTTCCGAGCGGACTGTCTCAACCAGTTCTGGTTGGCTGGTGATCTCTCACCGACCAGCGTGCGCGAGGGGGGACTTGAACCCCCACGCCCTTTCGGGCACTAGCACCTCAAGCTAGCGCGTCTGCCATTTCCGCCACCCGCGCTGGTCCGGTTCCTCCGCCGTGGCGGGGCAACCGAGAGACGACGATAGCACGTTCCCAACCGCCTCCAGCACGCGGGGTAGCGTGGTCGGCATGGCAGGCCAGGAGCAGCTCAGCGAGACCGCCCGCATCGCCCGCGACCTCATCCGGTTCGACACCACGAACCACGGTGAGGGGCGCAGCAACGGCGAGACCGAGGCGGCCGAGTACGTGGCCGCGATCCTGGCCGACATGGGCCTCGAGCCCGAGCTCATCGATGCCGCGCCGGGCCGCACGAGCGTCGTCGCGCGCGTCGAGGGCTCGTACGAGAACCCGGTCGACACGACCCGCGGCGAGCGCCCGGCCCTCGTCGTCCACGGCCACCTCGACGTCGTCCCGGCCGACCCCGCGAACTGGTCGGTCGACCCGTTCGGCGGCGAGATCCGCGACGGGATGCTCTGGGGGCGCGGCGCCGTCGACATGAAGAACATGGACGCGATGATCCTCACCTCCCTGCGCGAGATCCTCGCCGGGGGAGAGCGGCCCAACCGCGATCTCGTGGTCGCGTTCCTCGCCGACGAGGAGAACGGCGGCGCCTTCGGCTCGCACCACCTCGTCGACCACCGCCCTGAGCTGTTCGCGGGCGCGACCGAGGCGATCAGCGAGGTCGGCGGCTACTCGGTCGACATCGAGGGCCAGCGCGCGTACCTGCTGCAGACGGGCGAGAAGGCCCTCGTCTGGATCCGTCTGCGCACGCGCGGCACGGCGGCGCACGGCTCGCGCGTCATCCGCGACAACGCCGTCACGAAGCTCGCCGAGGCGGTCGCGCTGCTCGGGCGCCGGGAGTGGCCGGTGCGGCTCACGAGCACGACGACGCAGCTGCTCGCCGAGCTCTCGCGCATCATGGGCACCGACCCCGAGGCCGTGGGAGCGGACGGGGCGGGCGCCGACGAGCTGCTGCTGCGCACGGGCACCGCCGCGGGCTTCCTCACCGCGACCCTGCGCACGACGAGCAACCCGACGCTCCTGAAGGCCGGCTACAAGCACAACGTCATCCCCGACACCGCCGAGGCCCTCATCGACATCCGCACCCTGCCGGGCGAGGAGGACGCCGTGCTCGCCGAGGTGCGCGCGATGCTCCCGGACGAGGTCGAGATCGAGGTTGTGACGCGCGACGTCGGGCTCGAGAACCCCTTCTCGGGCGCGCTCGTCGAGGCCATGGTCGCGACGCTCCTGCGGCACGATCCTGAGGCGCAGGTCATCCCGTACCTGCTGAGCGGCGGCACCGACAACAAGGCGCTCAGCGAGCTCGGCATCACCGGCTACGGCTTCGCGCCGCTCAAGCTCACGCCGGACCTCGACTTCCCGGCGATGTTCCACGGCGTCGACGAGCGCGTCCCGCTCAGCGCGCTCGACTTCGGGCACCGCGCCCTCACCGACCTGCTCTCGACCTACTAGGAGCCGCGTGTCCCTCCTCGAAGCGATCATCCTCGGCCTCATCCAGGGCCTGACGGAGTTCCTGCCGATCTCCTCGAGCGCCCACCTGCGCATCGCGGGCGAGTTCCTACCGAGCGCGACCGACCCGGGCGCGACGTTCACCGCGATCACGCAGATCGGCACCGAGCTCGCCGTGCTGCTCTACTTCTGGAAGGACATCACGCGCATCATCGGGCGCTGGTTCCGGCACTTCTCGCCCTCCTCGGGCGTGCCGCGCACCGACCCCGACGTGCGGATGGGGTGGCTCATCATCATCGGGACGATCCCGATCGTGCTCGTCGGCTTCTTCGCGCAGGAGTACATCCGCTCGACCTTCCGCTCGCTCTGGCTCGTCGCGATCGTGCTCATCGTCTTCGGGCTCATCCTCGGCGTCGCCGACCGGCTCGGCCGCCGCACGCGCGAGCTCGACCGGCTCACGTACCCGCACGGGCTGCTCTACGGCGGCGCGCAGATGCTCGCCCTCATCCCCGGCGTCTCGCGCTCGGGTGCGACGACGACGATGGGCCTCGCGCTCGGCTACACGCGCCCGGCGGCGGCGCGCTACGCGTTCCTCCTGGCGATCCCCGCGGTATTCGGCAGCGGCCTCTACGAGCTTCTGACCGCCATCCGCGAGCCGGGCGCGAGCCCGTTCGGCCCGCTCGACATCCTCGCCGCGACGATCGTCGCCTTCGGCGTCGGGTACCTCGTGATCGCGGCCCTCATGCGCTACATCTCGACGCGCTCGTTCCTGCCGTTCGTGATCTACCGCGTGGTGCTCGGCACGGTGCTGCTGATCCTCCTCGGCGCGGGCGTCATCGACGCCACCTAGGCGCGCGGGCGCGCGCGGGTCGAGGTCGATCGCGCGCGGGCAGGGCATCCGCCCCTCGCGGTCGCCGCCATGGCAGCGCAGGATGTCCGTCAGACCGACATCGCGCCGCGACCCGCCCGTCGGCCGGCGGGCCCGGCGGCGCGTCCTCCCGCGGTGTCGGGATCGCAGACATGCGCGCGGCGCGCGGGCGGGCGGGCGCGCGCTCGCCCCGTCCCCGCAGCGGGCGGATGCCCGCCCTACGCGGGCGGCTCGGTGGCCGACTGCGGCGGGTCGTCGTCGTCGCGCTTGCGCAGGTAGCGCTCGAACTC
>JBKHYA010000083.1:0-6367 GCA_046565745.1 Actinomycetes bacterium
GTTTCAGCGGCTCGCGCGATCACGGTCATGTCCTAGGCCGTGCGGCAACGCGTCTCGACGTCGCAACTATTATCGTCATACAATAATGCGCATGTCCAAGAACGAGACGATCAACGGGCAGCCGGTCACCGAGGAGCAGATCGCCGCGTGGGCCGCTGAGGCCGAAGCGGGCTACGACGTCGCCGCGCTGAAGAAGCGAGGACGCGGGCGCCCCGGCCGTGGAGCGGAGCCCTCCCAGGTGGTCGCTCTGCGCCTGACGCTCGACGAGATCGCTGAGCTCGATGCTCGTGCCGCGCGTGAGGGCAAGACCCGCTCCGAGGTCATCCGCGAGGCGTTGACGCACCACGCTACGTGAGGGTATTCGGCCGTTCGCTTGAGATCGTCGTGCTCGTGTTCGCCAGCGGCAGCGAGTTGGTCATCCATGCGATGGAAGCTTGGCCTCAGATTCTCGACCTCCTGCCCTGAGCGGGAAGTGGTGACGCCGCGGTCCCTCACGCGGTCAGATTGACGCTCCCCGGCGGTGCCGAGTCTCGCCCTCAGAACTGTGGTTGATATGACGAATGCGACATCCTTCAGCCGCTTCGATGTGACCGACTGCCTCGCCGACCTCGACGCGGCGGCCGCATACCTCGAGGCGACGATGGAGGAGGACGGAGACGACCCCCGGCCGTCGTACTTCCTCGACACCCGGGAGGCCGTCTGCCCGGATGCCTTCGTGCTGCTCCGCGAGCGAGGGCTCATCGGGAGCAGCGGGCCGAACGCTGACCTTCGCCGGGTCGTGCGATCGCGACGCGATGGTGGCCAGTGTGAGAGCCTCGTCGCTCCCGTAGGGCCTAGAATAGTGATCGCTAAACCTGCCATCTATGCGTAAAATGGCAGGTACACCTATCAGGAGGCGTCGTGGTTCAGCGAGCATCCGCACGGCAGCAGCGCCTGCTGCGCGAGTTCGGTGCGCATGTCCGAACGTGGCGGAAGCTCAACGGCGTGTCGGCCACCGACCTCGCGGCCCGGGCCTTCGTCACCCGCGAGACCCTTCGTCACATCGAGAACGGCACCGGCTCACCGCGGCTCGACTCGGTGGTCGCCGTGCTCGCCGCCCTCGGCATCGCCGACACGGTCGTGACCGCGGCTGACCCGTATCGGTCAGAGGCCGGGCGAACTCGACTCGACGCCATCATCGGGGCAGGCGGCACGCCGTGAACCGAGTCCAGGTCTATCTCGACGGCCTCGAGGCAGGGCCTGTGCACGTCGGTGCCCTCGAGGCCTCATTCGCCGGCAGTCGCGCACTCGCGTCATCGTCGTTCCAGTACGCACCGAGCTTTCTGGCGCATCCGGGGCGATACGCCCTCTCGCCCGACCTCCCGCTCGCGACCGGGCGCCTCTACACCGACGAGACTCGGTCGCAGTTCGGAGCATTCGCCGACGCCGCCCCCGACGAGTGGGGCCGGAAGATCGTCGAGGCCGACCACGCCCGGCGCCGCACGCTCGACCCGACGATGCCCGCGCAGCTGGGGCCGTTCGACCTGCTTCTCGGGGTCGCCGACCGCACGCGCATCGGGGCGTTGAGGTTTCGCGCGGGCGACTCGAGCGAGCATCCGTGGCTCTCTGACGACGGCGGCGTCGCCCGCCTGCACGAGCTCGACCACGTGATCGAAGTGGCGCGTCGCTACGACGCCAACGAGGCCACCGATGACGACCTCGCCTATCTTTCCGACATCGCCACGAGCCCCGGTGGTGCGCGCCCCAAAGCGAACGTGCTGATCGACGATGGCCGGCTCGCCATCGCCAAACTGCCCCACTCGAAAGACGGCGTCATCGACGTCGAAGCCTGGGAGGCCCTCGCGCTCACCATTGCCGGACGCGCGGGGCTGGCCGTGCCGCGCTTCGAACGGGTGTCGGCCGGGGCGTCGACGTCGGTGCTCCTCACCTACCGCTTCGACCGAACGACCGACGGCTCACGCATCGGCTACATCTCGGCCGCGACGGCCATGAGCATCGGCGAACATGACGGCCGCAGCGTGAGCTACGTCGATTTCGCGGATGCTCTCGCCGAGCTCAGCGAGAACCCTGCCGCCGACCTGCGCCAGCTGTACGGCCGCGTCGCTCTCACCGTGCTCATCAACAACGTCGACGACCACTGGCGCAATCACGGGCTGCTGCGAGGGCGCACCGGCTGGCGACTAGCTCCCGTGTTCGACCTGAACCCCTCGCGCTCGCGCGGAGTCATCACCTCGCGGCCCATCAGCTCCGACGACGACCCGCGCCGCCGTGATCTGCGCAGCCTCATCGCGGTGGCCGATGCGTTCGGTTTGACGGGCGCGGCGGCAGCTGCGGTCGTCCGGGGAGTCGGCGAGCAGGTGGCGCACTGGCGCGACGTCGCCCGCGAACTGCAGATCGAATCGCGCCAGATCGAGTCCATGGCAATCGCGTTCGACGAGCAGCAGCTCGACTACGCGCTCGGGCTCGCGTAGAGCCGTCACCGGACGTGCCGCAGCCGCTCGACTCGCATCGCCTCAACTACCGTGGTCGCCATGCACGTGCGCCTCTCGTTGCTCAACTCGGAGCCACCCGTCACTCGCGACATCGCGATCGATCCCGGAACGACGCTCGACGTCGTGCACCTCGTCATTCAGCGGGTGTTCGACTGGCAGAACGTGCACCTGCACCGCTTCGACACGGTCGACACGAACGAGCAGTGGCGCGCTGACGCGCCCGAGCCCCGCTCGTGGCTGCCGCTCAACCTGCTCGACGAGTTCGACGGCGAGCCCGACACCGACACGACGTTCGCCGAAGCCCTCGCGGCAGGCGGCGGCACGCTCTGGTACGAATACGACTTCGGCGACAGCTGGCGAGTGACCATCACCGGGATCGATGGTGATGAGAATGGCAGGCACGTGCTCGCCGCGGTCGGGCGGCCGCCGCGGGACGACTCCGGTGGAGTCCACACGTTCAATGAGCGCCGCGCGAAACGACCGGCAGCCTCCGAGCCGGTGGACATCGAGGCGCTCGACGCGCGTGTGCAGTACTTGCTCGCCGCGACGCGCACCCTGCCGGTTTTGCGCCCCCTGCTGACGCGCGTCACGACCGACGTGGGTTCGCGCTGGTGCGGACGCATCGCGACCGCGGTGCAGCATCCGCCGATCGTCGACGAGGCCGCGATCGCCGCCAGCATCAGACCCATCGAATGGATGCTCCGCCGCATCGGCCCCGACGGCGCAGCCCTCACGTCCGCGGGCTGGCTACCGCCGTCGATCGTGCGCGACGCGATGCGCGAGCTCGACTGGGAGCACCGCGACGTCGGCAAGATGAACCGCGAAGACCGCACCTTTGCGATCGCCGACCTGCGCGCGCTCATGCGGCAGCTCGGGCTGGTGCGCGTCGCGAAGGGGCGCATCGCGCCGACCGTAGTCGCGCGGCGCGTGCTCGATGACTCGGGGGCGCTGTGGGTTCACGTCGCCGAGCAACTCGTCGAGCGACAGCCGACGCCGGTCGGTCGCGATCTCATGCTGCTGCTCGCGCTGCAACTGGTGTCGGGGGAGGCGCTCGACGAGCGACCGCTCGCTGACCGCATGGCGCGCGACCTCACCGAGCTGGGATGGCGAGACCCGGGCGGCAGCCGACTCGAAGAGCTGCGGGACGGCCGCGTGACGCCGGCGACGGCGGCGAGCATGCTGTCATGGGCGCAGCAACCGCTGCGCGACCTCGGCGCCTACCCCGAGAGCGGTCGGCGGCGATGGGAGTGGGGCAGCGAGCCGACCGAAGTCGGTCGAGCGCTGGGGTGGGCGATGCTCGGCGGCACGGTGGTGCAGGGTGAGAGCCTTCCCTCGTAACGTGCCTGTTTGTGGACGTTAAGTGGATTTACGTCTATAATAAGCAACATTATGAGCAGCCCCGGCCGCCCCGTTCCCTACGCCGTTGACTCCGCGGCGCGGGAGATCGGCGCCCACCTCGCAACCTGGCGCAAGCTCCAGCGGCTCACCGCGCAGCAGCTGGCCGAGCGCGCCGGAATCGCACGTTCGACGCTCTCCAAACTCGAGAACGGCGACAGCAGCGTCGGATTCGACGTGGTGCTCCGCGTCGCCCGGGCCGTCGGTGTGCTGCAGCAGTTGGAGGATGCTCTCGATCCGCTCCAGACCGACCTGGGTCGCGCGCGAGCCGACGAGCGCTTGCCGCAACGGGTGCGCTCGTGACGACGATCACCGCCGCGCTGCAGCTGGATGAGAGCGCATCGCCTATCGACGTCGCAACCCTGTACTCGCAGGTTCGTCGACGCGCGGTCACGTCGACGCTGGCCTACACCGCCCCATTCGTCGAAGCGAGCGAGGCCTACGCGCTCGAGCCTGCACTGCCCCTCACGCTCGCCGCGCAGCCCATCGACGGCGTGCTGCCGCGCAGTTGGGCCGACGCGGCTCCCGACCGGTGGGGGCGAACCCTCATCGAGCGACGATGGCGGGGCGGGGCATCCGCTGCGGGCGATCGCGCGCACGATGACCGCGACTACCTGCTGGCCGTCTCAGATCTCACGCGGCAGGGGGCGCTGAGGTTCCGCCGCGAGGGTGAGGCGGAGTTCGCGGCCGCGACGACCGAGGTCCCGCCGCTCGTCGAGCTGCCCCGACTGCTCCGGGCTTCCGACGCCGTCGTGCGCGACAACGACGACTTCGCCGCGGTGAAGGCCCTGCTGGATGCGGGCACGGCGTCGCTCGGCGGTGCTCGACCGAAAGCATCCGTCCGCGACGGCGACACACTGCACATCGCGAAGTTTCCGAGGCCGGGCGACGAATGGAACGTCATGCTGTGGGAATCAGTGGCGCTCGAGCTCGCCTCGCGATGCGGCGTGCACGTGCCGGCGTGGAAGGTGCTGCCGATCGACGGACGGCAGGTGCTCGTGCTGCAGCGATTCGATCGAACGGGCTCCCGGCGCATCGGCTACATCAGCGCCCTCACGCTGACGCAGGGTCGTGACGGCGACCTCGGCGACTACCTCACCATCGCCGACGAGCTCGCCGCACACGGGGCGCGGGTGGCGAGCGACCTGCGTCAGCTCTGGTTACGCATCGCCGTCGGGGTCGCCCTGCACAACACCGATGACCACTTGCGCAACCACGGCTTCGTTCGCGCACGGTCCGGGTGGGCTCTCGCCCCCGCGTTCGACATCAACCCGGAGCCCCTCGCGGCGAACCGGCACGCCACGGCGCTGGCCGGTCGCGACGACGCCAACGGAATGGCCCAGATGCTGGTCGAGCAGGCTGCGATGTTCGGCCTCGCGCCCGACGACGCTCGTGCGGGGTGCAGCCGCGTTGTCGGTCGGGTGAGCCAGTGGCGCGAGGTCGCTCGGGCGGCAGGCGCACGGGCACGCGAGATCGAGCGGTTCGCTGACGCGATCGACGCAGGGCTCACGTCGTTGCGAGCGGCGGCGAGCTAGAACTCGCGCGCCATCGCCTCGAGCCGCTCCACACGCTCTGACGTCGGCGGGTGCGACCTGAGCAGCCGATCGAACCAGCTGGGGCCCGTCGGGTCGACGATGAAGAGCTCGGCCACCTCCGGCACTGGGCGGGCGAGCATCCCGCCGCGTTCTTCGATCTTGGTGAGTGCGCGCACGAGTCCGTCGGGGAACCTCGTCAGCTCCACCCCGCTCGCGTCGGCCAGGAACTCGCGGCGACGCGACACCGCCGACGTGATGAGCGGGCCGACGAGGAAGCCGACGATGCCGGCGGCGGCTCCGAGGAGGAGCAGGAGCAGGCCGATCGCGCCGTTGATGAGCCCGAGCCCGAACTTGAACTCGGGGATCACCGACCGGATCATCGCCCACCCCAGCATCAGCAGCGCCGCCGCGAGCGACACGATCGACCCGACGAGGGCGAAGGCGGTGAGGGTGACGCGGCCATCCTGGTTGACGATGTGCGCGACCTCGTGCGCGATCACCGCCTCGAGCTCGGAGTCGTCGAGCAGCTCGAGCGCTCCGCGGGTCACGGCGAGCACCGCGTCGCCCGGCTTCAGCGAGGCGGCGAACGCGTTGGGAGCATCCTCATCGATGACGCCGATGCGGGGCATCGGGATGCCGGCGCGGATCGCCGTCGTCTCGACGATGCGGTGCAGGCGCCGCTCCTCCTCGAGCGAGACGAAGCGCACCCCCGCGGTCTCGGCCGCCGACTTGGTCGCGTGACTCAGCGCCTGCCACACGTAGAGCGGGCACGCGATCACCAGCAGCACGAGCGGCCACGGCTCGGCGAACACCCACGACGCGAACAGGCCGAGCGCGATCACCGCGAGGCAGAACAGGGCGATGAGCAGGATGCTCCACCGCTTGTTGCGCGCGATCTGCCGGTACATGGGGTGACTGTACTGCCGCGCGGGGCGGAGTGGCACG
>JBKHYA010000084.1:0-6156 GCA_046565745.1 Actinomycetes bacterium
GCCGATGACGGAGAGCTCCTGGGGGATGGAGATGCCGAGCTGACGGGCCGCGACCATGATCCCGATGGCGATCTCGTCGCATCCCGCGAAGATGGCGGTCGGACGCGTGCGCGGGTCGCCGAGCACCGCGAGCCCAGCGGCGTGCCCGCCCTGGATGGAGAACTCGGCGTCGCGGAAGTCGTCCTCGACCGTGATGCCCGCCTCGGTGAGCGCGCGCTGGAAGCCGACGTAGCGCTGCGAGTGCACGCGGAAGTCCATCTGCTCGTGCTGATCTCCGCCGACGTGCATGATGCGGCGATGGCCGAGGCTGATGAGGTGCTCGGTGGCGAGGCGCGCCGTCTCGACGTCGTCGATCGAGAGCGAGGGGATGCCCGGGATGAGTCCGCCGATCCCCACGAGCGGCTTCCCGAGGGCCTGCAGCATGTGCACCTCGTGGGGGCTCAGCGCGATCGCGACCGAGATCACCGCGTCGACGCGCTTGCGGACGAGGAAGTAGTCGAACACGCGCCGCCGCAGATCGGCGTCGCTCGAGAGGCGGTACAGGGTGAGGTCGTAGCCGGCCTGGATGAGGGAGGCCTCGATGCCCTCGAGCACCTCCCCGAAGTACCAGCGATTGATGTAGGGGATGACCACGCCGACGTTGCGCGTGCGGCCGGTGACGAGGCTGGCCGCCGCCGTCGACACCACGTAGCCGAGCTCGGCGGCGGCGCGCTCGACCTTCTCGCGCGTGTCGTCGGAGACGTAGCCGCGGCCGGACAGAGCGCGCGAGGCGGTCGACTTCGACACGCCTGCGATGCGCGCGACGTCGGCCAGGATGCTCATGCTGCTCCGTCCTCCATTGGACCGGCGGCTGCACGGGGATCGCGCGGGATAGTGCGGATCTCGAGCGGTGCAGGGCCGTCGAAGCGTCAGTGTAGCCCGATGTCGACCGGTGTGGAACCGGTGCCATGTGGAATCGGTTTTTCCGCGCCCCCGCGGCGGCGAGAAGTCCGGGAGATTCCCGAGTGTTCCGCAACGTTCCTGTAACAGCCCCGGAAACCAGTGTTGCGGCGCCCTCGAACGTGACATACGGTGACTCCTGGAACCGGTTCCCGATGTGGCGGATCACGCCGCACGGTGCAGCACGTTCCGCCCTGTGCACCACTGCACCACTACCACCCAGTGCGGCGCGCCACCCCCGGAGCGCTGTTTTACCCTCAATGAGGAGGAAACACATGAGTTCCACCCTCCGACGCCGGCTCATCGCGCCGGCAGCGGCAATCGGTGCCCTCAGCCTCGTGCTCGCGGGCTGTGCGGCCGAAGAGCCCAACGCAGGCGGCAACGGCGGCGGCGGTGACGCTGACTGCGCCGAGTACGAGCAGTACGGCCAGTTCGAGGGCGAGACCGTCGAGATCTACGCGACGATCATCGACGTCGAGGCCGACAACCTCGTCACCTCCTGGTCCGACTTCGAGGCCTGCACCGGCATCGAGATCGAGTACAACGGCACGCAGGAGGCCGAGACGCAGATCAACGTCCGCGCCCAGGCCGGCGACGCGCCCGACCTCATGATCATCCCGCAGCCCGGTCTGCTCCAGCGCCTCATCGCCGACGGCTACGTCGTGCCGGCCCCCGAGGCCGTCGAGGCGAACGTGGACGAGTTCTGGAGCGAGTCGTGGAAGGGCTACGGCACCGTCGACGGCGAGTTCTACGCCGCGCCCCTCATGGCGAGCGTCAAGGGCTACGTCTGGTACTCGCCGGCCGACTTCGAGGAGAACGGCTACGAGGTTCCGGCCACGTACGACGAGCTGCTCGAGCTGACCGAGACCATGACCGAGCGCAACGACGGCCCGTACCGCCCCTGGTGCGTCGGCTTCGGCTCGGGCGACGCGACCGGCTGGGTCGGCACCGACTGGGTCGAGGACCTCGTCCTCCGCACTGCGGGCCCCGAGGCCTACGACCAGTGGGTCGCCGGTGAGCTCGACTTCGCGAGCCCCGAGATCCAGGAGTCGTTCGACCTCGTCGGCGAGATCCTCCTCAACCCGGAGTACGTCAACGGCGGCTTCGGCGGAGTGAACTCGATCGTCACCACGACGTTCCAGGACGCCGGCCTCGCCATCCTCGACGGCAATTGCTCGCTGCACCACCAGGCCTCCTTCTACGAGGCTCAGTGGGGCGAGGGCGTGACGGTCGCTCCCGACGGTGACGTCTGGGCCTTCATCACTCCTCCGGTCAACGAGGGCGACGGCGCGGCCGTCACCGGTGGTGGCGAGTTCGTCGCCGCGTTCAACGACAACGAGGCGACGGGCGCTGTGCAGGCCTACCTCTCGAGCGACGTCTGGGCGAACAACCGCATCTCCCTCGGCGGCGTGATCTCGGCGAACAAGGGTCTCGACCCCGCCAACGCGCAGTCCGACCTCGCTCGCCAGTCGATCGAGATCCTCCAGGGCGAGGACACGGTGTTCCGCTTCGACGCCTCCGACCTCATGCCCGCCGCCGTCGGCACCAGCTCGTTCTGGACCGGCATGGTCGACTGGGTCGGTGGAGCCTCCACCGAGGACGTGACGTCGGCGATCGACAGCACCTTCCCGTAACCGCTCCACGGCAGCACTGACACCGGCCCATCGGACGATTTCCCTCGTCCGGTGGGCCGGTTCGTCAGGTAGCGTGACCACAAACCAATGGAGGTTCACCGCATGAGAGGTTTAGCGCCGTTCTGGTCCGATCTCTTCGAGAAGTTCGGACTCATGCTCCTCGGCCTCGTCGTGTTCGCGGCGGTCATCGGAATCATTCTCTTCCTCGCCGATCGGGCCCCGAAGAGGGGGCGGGACTTCTGGCAGCTGCTGGCCTTCGTGGCACCGGCGCTCGTCCTCCTCGCCGTCGGCCTGATCTACCCCGCGGTCCGCACGACGCTCCTGGCGTTCTACGACCGCACCGGCAATGAGTTCGTCGGCCTCGACAACTTCGTCTGGATGTTCACTCAGCCCGACATCCTGCAGACGCTCGGCAACACGCTCATCTGGGTCGCCCTCGTGCCGACCCTCTCCACGATCATCGGCCTGGCCTACGCGATCTTCATCGACAAGTCCTACGGCGAGAAGATCCTGAAGTCGCTCGTGTTCATGCCGATGGCGATCTCGTTCGTCGGCGCGGGCATCATCTGGCGCTTCATGTACGAGTTCCGCGAGGTCGGCTTCGCCGAGCAGATCGGGCTCCTCAACCAGCTCATCGTCATGTTCGGCGGCCAGCCGCAGCAGTTCCTCGTGAACTCGCCGTTCAACACGCTCTTCCTCATCGTCGTCATGGTCTGGATCCAGACCGGTTTCGCGATGGTCCTCCTCTCGGCCGCGATCAAGGGCGTTCCGGTCGAGATCATCGAGGCCGCGCGACTCGACGGCGCGAACGCGTGGCAGCAGTTCCGCAACGTGACCCTCCCCGGCATCCGCGGCACGCTCGTCGTCGTCGTCACGACGATCTCGATCGCCACCCTGAAGGTGTTCGACATCGTCCGCTCGATGACCGGCGGAAACTTCGACACCTCGGTCGTCGCCAACGAGATGTACACGCAGGCCTTCAACCGCAACGAGTTCGGCTACGGCTCGGCGCTCGCGGTGATCCTGTTCCTCATGGTCCTGCCGATCGTCGTCTACAACGTGCGCGTGATGCGGAAGCAGAAGGAGATCCGATGACCGACGTCACCGACAAGGCCGAGGCGAAGCTCGACCGCCCGCTCGGGCAGAAGAACGATCCCCGCGCCGCCAGGCTCAGCCGGGCATCCAAGGCCAAGCAGAAGCTGACCTCGCCCGGCGCGACTATCGCGGCCGTCATCATCGCCGTCATCTGGACGATCCCGACCTTCGGCCTCCTGGTGAGCTCCTTCCGCACGCCGGAGGAGATCCGCACCAACGGCTGGTGGAACATGTTCGTCAGCCCGAGCTTCACCCTCGAGAACTACGGGGACGTGCTCACGACGCAGGGCGCGAGCTCGGCGAACCTCGGCTCGTACTTCGTGAACTCGCTCATCATCTCGATCCCGGCGGCGCTGTTCCCGATCATCCTCGCGACGATGGCCGCGTACGCGTTCGCGTGGATCAAGTTCAAGGGCTCGGGCGCGATCTTCGTGCTCATCTTCGCCCTGCAGATCGTGCCGCTGCAGATGGCGCTCATCCCGCTCCTGCAGATCTTCTCGGGCGTGCTCGGCATCAGCGGGACCTTCCCCGCGGTGTGGATCGCCCACACGATCTTCGGTCTGCCGCTCACGATCTTTTTGATGCACAACTTCATCTCGGAGATCCCCGGCGAGGTGATCGAGGCGGCGCGCGTCGACGGCGCGAACCACACGCAGATCTTCTTCCGGATCATCATTCCGCTGTCGCTCCCGGCGCTCGCGTCGATCGGCATCTTCCAGTTCCTGTGGGTCTGGAACGACCTGCTCGTGGCGCTCGTCTTCTCGGGCGGCACAGCGGACGTCGCGCCACTGACGCAACGACTGGCCGAGCTCGTGGGCAACTTCGGGCGCAACCAGGAGCGACTGCCCGCGGCGGCGTTCATCTCGCTCGTCGTCCCGCTCATCGTGTTCTTCAGCCTCCAGCGCTACTTCGTGCGCGGCCTCCTGGCCGGCTCGACGAAGGGCTGACCGGGCCGGAACCACCACGACGCCCTCGGGGAGACCCGGGGGCGTCGTCGTGTTCGCTCAGGGCCGCGCCCCCTCCCGGCGCACTGTCGGCGGCGCCGATCTAGGCTCGCGACGTGAGCATGGGACACGGCGGCGGCACGGGCGGCCGGGGAGGCCGCGGCGGCCGCGTCGCGAGCAGGGACGTCGCCGCGCAGAAGGCGGCCAACGCCGAGGCCCCGCGCATCCCGAACCTGCTGCCGCGCATCGCGCGGCTCTTCGCCCCGCACAAGACGGTGCTCGCGCTCACGATCACGCTCGTGCTCATCAGCGCCGGTCTGAGCGTGCTGCCGCCCCTGCTGACGCAGCAGGCGTTCGACGTCGGGCTCTTCCCGCCCGAGGGCGAGCCGAACGTGCCGGTGCTGCTGCGCATCGTCGGACTCATGCTCGTGCTGTGGGTCGCGAGCGCCGGCCTCGGCATCGCGCAGACGTACCTGACTGCGAGCGTCGGCAACGCGGTCATGGCGCAGCTGCGCGTGACCCTCTTCGACCACCTCCAGCGCATGGAGCTCGCGTTCTTCACGCGCACGAAGACCGGCGTCATCCAGTCGCGGCTGCAGAACGACGTCGGCGGCGTCGCGAGCGTGCTGAGCAACACGGTCTCGAGCGTCATCGGCAACACCGTCACGGTGCTCGCCGCGCTCGTCGCGATGCTGCTGCTGAGCTGGCAGCTGACGCTCGCGGCGGTCATCCTGCTGCCCCTGCTCATCGCGGCCCAGCAGCGCGTCGGCCAGGTGCGCGCGCGCATCGCGACGAAGACCCAGGAGTCGCTGAGCGACATGACCGCGATCACGCAGGAGGCCCTGAGCGTCTCGGGCATCATGCTCGCGAAGGGCTTCTTCCGCCAGCACGCCGAGGTGGACCGCTACCGCGCCGAGAACGAGACCCAGCGAGGCCTGCAGGTGCAGCTGCAGATGAGCGGGCAGTGGTTCTTCGCGATGGTCAACGTCTTCCTGAGCGTCATCCCCGCCGTCATCTACCTCGTCGCGGCCTTCCTGCTTCAGGCGGATGTCGCGATCACCGCCGGCACGCTCGTCGCCTTCACGACGGTGCAGGCCCGGTTGACCTTCCCCCTGCTCGGCCTCCTGCGGGTCGCCCTCGACCTGCAGACCTCGGGCGCCCTGTTCGCGCGCATCTTCGAGTACCTCGATCTGAAGCCCGCGATCACGGAGGCGCCGGACGCGCGCGCGGTCGACGAGCGCGAGGTGGGGCGCATCCGCTTCGAGGATGTCGTCTTCCGGTACCCGGACGCCGCGCCCGACCAGGCGCCCACCCTCGATCGCGTCTCCTTCTCGGTCGAGCCCGGCCAGTTCGTGGCGTTCGTCGGCCCGTCGGGGGCGGGCAAGACGACGATCTCCTACCTGATCCCGCGACTGCACGAGGCGAGCGAGGGGCGCGTGCTGTTCGCGGGCGACGACGTGCGCGAGCTCACGCAGGAGTCCCTGATCGCGCAGGTCGGCATCGTCAGCCAGGAGACCTACCTCTTCCACGCGACGATCGCCGAG
>JBKHYA010000085.1:0-6127 GCA_046565745.1 Actinomycetes bacterium
AAGCACCTGAAGACCACCAACAAGCGGTACCTGTACCTCTCCGGCTGGATGGTCGCCGCGCTGCGGTCGGAGTTCGGGCCGCTCCCCGACCAGTCCATGCACGAGAAGACGGCCGTGCCCGCCCTCATCGAGGAGCTCTACACCTTCCTCCGCCAGGCCGACGCCCGTGAGCTCGACCTGCTCTTCACGCAGCTCGATGCCGCCCGTGCCGCTGGCGACGAGACCTCGATCGAGCTCATCCAGACGCAGATCGACAACTACGAGACCCACGTCGTGCCGATCATCGCCGACATCGACGCCGGCTTCGGCAACCCGGAGGCCACGTACCTGCTGGCCAAGAAGATGATCGAGGCGGGCGCCTGCGCACTGCAGATCGAGAACCAGGTCTCGGACGAGAAGCAGTGCGGCCACCAGGACGGCAAGGTCACCGTTCCCCATGAGGACTTCATCGCCAAGATCAACGCGGTGCGCTACGCGTTCCTCGAGCTCGGCATCGACAACGGCGTGATCGTCGCGCGCACCGATTCGCTGGGCGCCGGCCTCACGCAGAAGCTCGCCGTGAGCCGCGCGCCCGGCGACCTCGGCGACCAGTACAACTCGTTCCTCGATGTCGAGGAGATCCCCGAGTCGGGGCTCAGCGACGGCGACGTCGTCATCAAGCGCGACGGCCGGCTCGTGCGCCCCAAGCGCCTCCCCAGCAACCTCTACCAGTTCCGCGAAGGAACCGGTGCCGAGCGCTGCGTGCTCGACAGCATCACGTCGTTGCAGAACGGCGCCGACCTGCTGTGGATCGAGACGGAGAAGCCGCACATCGGCCAGATCGCCGGCATGATGAACGAGGTCCGCAAGGTCATCCCGAACGCCAAGCTGGTCTACAACAACAGCCCGTCGTTCAACTGGACCGCCAGCTTCCGCCAGCAGGCCTACGACGCCTTCGTGCAGGAGGGCAAGGACGTCTCGGCGTACGACCCCACGAAGCTCATGAGCGTCGAGTACGACGACACCGAGCTGGCGAAGGTCGCCGACGAGAGAATCCGAACCTTCCAGCGCGACAGCTCGGCCCAGGCCGGTATCTTCCACCACCTGATCACGCTGCCCACGTACCACACGGCCGCACTGTCGACGGATGACCTGGCCAAGGGCTACTTCGCCGACCAGGGCATGCTCGCCTACGTCAAGGGCGTGCAGCGACGCGAGATCCGCGAGGGGATCGCCACGGTGAAGCACCAGAACATGGCCGGTTCCGACATCGGTGACAACCACAAGGAGTACTTCGCCGGCGACTCGGCCCTCAAGGCCGGCGGCGAGCACAACACGATGAACCAGTTCTAGGACGCGTTCCCCTGCACCCGACGATGCCGGTCTCCCTCAGGGGTGGCCGGCATCGTCGCATGCTGGTCGTGCCCGTGCGAGCGCCCGGTCGGGTCAGCTGCCCGGGAGCTCCTCGCGCAGCCGCGGCTCGACGCGGTGCTCGGGCCGTACCCCCGCCTTGTCGGCGTAGAAGGCGCGAATGCGATCCATGTCGGCCGTCACGTCGCCCGTGAGCTCGAACGTCGGGCCGAGCCCGGTCGTCATCGTCGTGCGGTCGACGTACCCGAGGGTCACGGGCATCCCGGTCTCGCGCGCGATCCGGTAGAAGCCCGACTTCCAGTGAGTGTGCCCCGAGCGCGTGCCGTCGGGCGTGACGACGAGACTGAAGACCTCGCCCGACCGGATGCGCTCGACCACCTCGGCGACCACGCGGCCGGGTGCATCCCGATCGACGGGGATGCCGCCGAGCCGCGTCATGATCGGCCCGCGCCAGCCGGTGAAGAGGCTCTTCTTTCCGAGCCACCGGATGTGGATGTCGAGCCGCCAGGTGATGGCGAGCATGAAGACGAAGTCCCAGTTCGAGGTGTGCGGGGCACCGATCAGCAGGGTCGGGCGGTCGGGCGCGGGTTCGGTCACGAGACGCCACCGGCTGACGGTCCAGAATGCGCGGGCGGCGAGGCGGCGCAGGAGCATGCGACCAGCCTAGGTCGCCCCGCCCCGTCGACGGTCCCGGCACGAGCGCCATGAAGCTGACACAATCTCCGCATGACCGAGCCCTCGCCGACGCCGCAGCCGAACCCCGCTCCGTACGCGGCGCCCGACCGCCCGACCAACCTCATGGCGATCCTGTCGCTGGTGGCCGCGTTCGTCGCGCCGCCTGCGGGGCTCGTGCTGGGCATCCTCGCTCAGCGGCAGATCGCCCGCACGGGAGAGGAGGGAGCGGGGCTCGCGAAGGCCGGCGCGATCGTCGGCGGCGTCTTCACTGCGCTCATCGTCATGTTCGTCATCGCGTGGCTGGGCATGGTCGTCTCGATCTTCGGCAGCTTCTTCTTCTGGACCCTTCCGCGCTGAGCGCACCATCATGCGCCCCCTCACCGTCTGCAACTTCGTCACGATCGACGGCCGCTACGAGGACGACGACCACGACATCGCGTCGCTGTTCGAGCACCACCACGCGGACTACGCCGGCACAGACACGTTCGACCATTACAACGCCGGGCTGCTGCGCGAGGCCGGCACGCTCCTGCTGTCGGGGCGGCGCTCGGCGCTCGGCAATCTCGGCTACTGGGCGGGCGTGCGCGACGACCCGAGTGCGACGGCGATCCGCCGCGAGTTCGCCGAGCTGATCGAGCGCGTCGAGAAGGTCGTGGTCTCCGACACCCTCACCGAGGCGGACCTCGCCCCGTACCCGAACACCCGCATCGTGGCGGTGGCGGATGCTCGCGCCGAGGTCGCCCGCCTGAAGACGCTCGACGGGCCTGGCATTCTGATCCTGCTCGGGCGCATCCTCTGGAACGACCTCATGCACGCGGGCCTCGTCGACGAGCTGCACCTCGTGACGTTCCCGCTCATCGCCGGCGGGGGAGTGCCCCTCGTCGACGCGCGGCCGCCGGTCGCGCTGAAGCTGCTCGAGAGCCGCGCGTGGCCGGAGTCGGGCCAGGTGCTCATGCGGTGGCGGGTCGACCCGGCGGCGCCGCCTATTCCCTGACCGACGCGCGCGGCAGTACGGTCAGCGCATGTCCCTCCCCGAGCTCAACTGGCTGGCCGTCCTCGCCGGCTTCGTCGTCTACTTCGTCACCGGCGCGATCTGGTTCGGGCCGAAGACCTTCTACCCGGCGTGGATGCGCGCGAAAGGGCTCGACCCCGCCGAGCCGCAGGGCTCGCACGGCATGGCGGTCGTGTTCGGCATGACCGCGCTCGGCGCCCTCGTGCAGGTGCTCGCGCTCGCCATCGTGCTCGCGTTCGTCGCTCAGGCGACGGGCGACCCGGTCGGGCCGCTCGGCGGCGCGCTCGGCGGCCTCCTCCTCGGCATCGGGCTCGTCGCGGCGAGCTCGCTCTCGCACAGGCTCTTCGGCGGCGACGGGTTCCGGGTCTGGGCGATCGAGGTCGGCGGAGACGTCGTCGGCCTGACGCTCGCGGGCCTGGTCGTCGGGCTCATCGGCTGAGGTCGCGCGCATTCCGGACTGTTCGGGGCAACTCGTCCGCCCCCGGGCGCACGGAGTGCCCCGAACTGTACGGATTGCGCTCGAGCACTACGCCCGCGCCGGGTGCGCGCACCCAGCCGCATCGGGCACGATGAACGCGTGGATGCCCCCCGCGCGCTCGCCGCCGCCCGAGCCGCCCTCGTCGAGGCCGCGGCCGCGCTCGCCGCGGCGGGTGCGCGCCCCGAGCAGCTCGCCGCCACGGTCGCCGCGCACCGCGCCCTCGGGTTCATCCCCGTGCGCGAGAAGCTCCGCCGCACCGGCGAGGGATTCCTCCTCGGCGCCCTCCTCGCCACTCCCGCCGGAGACGCGTTCGAGCCCGGCCGCATCGTGCGCGCGAGCCGGCAGGTGCTGCCGGGTCACCAGTCGGCGAGCGCCCAGGAGCGCCGCGCCCTCCGGCAGCTCGCCCTCGACTCCGGGTTCGACGAGGGCGCGACGCTCGTGCTCGACTCCCGACCCATCCCGCTCGACGACCCGGAGGCGATGCGCGGCGAGCGAGGCCCGCTCGTCCTGCGCGAGACGGACGCGGGCGACGTCGAGGTCCTCATCCGCTGGGTCCCGTCCGCGCCCGACAGCGCGCTGCGCCCCCTCGCGGCCTACCTCGCCGAACGCGTCGACCTCGCGCGGGGAGCCCTGGCCGCCGCCCGAACCGAGAGCGAGCATCCGTGACCGAATCGACGGGCCTCGACCCCGACGTCTTCGCCTTCTACGCCGAGCTCGAGCAGAACCAGAACCGCGAGTGGTGGCTCGCGAACAAGACGCGCTACGACGAGCGCGTGAAGGCGCCCGTCGAGCGGCTCGTCGACGCGCTCGGGGGCGAGTTCGGGCCCCTCAAGATCTTCCGGCCGTACAAGGATGTGCGGTTCAGCGCCGATAAGCGCCCCTACAAGGACCACCTGGGCCTCGTGAGCGCCGACCGCTCCGCCGGCACCTACTATCTGCAGCTCTCGCAGCACGGCCTCACGCTCGCCGGCGGGCAGTACCAGCCGAGCCGCGAGCAGCTCGCGCGCTTCCACGAGATCTGCGACGACAACCGCCTCGTCGGCGACCTCGAGGCCGCGATCGATGAGGCGGCCGAGCGCGGCTTCGCGATCATGACGACGGATGCCCTCGCCACCGCCCCGCGCGGCTTCCGAGCCGACCACCCGAAGATCGCCCTGCTGAGGCTCAAGCGACTGGCCATCGCCGCCGAGCACGCCCCCGCCGACTGGATGACCGGCCCCGAGCTCGTCGACCGCGTACGCGCCGGCTGGCGCGTCGTCCGCGAGTGGAACGCGTGGCTCGCCGAGAACCTGCCCGCGCCCGTCGAGGGCGTCCGCTGACGCGGATCCGACCGCTCGGCCCATGCGCCCGGCATGACGCCGGATGACACGAAACGCGCAAGCCCCCTGTGCGGTGTCCGAGGTTCGACATAGTCTCGATTCCGTGCTTCTCGAGACCCACGTGCTGCAGGACACCGACCCCGACCTGCCCGACCTCCTCGGCGACGGGTTCGAGGTCGTCGGCGAGTCGTGGGGGGCCGAGCTCGCGCTCGACGGCGGCGCGGCCTCGTCGGCCGCTCTCGATCGCCTGCGCGGGTTCGTCGAGACGGCCCGCGGTGCCGGGCTCGAGATCCGCGAGCTCGACGCGCGCGACGCCGCGGCGATCGAGGCGCTCGACGCCGAGAGCTGGGCTGACGTGCCCACGACGCCCGCGACCGTCCACGCTCCCGTGAGCGCGGTCGACGTGCGCGACTGGTCCTCGCGCGGCCGCCGCGCGTTCGGTGCCTTCGACGGCGACCGGCTCGTCGGCCTGTGCGTCGGCTCGGCCGGCGACAACGACTTCGTGGTCGTCGCCCCCGACCACCGCGGTCGCGGCATCGGCGTCGCCGTCGTCGCAGCATGGATGCTCGGCGCCATCGAGGCGGGCGAGCGCGCCTTCTCCGCGGGCGGGGCCTCGCAGAACGCCCGCAGTCTCGCGATGATCCGAGCCGTCGGGTTCCGCGTCACGGAGCGCTGGCTGAGCCTCCAGCGCCCCTGACCCGAGCGCTGCTCCGCGAATCCATGTCAGCACTTCGGGCCGTCGTCAACCCCCTTCTCGCCCTCTCGCGCTGACCGTTAGCGTCAGCCCATACCGACAGGTCGTCGGAGGTCACGGCACGAGCCGGGGCGCGATCCGCGACCGGAAGGAGGCACCACCATGGCAACACTTCTCTGGATCATCGCGGCCATCCTCGTCATCGCGGGAATCGTCACGCTCGTCCGCGGTCAGATGCTGTGGGGCATCGTGCTGATCGTTCTCGGTCTGCTCGTCGGCCCCGGTGGCGTCAGCATCTTCACTTGATCGGGCTTGGCTAGGCCCTGAGCCCCCGATGTGATCAGGATCACGGCGCCCCCGGGCGCCGCACCCCGAGAGGCGGTGCCGCGAGAGCGGCCCGCCTCTCGGCATGTCCGGGCTCCCATCCGCGCTCTGACCTTCACGGTCGACGGCGACGTCGTCGAGACGCTCGGCGGGCACGTGGATGCCCAGGGCGAGTTCGCGCGCGGCCTGCCCGAGAGCACCCTCAGCCCGCTGCAGATCGGCGCCCCGGCCGAGGGCGCGACGATCATGAGCCCCCTGCGGGCGAGCGGCGTCGC
>JBKHYA010000086.1:0-5992 GCA_046565745.1 Actinomycetes bacterium
CGAGCAGACGTCCACGGTGTTCAAGGACACCCGCCTGCTGGCCGCACAGGTCGCCAAGATGGTCGACCAGTTCCTCAAGGGCGAGACCGTCGAGGTCGCGACCCCGCGAGGATCCTTGAAGTACAAGATCCTCGACATCCAGGCCGCGTAGTCTTCCCGGCCATGCTGCCGAAGCGGTTTCCCGAGCGGGACGAGGTCGCCGCGGTCCATCTAGGCCTTGGCCTCGAGCCCGAGGGGCGTGCCGCCGCTGACGTTCGCCCGGAAGATGTCTCCGGTGCTGATCTTGGGCACGCCGCAGTGCTCGGCGATGAACTGCGCCTGGGTCCCCTTGCCCGCTCCGGGAGGCCCGACCAGGACGAGGCGCACTAGCGCAGGAAGCCTTCGTAGTTGCGCAGCATGAGCTGGCTCTCGACCTGCTTCACCGTCTCGAGGCCGACGCCGACGATGATCAGCACCGCGGTGCCGCCGAACGGGATCTGGTTCTCCGTGCCGGCCAGGCTGAACAGCAGGTACGGCAGCACGCAGAAGGTCACGCCGACGACGGCGAGGTGCCCGTAGATGCGCCCCCACGCCGGCAACCGATCGCGGGTGACGAGCACGATGAGCCCGAGCGTGAGCGCCCCGAGCACGGCCCGCCCGGCCGCGACCTGCACGGGCGTCATGCCCGTGAGCGCGATCGCGATGAACAGGAAGCTCGCGCCCCACACGAGCCCGCTGAGCGCGAACTGCGTCGCGACCCAGCCCTCGCGGGGCGCGGCGGATGCCCGCGGCGCGGCGCTCGATTCGGTCACGTCCCGACGCTAGCGGCTCGCGTCGACGCCGCAGGCCGCGCGCGAGCGCGACGGCCGAAAGCCGCCGCTACTACCCCTGCGGAGCGCCCGGCTCGGTCGAGATCGTGCCCGTCGACGCGATCTGCTCGTGGTGGTGGATCACCTCGGCGACGATGAAGCTCAGGAACTTCTCCGCGAAGGCCGGGTCGAGCTCGGCCTCCTCGGCGAGGGCCCGCAGCCGCGCGATCTGGATGCGCTCGCGGTCCGGGTCCGAGGCGGGCAGCCCGACGGCGGCCTTGAGGCGCCCGACGGTCTGCGTGCACTTGAACCGCTCGGCGAGCAGGTGCACGAGCGCCGCGTCGATGTTGTCGATGCTCTTGCGCAGCGAGCCGAGCTCGCCGAGGGCCGCGTCGTCCATGCTCCGAGCGTATCCCGCGCGAGAGCGCGCTGGCCTCGCGCGACGGGGTCAGTCGTCGGCGAGCTCGGTCTCGGCGCGCTGCGCCCAGACGTCGAGCTCTTCGCGCTCGATCGCGCGGATCGCCTCATCGACCTCGGTCGGCGTCACGAGCCCGTCGGCGACGGCCCGCTCGACATCGCCCTCGCTCAGCAGCACCGCCGCGAGAAGCACCCCGCGCGCGCTCAGGTCGCTCGGCAGCTCGCGCACGAGCGTCGGGTGCGGGCTCGGTGCGGCTTCGGTCTCTCCCGCGCATCCGGCGAGGGAGAGCGCGGCGAGCAGCGCGATCGGTGCGGCGAGGGATGCCCTCGCCCGCATCACTTCCCGCCGGGCTTGCCGGCGTGGTCGGGCTTGCCGCCCCCGCCGCCGTTGCCCGATCCGCCGACCTTGTCGGCCTTCTCCGGCTTGCCGGGCTTGCCGGCCGTCTCGGTCTCGGCGGCCTCGCCGTCGGTCGATTCGTCGCCGCCCTCGAGCTTCGACATGGCGCGCTCGAGGCGGGCGGCGTCGCGCTCGGCCACGCGCTCCTGCGTGCGGTCGAGCTTGTCGATCGCCTTGGCGAGGCGTCGGTCGAGCTCCTCCTGCGCGGCGGCGCGCTCCTCCTCCGGGAGGGCGGCGATCGCCTCGCTCTGCGACTCGAGGAACTCCACGAGCGTCTCGGCGAACGCGACCTGCAGGCGACCGGAGAACGCGACGGCGCAGTCGCCCTTGCCCCCCTCGGCCTCGGCGCGGCACGCGTCGAACTCGGTCTTGACCTCGGCGAACGCGGTGCGCCACAGCTCGGCGCGCTCGTTCCAGGCGAGGAAGGACTCCTCGAGGTCCTCCTCGGTCGACTCGGCGTCGTCGCCCTCGGTGCCGTCGCCCTCTTCGAGCGAGTCCTCCAGAGTGTCGTCCTCGACGAGGTCGTCGACGAGCCCCTCGCTCGCCTCCACCCCGAGAGATGAGAGTGCCGTCGCGACGGTCGTTCGGACGTCCGACGCGTACGCCGCCGTCCCGATTCCGCCGATGACGAGCACGGCCGCGGCAGTGCCGGCGGCGAGCGCAGTGAGTCCCCGAGTCCCCATGCCCGCACTGTACGCCCGACCGGTCCGGGCGCGCGTTCCCGCGAACGGGGGGGCACGGTACCCACGGTTCGCGGTTTCGGCAACGGGGTGGAGGCGGCGGATGCCCGGGGTTACGGTTCCCCGCATGACTGATCACGCCGAATCCCCCGACCCCTCCACCGGCTCGACCCTCATCGAGCGCATCTCGCTCAGCCACCCCCGTTCCGGCGCCGAGGGCCGCCTCTACGCCGAAGCGCTGCAGGCCCTCGCCGATTGCGCGACCGCGTGCACCGTGTGCGCCGACGCGTGCCTGAGCGAGGAGGACCCGACCGCGATGCTCGAGTGCGTGCGCGTCGACCTGCTGTGCGCCGCGATCTGCGCGGCCACGACGCAGGCCGTCGCGGGCGCGCCCGAGGAGCACTCCTCGATCATGCGCGCCCAGCTGCAGGCGTGCATCGAGGCCTGTCGCTCGTGCGCGGAGGAGTGCGAGCAGCACGCCGACCACCACGAGCACTGCAAGCTGTGCGCCGAGGCGTGCCGCCGCTGCGAGAAGGCCTGCGAGGCGCTGCTCGCCGTCATCGGCCGCTGACCGCCGACGGCGCGCGGCACGACGACGTCGGCCGCCGCCGCCGCCCGCACGACGAACGGCGCGGACTCCGAGCGATCGGGGTCCGCGCCGTTCGCGGTGGGGGCCGGTCTCAGCGGGCGTTCTCAAGCTCGCGCACGTCGCGCCGCTCGGCCTCGGCAGTCGCCGCGGCGTCGGCGGCACGGGCTCCGCGCTCGTCCTCCTGCACGTCGACATCGCGAAGCGCGAGGGCCGCTGCGCTGAGCACGCGATCCCCCTCGATGACGTCGCAGGCGCGCAGGGCGCTCTCGGCGTGCATCCACGCGTCGAGAGTGTGGGCGGCCGCGAGGTGCTCGACCAGGCGACGGGCGTCGCGCGCGAAGCGGCGCGCGTCGGTGCGCACGGGCGAGCTCGCATCGTCGAGGGTGATCTCGACGTCGAAGCGGCCCGCGGCGGCGGCGATGCAGCCGGCGAGCGGCGGCAGCTGCGCGGCGATCGCCGAGCGGCCGCGCAGGGCGGTCGCGGCGAGCATCGTCGCCGTCGTGCGCGCGGTGATCACGCGCACGTCGACGGCATCGAGGTAGTGGCCGCGGGTGCAGTCGAGGCCCGCGCGCTCGAGAGCCGTCGCGAGCTCCGGCAGCGAGTCGCAGCTCGCCGAGACGGCCGCGATCGCGAGGAACTCGTCGAGCTCGGCAGTCGTCGCCTCGTCCCGGAGGAACGCGGCGAGCCGGTCGGTGCCGTCGGCGACGATCGGGGCGCGCGCGAGGCGATCGCGCAGCGCCTCGTCGAGCGACGTCTCGAGCGTCCGGCGCACCTCGACGAGGATGCCGTCGTCCGCCCAGCGCGAGTCGACGCCGACGATGCCGCCGTCGGCGAGCGCGTGGAGGAAGAGGAGCGCGAGCTGCAGATCGTCGTCGGTGAGGATGTCGCCGCTGTTGATGACAGCGCGCTCGACCTGAGCATCCAGCGACGAGACGATCGGGGGGAGGCCGATCGGTCCGGTGACGACGGCCACGATGGCCGCGCTCACGGGACCGCGCGGAGTGGGGATGGTCATGGGCTCGCGCGTCGAGCGCGGGGCGGGGGCGATGCGGGTGGTCATAGTAGCGACGGTAGGCGCGCGCAAGAATGGCGAACAGGGGATTGACAGGCGTGCGGCGCTTCGATGAGGTCGGGTGTGCGCGCGGAGCAGTCGACCTCCGCGCCCCCGATCGGAAGGACCCCTGGATGACCGAGCCCGCCCGCGCGGAGCCCACCGTCTCGGTCGTGATCCCGGTCCGCGACGACGCCGGCTACCTCGAGCGGTGCCTGCGCGCGCTCGCGGTGCAGACGTCTCCGCCGCTCGAGATCGTGGTCGTCGACAACGGCAGCACCGATGAGAGCGCGGCCGTCGCCCGTAGCCACGGGGCTCGCGTCGTCGAGCAGCTCCAGGTGGGCATCCCCATCGCGAGCGCGACCGGGTACGACGCGGCGGTCGGCGACGTCATCGCGCGCCTCGACTCCGACAGTCGGCCCGGGCCGGAGTGGGTCGCCACGGTGCAGCGGCTGTACGCCGAGCATCCGGAGGCGGACGCGCTCACCGGCAGCGGCCTGCTCGAGACGGACGAGGGCGAGCGGCAGCCCGTGCGGTCGCGCCTCTACCTCGGGCCGTACTTCGTGCTCGTGCGGTGGGCGCTCGCGAACCTGCCGGTCTTCGGGTCGGCGATGGCGCTGCGGCGCTCGGTGTGGGAGCGCGTCGGCGCGGAGGTCTGCCGGAACGACGCCGACGTGCACGACGACATGGATCTCAGCGTGCACCTCGGCCCCGACGCCGTCGTGCTCTTCGACGACCGACTGACCCTGCCGGTGTCGGCGCGCCCGCTCGAGGGAGTGCCGTCGATGCTGCGCCGCGGGTGGCGGGGCATGTACACGCTCGCTCGGCACTGGCCGCGCGAGCACCCCGTCGGGCGGCACGTGCGCCGGCTGCGGGCGCGCCGGTCCGTCCGGCGGCTCAGTCGAGCAGGTCGTGCCGCGCGATGATCGCGTCGCGGCCGGGGCCCACGCCGATCGCCGAGATGCGCGCGCCGCTCATCGCCTCGATCGCGAGCACGTAGTCCTGGGCGTTCCTCGGGAGATCCTCGAACGTGCGCGCGCCTGAGATGTCCTCCGACCAGCCGGGGAACTCCTCGTAGATCGGCGTCGCGTGGTGGAAGTCGCTCTGCGAGACCGGGACCTCGTCGACCCGCACGCCGTCGACCTCGTAGGCGACGCAGACGGGGATGCGCTCGAGCCCGGTGAGCACGTCGAGCTTCGTCATGACGTAGTCGGTGACGCCGTTGATGCGGGCCGAGTAGCGCGCGATGGGCGCGTCGTACCAGCCGCAGCGGCGCGGGCGGCCCGTCGTCGTGCCGAACTCGTGGCCGTTCTCGCGCAGGAAGTCGCCCGAGGCATCGAAGAGCTCGGTCGGGAACGGCCCGGAGCCGACGCGCGTCGTGTACGCCTTGACGATGCCGATGACGCGGTCGATGCGGTTCGGGGCGATGCCCGACCCGGTCGCGGCGCCGCCGGAGGTCGCGCTCGAGGAGGTGACGAAGGGGTAGGTGCCGTGGTCGACGTCGAGCATCGTCGCCTGGCCGCCCTCGAAGAGCACGGTCTCGCCGCGCTCGAGCGCCTGGTGCAGCTCGAGAGCCGTGTCGACGACCATCGGGCGAAGGCGCTCGGCGTACGACAGCAGCTCCGAGACGATCTCATCGACCGTGATCGCGCGGCGATTGTAGACCTTCACGAGCAGGTGGTTCTTCTGATCGAGGGCGCCCTCGACCTTCTGGCGCAGGATGTTCTCGTCGAACAGATCCTGCATGCGGATTCCTACGCGGTTGATCTTGTCGGCGTACGTCGGGCCGATGCCGCGGCCGGTCGTGCCGATCTGGCGCTTGCCGAGGAAGCGCTCGGTGACCTTGTCGAGGGTGCGGTGGTACGCCGTGATGACGTGCGCGTTGGCGCTGATGCGCAGCTTCGACACGTCGACGCCGCGGGCCGAGAGCGCCTCGAGCTCCTGGAAGAGCACCTCGATGTCGATGACGACGCCGTTGGAGATGACAGGCGTGACGCCGGGCGTCAGGATGCCGCTCGGGAGGAGGTGCAGCGCGTACTTCTCGTCGCCGATCACGACCGTGTGGCCGGC
>JBKHYA010000087.1:0-5933 GCA_046565745.1 Actinomycetes bacterium
AGAGCGGGCACTGGTACAGCGAGCTCATCCGCAGCCGCAGCATCCCGGAGTAGGCGCGGCGGGCATCCGCCCGGACGGTCGCTGAGCGCCGCCGCAGGCGCGCGTGGTTCGATACGCGCATGGCTCTGAACATCACGGGGGATGCCCCCGCCGACGCGCTGCTCACCGACGACCCCTTCGCGCTCCTGGTCGGGATGCTCCTCGACCAGCAGGTGCCCATGGAGACCGCGTTCGCGGGGCCCGCGAAGATCCGCGACCGGATGGGCGGGTTCGACCCGGAGACGGTGGCCGCCGCCGACCCCGAGGCCTTCGCGGCGATGTTCACGGAGTCGCCCGCGGTGCACCGCTTCCCCGGCTCGATGGCCAGACGGGTGCAGGCGCTCGCCGCGGAGGTGCGCGACGAGTGGGGTGGGCACGCCGAGGCGATCTGGACGCGGCCCGGGATCGACGGGCTCGCGCCCGACGGCGCCGAGATCCTGCGCCGGCTGCAGGAGCTGCCCGGCTTCGGCGAGCAGAAGGCGAAGATCTTCCTCGCGCTGCTCGGCAAGCAGTGCGGGCTCGAGGCCGAGGGGTGGCGCGAGGCCGCCGGCGACTACGGCGCGCAGGGCTCGTACCGCTCGGTCGCCGACATCGTCGACGCGGACTCGCTCGCGAAGGTGCGCGAGGCGAAGAAGGCCGCGAAGGCGAAGTCGAAGGCCGCGAAGGGCTGAGCCGACGCGCGCCCGCCGCGGCGCCGGGCGCGGCCTCGAGCGGGCGTCGGCGCCCGCGACACGCGCACCCGGTCGAATCGATTCGACACGCGCCCCGCGCGCCCCTACAGTGGTGACAATGACCACCGTCGTGCACCCCGGCGACTCGCTCACTCGGCGCCAGCGCATCGTCTACGTCGTCGTGCTCGGCGCCCTCACCGCTCTCGGCCCCTTCACGGTCGACCTGTACCTGCCGGCCGTCCCGCAGGTCGAGGCCGACCTCGGCATCAGCATCGCGCTCGTCCAGCTCACCCTCACCGCGACGATGGTCGGCTTCGGCTTCGGTCAGCTCATCGTCGGCCCGTGGAGCGACCGCGTCGGCCGCCGCCTCCCGCTCATCACCGCGTCGACCGTCCATGTCGCCGCGAGCCTGATGGTCGCCGCCGCCCCCGATGTCACGTGGCTCCTAGCCGCGCGCGTCCTCCAGGGCGCCGGCGCGGCCGCGGGCGGCGTCGTCGCGATGGCGATGGTGCGCGATCTCTTCGGCGGGTACCCCCTGGTGCGGATGCTCTCCCGCCTGGCCCTCATCACCGGCCTCGCTCCGATCCTGGCTCCGCTCATCGGCTCGCAGCTGCTCCTGCTGACCGAGTGGCGGGGTCTGTTCGTCGTGCTGGCCGGATACGGAATCCTCGTCGTCGCCGCCTCCTGGTTCCTCATCGTCGAGACGCTGCCGCCCGCCCGCCGCTCCGACCGCGGCCACTCCACGATCGCCGAGCGCTACCGGGCACTGTTCCGCGATCGCATCTTCATCGGTGTCGCCGTCATCGGCGGCTTCACCTTCACGGGCCTGTTCGCCTACCTCTCGGCGTCATCGTTCCTCTTCCAGGACGTCTACGGCCTCGACCCGCAGGCCTACGGCGTCGTCTTCGCGGCGAACTCCGTCGGCGTCTTCATCGGCGTGCAGACGAGCGCGCGGCTCGCGAAGCGCATCCCGCCGCAGTGGATCCTCGCGGTCTCGACCGCCGTCCTCCTCGTGAGCGCGATCGCGATCGTCGTGCTCGATCAGGCGGGCGCCGGCATGTGGGGCACGATCGTGCCGCTGTTCTTCTTCATCATGGCGTGCGGCTTCGGCTTCCCCATGGTGCAGGTGCTCGCGCTCGCGAACCACGGCAAGGAGGCCGGCACCGCGGCGTCGCTGCTCGGCGCCCTCAACTTCGGCCTCGCCGGTCTGCTGTCGCCGATCGTGGGCGTGTTCGGCATCGGCAGCGCCACGCCCATGGGCGCGGCGATGGCGGTCGCGGCCCTCGTCGCGGTGCTCTCGCTGTGGTTCGTCGTGCGACCGCGGACGGTGCCGGCGCTCTCGCGCTGACCGACGCGTGCGAAACGGCTGAACGGCCGTGAGCATCCGTCGGCCGACTCTCGGTAGGGTGCCCCCATGCAGCCGACCACCACTCGCCGCGTCGTCAACCACTGGCGCTGGATCAGCGGAGTCCTCGCCCTCGCCCTCGCCGCCGCTCTCGGCCTCCTGGTCATGCTGCGCGAATCGCCGCTCGAGCTCGACGCCGAGTGGATGGACGACGTCCTCGCGGGGCGGACGCCCCAGCTGGAGGTTCTCGCCCTCCTCATGGACCGCATCGGCGGCGGCATCGTCGCCATCTTCGTCATCCCGCTCGGGATGGTCGCGCTTCTGCTCATCGCGCGCCGACCCTGGGGCGCGCTGTTCTCGATCGTCGCCGCGGCCCTGAGCGGCGCGACGGTGCAGCTGCTGAAGAGCCTCTTCGCCCGGGCCCGACCGGAGGACATCCTCGTCGTCGCCGACTTCGGCTCGTTCCCGTCCGGTCACGTCGCGAACGCGGCGACGGTCGCGACGACGCTCGTCCTGCTGTTCGGTCTGTCGCGCTCCCGCGCCTGGGTGTGGATGCTCGGCATCGCCTGGATCATCGCGATGGCGCTGAGCCGCACCTACCTCGGCGCCCACTGGGTCACCGACACGATCGGCGGCGCGCTCGTGGGCATCGCGATCAGCATCATCGTGTGGGCGCCCCTCGCGTCGCGCCTCGAGCGCGAGCCGCGGCCGTCGAAGAACGCGCCGCAGCCGACGGGGGCCGCGGCGACGCCGCTCACGCCCGCGGAGGGCGCGCCCACGCTCGGGGCCAACCAGGTGTCGCGCGTGATCACGCCCGCGGAACCCGCACGCACCCCCTAGCGAACCCGTTGTCCATCTGGATAATATGACCTCATGAGAATCCTCCTCGTGGGTGCCGGAGGCGTCGGAGACGCCATCGCCAAGATCGCCGCTCGCCGCTCGTTCTTCGAGACGATCATCGTCAGCGACTACGACGTGAGCCGCGCCGAGCGCACGATCGCGTGGATCACGGACCGGCACGGCGACCAGGGCACCCGCTTCGTGGCGGCGCAGATCGACGCGAGCGACGCATCCGCCGTCGAGCGGGTCGCACGCGAGCACGGCGCGACGCACGTCATGAACGCCGTCGAGCCGAAGTTCGTGCCGACGATCTTCGCCGGCGCCCTCGCGGCCGGCGCCGACTACCTCGACATGGCGATGAGCCTGTCGCACCCGCACCCGACGAACCCCTACGGCGAGACGGGCGTGAAGCTCGGCGACGAGCAGTTCGAGGTGGCCGCCGACTGGGAGGCCGCGGGCCGCCTCGCGCTCGTCGGCATGGGCGTCGAGCCCGGCCTGAGCGACGTCTTCGCCCGCTACGCCGCCGACCACCTCTTCTCGGAGATCGACGAGCTCGGCACGCGCGACGGCGCCAACCTCGTCGTGCGCGACGAGAACGGCGACGAGATCTTCGCGCCGAGCTTCTCGATCTGGACGACGATCGAGGAGTGCCTGAACCCTCCCGTCATCTGGGAGAAGGATCGCGGCTGGTTCACGACCCCGCCGTTCAGCGAGCCCGAGGTCTTCGACTTCCCCGAGGGCATCGGCCCGGTCGAGTGCGTCAACGTCGAGCACGAGGAGGTGCTCCTGATGCCGCGCTGGGTCGACGCGAAGCGCGTGACCTTCAAGTACGGGCTCGGCGACGAGTTCATCGGCATCCTCAAGACCCTGCACCAGCTCGGGCTCGACAGGACCGAGCCGCTGCGCGTGCGCTCGGCGAACGGCCCGGTCGAGGTCAGCCCTCGTGACGTCGTCGCGGCGGGTCTGCCCGACCCGGCCACGATCGGTCCGCGGATGACCGGCAAGACCTGCGCCGGGCTCTGGGTCACGGGAACCGGCGTGGACGGCTCGCCCCGCGAGGTGTACCTGTACCACGTCTCCGACAACGAGTGGACGATGGCCGAGTACGAGAGCCAGTGCGTCGTGTGGCAGACCGCGCTCAACCCCGTCATCGCCCTCGAGCTGCTCGCGACCGGCGCGTGGAGCGGCACGGGCGTGCTCGGCCCGGAGGCGTTCGACGCCGAGGCGTTCCTCGAGCTCATGGCGCGCCCCGAGGCCGCCGGCGGCTACGGGCAGTCGTGGGGTCTCGAGGAGCGGGAGCCGGCCGCGCGCGCCTGAGCCGGCTCGCCTGACGCATCCTCCCGTTCGCGCACCCTGCTCGCCTAGGCTGGCGCCCATGAGCGACAGCGACGACGCGACGCAGACCGGGGCGGACCCCGCGGCGGAGGCCGCGGCAGCCGCCGCAGCCGTCGAGGCGGCACGTAAGGCCCTCGAGGAGGCCCAGGCGGCGCTCGCCGAGGCGACCGCGCAGGCGGAGGCGGAGACGCGCGCCGCGGCGGAGACCGCGGAGGCGCCGGCCGACGCGGCGCCCGCGGCACCCGTGTCGGCGTCCGACGCCGCGGCGCAGGTCGAGTCGACCGCGGGCGGTCCGCTCGACGAGGCGCAGGTGGCGGTGATCCGCGACGGCTACGCGATGGAGGGTGCCGCGCTCGAGATGGGCGCGCTCGTGAACGGCGACGCGCGCGCGGACGTGCCGGTGCGCATCCCTCTCGCGATGACGAATCGGCACGGGCTCGTCGCGGGCGCGACGGGCACCGGCAAGACGAAGACCCTGCAGGTGCTCGCCGAGCAGCTGAGCGCCGCGGGGGTTCCGGTGTTCGCGGCCGACATCAAGGGCGACCTGAGCGGCATCTCGGTCGCGGGCGAGGCGAGCGAGAAGCTGCTCGCGCGCACTCGCGGCATCGGCCAGGACTGGGCGGGGACGGCGCACCCGACCGAGTTCTACTGCCTCGGCGGCATCGGGCACGGAGTGCCCGTGCGGGCGACGGTGTCGAGCTTCGGGCCGCTCATGCTGAGCAAGGTGCTCGGGCTCAACAAGACGCAGGAGTCGAGCCTGGGGCTCGTGTTCCACTACGCCGACAGCAACGGGCTCGCGCTCGTCGATCTGGACGACCTGCGGTCGGTGATCCAGTTCCTGACGAGCGAGGAGGGCAAGCCCGAGCTCGCCGAGCTGGGCGGGCTGAGCTCGGCGACGGCGGGCGTGATCCTCCGCGAGCTCATCGCGTTCGCGGCCGACGGGGCCGACGCGTTCTTCGGCGAGCCCGAGTTCGACACGGCGCACTTCCTGCGCACGACGGCCGATGGGCGCGGGGTGATCAGCCTGCTCGAGGTTCCCGGCGTGGCCGACAAGCCCGCCCTGTTCTCGACGTTCCTGCTGTGGATGCTGTCCGAACTGTTCGAGGAATTGCCCGAGGTCGGCGATCTCGACAAGCCGAAGCTCGTGTTCTTCTTCGACGAGGCGCACCTGCTCTTCAAGGACGCGTCGAAGGACTTCCTGGCGGCGATCACGCAGACGGTGCGGCTGATCCGCTCGAAGGGGGTCGGAATCTTCTTCGTGACGCAGACGCCCAAGGATGTCCCGGCGGACGTGCTCGCGCAGCTGGGCTCGCGCGTGCAGCACCAGCTGCGGGCGCACACGCCGGATGACGCGAAGGCGCTGCGGTCGACGGTGTCGACGTACCCGACGAGCGGGTACGACCTGGGCGAGGTGCTGACGACGCTCGGCATCGGCGAGGCGATCGTGACGGTCATGAATGAGAAGGGCGCGCCGTCGCCCGTGGCGTGGACGCGCCTGCGGGCGCCGCAGGGCTCGATGGATCCGGCGCCGGCGGCGTCGATCGAGGCGACGATCGCGGCGTCGCCGCTCATGGCGCAGTACGGGACGGTCGTTGATCGCGAGACGGCGCACGAGCTGCTGACGGCGCGCATGGCGGCGGCCGAGGCGGCGGAGGCGGCGCGCACGGCCGAGGAGGAGCGCGCCGAGGCGGCCGAGCAGGCGG
>JBKHYA010000088.1:0-5897 GCA_046565745.1 Actinomycetes bacterium
GAGATCGCTCGTCACCTTGACCGCCGCCTTCGCGACCTGGGTGCGCGCCTGGCCGGCGAAGCGGCGCTTGAGCGCCTCGAGATCCTTGTCGGCGCCGAGCCGGCGACCGCGGGCGTCCTCGACGGCGAACGTCGGCTTGAGGTGATCGGGGATGCGGTGCCAGTCGACGTCGTCGGCGGTGGACTGCACGTAGGCGGTGCGGGAGATGCGCGCGGCGAGCACCTCCGCGATCGAGCGCGCGCCGCCCCGATCGTCGGCCGGCGGCTCATCGGGCAGCTCGGCGAGCATGCCGCGCGCCCAGTCGGCGGCCGGCACGACGTTGCGGCGGATCGCCTTCGGCAGCGACTTGAGCAGCGCCGTCACGAGCTCGAGGCGCAGCCCCGGCACGAGCCAGTCGAAACCTGCGGTGTCGAGGCGCGGCAGCAGCGGGAGCGGCACGGTGACGGTCACGCCATCGTCGGCGGTGCCGGGCTCGAAGCGGTATCCGACGCTCAGGGTCTGCTCGCCGAGCGTGAGTCTCGTCGGGTAGGCGGCATCGGTCGACGCAGTGTCGACCGCGATCTCGTCGGCCTCGACGAGATCGTCGCGCGACAGGGTCAGCAGATCGGGATGCTCGCGCCGGGCATCCCGCCACCACTTCTCGAAGCGGCGCACGTCGGTGACGTCCGCGGGGATGCGCGCGTCGAAGAAGTCGACGATGCGCTCGTCGTCGAGCAGGATGTCGCGGCGGCGCGTGCGCTCCTCGAGCTGCTCGAGCTCCCTCCGGGTGCGCTGGTTGTCGCGGACGAACGCGGTGAGGCGCTTGTCGACGCGCGAGACATCCCAGTCGCCCTCGACGAGCGCGTGGCGGATGAACAGCTCGCGCGCCTGCGCGGGGTCGGTGCGGGCGAGCTGCGTGCGCCGGCGCGGGATGATCGGCACGCCGAAGAGCGTCACCTTCTCGTCGACGACCGCGGCGCCCTGCCGCTTCTCCCACCGCGGCGCGCTGTACTGGCGCTTCGCGAGGTCGCCCGCGATCGGCTCGGCCCACGCGGGGTCGATCGATGCGACGGTGCGCGCGAAGAGGCGGCTCGTCTCGACGAGCTCGGCGGCCATGATCGCGGTCGGCTGCTTCTTCGCGAGGCCAGAGCCGGGGAAGAGGACGAAGCGGCGCTGGCGTGCGCCGAGGTAGTCGCGCTTCTCGGCGTCGCGGATCCCGAGGTGACTGAGCAGGCCGCTCAGCAGCGCCTTGTGGATGCCGTCGGCGTCGCCGCCCTTCGCCGCCGGCGTGCGCGCCTCCTCCTTCGTGAGCAGCCGAAGCTGCTGCCCCTGGCGAGTGAGCTGGCGGTAGACGTCCTGCCACTCGCGAATGCGCAGGTAGTTGAGGAACTCGCTGCGCACCTCTTTGCGGAACTGGTTGCCGCTGAGCTCGGCCTGCCGGCTCTGCAGGTGGTTCCAGAGGTTGAGGAGGCTGATGAAGTCGCTATTCGGATCGCGGAACCGGTTGTGCAGCTGGTCGGCGCGCTCGCGCTTCTCGGCGGGCCGCTCGCGCGGGTCCTGGATCGACAGCCCCGCGACGATCGCCATGACCTCGCGCACGACGCCGTGCTTCTTCGCCTCGAGCACCATGCGGCCGTAGCGGGGGTCGAGCGGCAGCTGGGCGAGGTCGCGGCCGAGCTGGGTGATGCGGTTCTGGCCGTTCGCCGGCACGATCGCGCCGAGCTCGAGCAGCAGATCGAGGCCGTCTTTGATGCCGCGCTTGTCGGGCGGCTGCAGGAACGGGAAGCGCTCGATGTCGCCGAGCCCGAGCGAGAACATCTGCAGGATGACCGCCGCGAGGTTCGTGCGCAGGATCTCGGGGTCGGTGTACTCGGGCCGCTTGCCGTAGTCGAGCTCGGAGTACAGCCGGATCGCGATGCCGTCGCTCGTGCGCCCCGACCGGCCCGAGCGCTGGTTGGCGCTCGCCTGCGAGATCGGCTCGATCGGCAGGCGCTGCACCTTCGCACGCGCGGAGTACCGGCTGATGCGGGCGGTCCCGGTGTCGACGACGTAGCGGATGCCCGGCACCGTGAGACTCGTCTCGGCGACGTTGGTCGCCAGCACGATGCGGCGACGGATGCCCGCGGGCGCCCGCTCGAACACCCGGTGCTGCTCGGCCGCGCTGAGCCGACCGTAGAGCGGCAGCACCTCGGTGCCTGCGCCGCGCGGACCTTGGCGGGCGAGGTGGCCGCGAAGGGCATCCGTCGCGTCTCGGATCTCGTTCTCGCCGCTGAAGAACACGAGCACGTCGCCGTCGCCTTCGCGGCCGAGCTCGTCGACCGCGGCGATGACGCCGTCGATCATGTCGATGGCCTCGCCGGGAGTGCTGGGGCCGTCTGCCTCGTCATCGTCCGGGTCGCCGGGGTAGTCGGTCGCTGTGTTGGCGGTGTCGACGCCGTCGGGGACGAGCGGCCGGTACCGCACCTCGACGGGGAAGGTGCGCCCGCTGACCTCGATGATGGGGGCGGGCGTGCCGTCGGCGGCGGCGAAGTGGGCGGCGAAGCTCTGCGGGTCGATCGTCGCCGAGGTGATGATGACCTTGAGCTCGGGGCGGCGGGGGAGGAGCTGCTTGAGGTAGCCGAGCAGGAAGTCGATCGTGAGGCTGCGCTCGTGCGCCTCGTCGATGATGATCGCGTCGTAGTTCGTGAGCTCGCGGTCGCCGCGGAGGGCGGCGAGCAGGATGCCGTCGGTCATGAGGGTGACGCGCGTGGTCTTGCCGACCTGGTCGGTGAAGCGCACCTTGTAGCCGACGAGCCCGCCGAGCTCGGTGCCGAGCTCCTCGGCGACGCGCTCGGCGATCGTGCGGGCGGCGATGCGGCGCGGCTGCGTGTGGGCGATGCGCTCTCGGCCGAGCTCGAGGAGGATCTTCGGCAGCTGCGTCGTCTTGCCCGAACCGGTCTCGCCCGCGACGATGACGACCTGGTTGTCGCGGATGGCGGCGGCGATGTCGTCGCGCCGCTGACTGACCGGCAGGTCCTCCGGGTAGGTGATGCGCAGGGGCGCGGCGGGGTCAGTCATGAGCCCTTCAGTCTAGATTCCCGCGCCTGACGGCCCGCACCTGTCGGCCGCACCCTGAGCTGCGGCATCCCGGTGCCCGCCTCGGCCCTTCCAGAACTACGGAGTGGGTGAACGCGGCTCACCCGTTCCGTAGTTCTGGAAGGACGTTCGGGGCGAAGATCGGCTTCCGTCACTCCGCCGGCTTGTATACGGGAATTCGGAAAGTCGGGCCGAATGTGGCGGCAGGATCACTCAATGTATACATTGAGGGCATGGCGATGGATGCGGCGGTGCAGCGGGCGACGGCCCTCACCTCCGCCGAGCGCGCCTTCGAGACGCTGCGCACGCAGATCGTCGAGGGCGAGCTCGCGCCCGGCGCCCCGCTCGCCGAGGTCGAGCAGGCGACGCGGCTCGGTGTGAGCCGCACCCCCGTGCGCGAGGCATTCGCTCGCCTCATCGCGGCCGGGCTCGCGACCGAGCGCGGGCCGCGTTCGCTCGTCGTCTCGCACATCGACGCTGGCGACGTCGCCGCCCTCTTCGACCTGCGCCGCGCCCTCGACGAGCAGGCCGCGCGCCTCGCCGCCGCCCGCGCGGCCACCGACCGGGCCACCGCGGCCGCGTTCGCCGACCTCGCTGACCGATTTCGTGCCGTCAGCCCGTCGACCCTCTCCGACGACGATCCCCAGCGCCACGGCTACTACGCCCTCGTCGCCGAGTTCGACGCCGCCCTCGACGCGGCTCTGAGCCACAGCCCCTACCTCGCGGCCGCGATCGCGAGCACGCGCGTCCACCTCGCACGCGTGCGGCGCCTCGCCCGGGACGACGATGCGCGCCTCGCGGCCAGCGCGGCCGAGCACGGCGCCATCGCCCGAGCGATCGCCGACGGAGACGGCGAGCGCGCCGCCGCCGCCACCCGGCTCCACCTGCACGAGGCCCTCACGAGCATCCACCGCCACCTGCCCCCGGCCGCCCCGGCCCCTGCCGACGCCGCAACCGCGGCCCCGACGAAAGAGCGAGCATGACCACGACGCACACCGTCCGTACGTACAAGAGCAGCGAGCCCCTCGCCGCCCCCGACCAGCTCGCCGGCAAGCTCGCCGCCCTCGCCTCCGAGCAGGACCGCCCGCTCGACGACGCGGCCGTCGACATGGTCATCAACCGCGTCATCGACAACGCCGCCGTCGCGACCGCGAGCATCGGCCGTGCGCCCGTCGTCAGCGCCCGCGGCCAGGCCGAAGCCCACCCCTACATGCCCGGCGCGACCGTCTTCGGGCTCGCTCCCGAAAAAAGGGTCAGCCCCGAGTGGGCCGCATGGGCCAACGGCGTCGCCGTGCGCGAGCTCGACTACCACGACACCTTCCTCGCCGCCGACTACTCGCACCCGGGCGACAACATCCCGCCGATCCTCGCCGTCGCGCAGCACACCGGCGCCGATGGAGCGCAGCTCCTCAAGGGCCTGCTCACCGGCTACGAGATCCAGATCGACCTCGTCCGCGCGATCTGCCTGCACGAGCACAAGATCGACCACGTCGCCCACCTCGGCCCGAGCGCCGCGGCCGGCATCGGCACCCTCCTGGGCCTCGACCAGAGCACCATCTTCCAGGCCATAGGCCAGGCCCTCCACACCACGACCGCCACGCGCCAGTCGCGCAAGGGCGAGATCTCGACCTGGAAGGCGCACGCCCCCGCCTTCGCCGGCAAGATGGCGGTCGAGGCCGTCGACCGCGCCATGCGCGGGCAGACGAGCCCGAGCCCCATCTACGAGGGCGAGGACGGCTTCATCGCGTGGCTGCTGAGCGGGCCGGATGCTCGCTACGAGGTTCCGCTGCCCGACAGCGGCGAACCGCTCACGGGCATCCTCGACAGCTACACGAAGGAGCACTCGGCCGAGTACCAGGCGCAGGCCTGGATCGACCTCGCGCGCCGCCTCGGCACCGAGCGCCCCGAGCTGCGCGACCCCGCCAACATCAAGGCGATCGTGCTGCACACGAGCCACCACACGCACTACGTCATCGGCTCCGGCGCGAACGACCCGCAGAAGTACGATCCGACCGCGAGCCGCGAGACTCTCGACCACTCGATTCCGTACATCGTCGCCGTCGCCCTGCAGGACGGCCGCTGGCACCACGTCGACTCCTACGCTCCCGAGCGCGCGGCCCGCCCCGACACCGTCGCGCTGTGGCAGAAGATCACCACGACCGAAGACAAGGAGTGGACCCGCCGCTACCACTCGCTCGACCTGAGCGAGAAGGCCTTCGGCGGCCGCATCGAGATCGAGCTCACGAACGGCGAGAAGGTCGTCGACGAGATCGCCGTCGCCGACGCGCACCCGCTCGGCGCGCGCCCCTTCGGCCGCGCCGAGTACGAGCACAAGCTGCGCATCCTCGCCGACGGCGTTCTGGCCGACGAGGAGGTCGACCGCTTCCTCGCGCTCGCGGCTCGCCTGCCCGAGCTGAGCGCCGCCGAGCTCGGCGGCCTCACCGTCACGCCGCTCACGCCGCCGCCCGCCGCCCCGAAGGGACTCTTCTGATGCTGTCGACCACCACGACGCCGTCGCAGCGCCGCCAGGCCTTTCGCGCGGGATTGCAGAGCGACCGCCTGCAGGTCTTCCCCGGCGCGTTCACGCCGCTGAGCATCCGCCTCATTCAGGAGAAGGGCTTCGACGGCGCCTACATCTCGGGAGCCGTCATGGCCGCCGAGCTCGGCCTGCCCGACATCGGCCTCACGACGCTCACCGAGGTCGCGCAGCGCGCCCACCAGATCAGCCGGATGAGCGACCTTCCGACGCTCGTCGACGCCGACACCGGCTTCGGCGAGCCCATGAACGTCGCCCGCACGGTGCACGAGCTCGAAGACGCGGGCGTCGCCGGACTGCACCTCGA
>JBKHYA010000089.1:0-5835 GCA_046565745.1 Actinomycetes bacterium
CGGCGACCGAGCCGACGAGGATCCCGAGGGACGCCGCCGAGCACTTCTGTCCCGCGTGCCCGAACGCCGAGCGCGCGAGGTCGGCGGCGGCGAGGTCGTAGTCGGCCGACGGCGTCACCACGATCGCGTTCTTGCCGCTCGTCTCCGCGAGCAGCGGCAGGTCGGGCCGCCACGAGCGGAACAGCGCCGCCGTCTCGAACGCCCCCGTGAGCACGACGCGGTCGACGGCCGGGTGGCTCACGAGCTGCTGCCCGAGCTCGTTCTCCGGCACGTCCACGAACCGCAGCACCGAGCGCGGCACGCCCGCGTCCCACAGCGCCTGCACCATGACGGCGGCGCAGCGGCGCACCTGCGGCGCGGGCTTGATGATGACCGCGCTGCCTGCGGCGAGCGCCGCGAGCACGCCCCCCGCCGGGATCGCGACGGGGAAGTTCCACGGCGGCACGACGAGCGTCAGCCGCACGGGCGAGAACCGCGCGCCCTCGACGCGCTCCAGGTCGCGCGCGCTCTCGGCGTAGTAGTGCGCGAAGTCGATCGCCTCGCTGATCTCCGGGTCGCCCTCGGCGAGCGTCTTCCCGGCCTCGGCGGCCATGATCTCGAGGAGGTCCGCGCGACGAGCGGCGAGCATCCGCCCCGCCGAATGCAGGACGCCCGCCCGCTCGTCGACCGAGCGCGAGGCCCAGGCGGATGCGGCGGCGCGCGCATCCGCGACGACCCGCTCGATCTCCCCCGGCGTCGCGATCGCGGCGGCCGCCACGGCGTCGGCGCCGAGCACGGTCGCACGCGAGCGCTCGAGGATCGCGCGGCCCCACTCCCGGTTGGCGGGTAGCGCGGGGTCGGTGTCGGGCTCGTTGTCGAAGTTCTCGCGCACGCCGACGCTGGCGGCCGTCGCGCCGAGGGGCAGCTCGCGCGGAGCATCCGCCCCCGTCTGTCGGTTCTGCACGCGGTGCGGAGCCGGCGCGCCCGGGTGCGCGACGAGGTCGGCGAGCGAGGCGCGGAAGCGGGCCTCCTCGCGCGCGAACATCTGATGCGAGGCGGCGAGCTCGAAGGCGCCGGAGAGGAAGTTCTCGGTGCTCGCGTTCTCCTCCAAGCGACGGATGAGGTAGCTGATCGCCGACTCGAAGTCCTCGGGGTGCACGACGGGCGTGTAGAGCAGGAGCGAGCCGACCGAGCGGCGCACCGACTCGGCCTGGTCGGGCGCCATGCCGAGCAGCATCTCGAACTCGACCGCTCCGGCGACGCCGCGCGAGGTCGCGAGCAGGTGCGCCCACGCGATGTCGAACAGGTTGTGGCCCGCGACGCCGATGCGCACGGCGTCGACGCGGTCGGGGCGCAGGGCGAGCTCGAGCACGCGCTTGTAGTTGGCGTCGCTCGCCTGCTTGCTCGGCAGGACGGCGACGGGCCAGCCGTGCACGGCGGCGTCGACGCGCTCCATCGCGAGGTTCGCGCCCTTGACGACGCGCACCTTGATGCCCGCGCCGCCCGCAGCCCGGCGGCGCTGCGCCCACGCGGTGAGGCGCTCGAGCGCGGGAACGGCCTCGGGCAGGTACGCCTGCAGCACGATGCCGGCCTCGAAGCCGTGCAGGGTCGGGCGGTCGAGCAGCTTCTCGAAGACCGCGATCGTCAGGTCGAGGTCGCGGAACTCCTCCATGTCGAGGTTGAGGAACGTGCCCGAGCGCGCCGCCTCCTCGTAGAGCGGCACGAGGCGCTCGACGACGCGGTCGACGGTCTCGTCGAACGCCCACATCGACAGCTGGCTGACGATCGACGACACCTTGACCGAGACGTAGTCGACGTCGTCGCGCGCGACGAGGGCGTGGATGCCCGCGAGTCGCTTGTCCGCCTCCGCGTCGCCCAGCACGGCCTCGCCGAGCAGATTGATGTTGAGCCGGTCGCCGTTCTCGCGGAGCGTCGTCAGCGTCGCCCCGAGCTTCTCGGGCGTCGCATCGACGATGAGGTGGCCGACCATGCCGCGCAGGACGCGGCGGGCGATGGGGATGATCGGGTTCGGCACGAACCTCGCGAAGCCGCCGCCGAGGGCGATGAGGCCGCGCAGCGGTGCGGGCAGGAACCTCGGGATGCGCTCGCTGAGCTCCTCCAGGTCGCGGGCGGCGACGCGCAGATCCTCCGGCCGCGCCACTCGGTCAACGAAGCCGATGGCGAAGTGCAGGCCGTCCGGGTCCTTCAGCAGACCCGCGAGGCGGGCGGCCGCGGGGTCGGGCTTCGCGTCGCCGGCCTCGTCGAGCCAGCGGCGCACGAGCGCGACGGCCTCGTCGCCGAGCGGCTCGAGCGCGGGGCTCTCGCGCGGGATGTCGATGGGGGTGCTCATGGTCATCAGCCTGTCAGCCTCCGCGGAGAGGGGCCCGGTCGCGCGCACACCGCGCGGCCCGTCCGGCCCACCTGGATCTCAGTGTGCGCGCGGCGGGCCGTCACGAAAAGCGAGCATTCGCGCACAGTATTGTTCGGGATGCCCGAACAGTCATCGAGGAGGCCCCCGTGCTCGATCTCCGCCGCCTGAGCCTCCTGCGCGAGGTGCACCGACGCGGCACCCTGCACGCCGTCGCCCGCGCCCTCGCCTACAGCCCCTCGACGATCTCGCAGCAGCTCGCGCAGCTCGAGGTCGAGGCGGGCGTGCCGCTGCTCGAGCGCTCCGGCCGGCGTGTGCAGCTGACTCCGCAGGGCGAGCTCCTGGTCGAGGGAGCGGGCCGCCTCCTCGACGAGATGGAGCGCCTCGAGTCGGCGCTCGGGGCATCCCTCGCCGCGACGGAGGGCGAGCCGCTGCGGGGCACCGTGCGGCTCGCGGTGTTCCAGTCGGCTGCGCTCGGCATCGTGCCGCGCGCGCTGTCGCTGCTCGAGGCCGAGCATCCGTCGCTGCGGGTCGAGGTGACGCAGCGCGAGCCCGAGAGCGCGCTCGACGAGGTGTGGGCGCGCGAGTTCGACCTCGTGATCGCCGAGCAGTACCCCGCGCACGCGGCCCCGCTGCGGCGCGAGCTCGACCGCGTGCCGCTGCACCGCGACGCGCTGCGGCTCGGCGTGCCGCGCGGCTGGCGCGGGCGCGCGCTCGCCGATGCAGCCGACGCCGCCTGGGTCATGGAGCCCCGCGGCACCGCGAGCCGCCACTGGGCCGAGCAGCAGTGCCGGCTCGCCGGCTTCGAGCCCGACGTGCGCTTCGAGACCGCCGACCTGCAGGCGCACGTGCGCTTCATCGAGGCCGGCCACGCCGTCGCGCTGCTGCCCGACCTGCTGTGGATGGGCGGCCGCGCGACGGTGCGTCTCGTCGACCTGCCGGGGTCGCCCGAGCGCGAGGTCTTCACGGCCGCGCGCCGCTCGTCGGCGTCGCGCCCGGCGATCGTCGCGGTGCGCGAGGTGCTCGCCCGCGCGGTCGCGCCCTGAGCGATTTTGGTCCCCACAACTTTGGGACTCAACGTTAAGTTTCGGTCATGAGCGGACATGAGCCAGGTATGGAACAAGAACTATCCACAGTGCTCGATCGATCCCGCCCCGAGCTGCCCGAGTCGGTCTCCATGGTCGCCCTCTCGCAGGAACTCGTGGGCGACGTCGTGGCGAGCCAGCGCTCACGGCGCAGTAGACGGTTGGTTGCGACGATCGGCGCGAGCGTGCTCGGCGCGCTCACCCTGACGACCGGTGGAGCCTTTGCGGCCCCGCTCCTCTCCGAGTGGTGGCTGTGGACACCTGCCGAAGATGCGGTGCTGACCACTGATCCGTTCCTGCACGAGGGCGAGTGGAAGACCTGCGACATCATGTTCAAGGTCACGACGGACGGGCAGACCGCGGTTGAGGACTCCGCTGCACGCCTCCTGGACGCTCGCGCGTTCTTGAGCACGGTGGACGTCGACGACTACACGCTGAGGGCGCAGGAGATTCTCGAGAATGAACTCGGCGGCTTCCCCGAGGAGATGAGATCGCTCGGGTTCGCGACGCAACGCGCCATCAGCGAAGACTTCTCCGAGCGCGGGCTGCTGGGTGCCGGCGTTTCGCTCGAGTCGAGCGTGGAATGCACCGCGCCGTGAGCCGCGACGAGGCCGCCGATGTCCGCACGACCGAACTGCTGATCGGGTGCTCGCCCGAGCTGCTCCGGTACTTCCGCCGAAGAGTGCGCCCCGAGGAGGACGCCGCCGACCTTCTGGCCGAGCTGTCCGTCGTGGTCTGGCGCAAGCGGGCAGCGCTGCCGAAAGGCGACGAGGGAGCACGGATGTGGCTCTACGGCGTCGCGAGGAACACGCTTCGCAACTGGGTCCGCGGACGACGGCGACAGCGCGAGCAGGCTGCCCGCCTCCGAAACGAAGTCAGCACGAACGCCGCACCGCCCGCTCTCGATGAAGTGCGGGAGGCGATCGCCCGCCTGCCCGCCAACCAGGCCGAACTCGTGCGTCTCGTCCACTGGGAGGGCTTCACGATTCTCGAGGCCGCGACGATCCTCGGCCTCTCGGAATCGACTGCCCGTGGCCGCTCTCAGCGAGCACGGACCAGCCTCGCCCGCGACCCCGAGATCGCGGCGCTTCGTGCAGGGGGCACGGACGGAGTTCGCGCGGACGACAATGCGGACGGCGTCTCCGCCTCCTCGCGACAGTGCTCCTAGACGGCCATCTGCGCCAGCGGCTTCCACTGGTCAGGACTGCAGAGTTGACGTATCATCAGGTGTCGCGCGTCCGCGTCAGAGGGGTACGGCAAGGTCGATGACGGAAGCGGAAGCGCCCCTCCTCGCGGATCGCTCAGACCGATCTCGCCGGCCTAGTGGCCAACGCTCCGCCGCGTGGGCGATCGTCCGCGACGTCGCGCTGATCGTCGTCGTCTCGCTGCTCATCTCGTTTCTCGTTAAGAGCTTCTTGGTTCGCTCGTTCTTCATTCCGTCCGAGTCGATGAACGCCACGCTCATCGAAGACGACCGAATACTCGTCAACCAGCTGATCCCTGAGCTCGCGCCGGTCGAGCGCGGCGACGTCGTCGTCTTCCGTGACCCGGGCGGGTGGTTACCGCCGAACCCGACCGAGGAGGTGAGTTCATTTGCTGCCGTCGGGGAATGGGTCAGTGCCCTTGTGGGCCTGACTGCGCCGGACAGCGACGAGCACCTCGTCAAGCGCGTGATCGGCACCGGGGGCGATGTTGTCGAGTGCTGCAACGATCTCGGGCAGCTCAGCGTCAACGGAGTCCCTCTCGACGAGTCGTATCTGCGACTCTCGCCCACGGACGGGCCGGCGAGTCTCGAGGACTTCACTGTCGAGGTTGCCGACGGCGAGTTGTGGGTCATGGGAGACAATCGCAATAATTCGGCCGACTCCAGACGAAACGGGCCGGTGCCGATCTCGGACGTTGTCGGCCGTGCAGTCGTTGTCAGCTGGCCGCTGGACCGGTGGTCGTGGCTGGACAACTACCCGCTCGTGTTCGATGGCGTCGATGAAGCTCGCGGCTCTCGGTAGCCGGCGCTGGCGCAGTGTCGAGATCGCGCGGTCGTAGGCTGACGGCAGTCGCTCGCACCGTCGCGGGCCCGCACCGCCGCGAAGGAGCCCCGCCCGTGACCCCGCCCACCGAGCGCCGCGACGTCGTCATCATCGGCGGAGGCCACAACGCCCTCGCCGCCGCCGCCTACCTGAGCCGCGCAGGCCTCGAAGTCGAGGTGCTCGAGCGCCTCGACGTGCTCGGCGGCGCCGCGATCTCGGCCCAGGCCTTCCCCGGCGTGGACGCCCGGCTCAGCCGCTACTCGTACCTCGTGAGCATGCTCCCCCAGCGCATCATCGACGACCTGGGCCTGAGCATCCGCCTCGCGCCGCGCCGCTACTCGTCCTACACGCCCCTGCCCGGAACCGACCGCGGCCT
>JBKHYA010000090.1:0-5801 GCA_046565745.1 Actinomycetes bacterium
GTCGGCGGAGGTCGCCGTGCGCGCCTGCTTCTCCACGGTCTCGTCGACGATGCGGTTGAGCGGCACCGATCCAGCGGCGCGCACGGGATTCGGGGAGGTCATCCGCCCGAGCTCCAGGAGCTGCTCGACCATGCCGGCGAGCCGTTTCGAGTTGCGCATGATCACCTCGGTCATGACGTGCTCCTCGGGCGACGCGATCTCGTCGAGGTCCTCCGCGAACCCCAGGATGCTCGTGATGGGCGTCCGCAGCTCGTGGCTCACCGCCGAGACGAAGTCGTCCTTCTGCCGCGAGAGCGCCCGCAGCTCCTCGGCGACGGCGCGCTCGCGGTCGATCGCGTGCGCCATCGCCTCGCGAGCGGCGACGTGATCGCTGACGTCGACGAGCTGGATGCCCGCGATGACCTCCCCGCGGGCGGCGGGCACGAGGCTGCCGAAGACCTGCCAGCTGCGACCGACCTCGGCGTCCGGCTCGGGCACGTGCTGCGCCACGCGAGCCTCCCGGCGATCTCGCTCTCGGGCTGGGCGCTCGGCGCGACGCTCTCGGGGGCCGTCGTGGTCGAGTCGATCTTCTCGAGGCCCGGCATCGGGCAGGTGCTCGTGACGGCCGTGAGCAGCCAGGATCTCCCGGTCGTCGTCGGGGTCGTCGTGCTCACGGCCGCGTTCTACGTCGTCGCGAACCTGCTCGTCGACCTCGCCTCCGTGCTCGTCGACCCGCGGCTGCGTGCCGCATGACCGCCGTCGTCAGCCGCCCCGGCGGCGCGAGCGGGGCATCCCCCGTCGGATCGGCTCCCGCCGCGCGTCGCAAGGCCCGCCTCGCCGACCGGCCGTGGAGCCTGTGGCTCGCGCTCGCCTACGTCGCGGTGCTCGCCATCGCCGCGCTCGCCCCCTCGCTGCTCGCGCCGAGCAGCCCGACCGCGGTCGACTACGCGGCCGCCCTCCTGCCGCCGTCGCTCCAGCATCCGTTCGGCACCGACGAGTCGGGCCGCGACCTGTACACGCGCGTCGTGCACGGCGCCGCCGACTCGCTCTCGATCGGGCTCGGCGCCGCGGCGCTCGCGATCGTGTGCGCGATCGTCCTCGGCGTGCTCGCCGCTCTCGGCCCGCGCCCGATCGCGGCGCTCGTCGACCGCGTGATCGAGGTGCTCTTCGCGTTCCCGACCCTGCTCCTCGCGCTGCTGCTCATCGCGATCACCGGTCCGTCGGCGACGACGCAGATCATCGCGGTGGGGCTCGGCTCCGCGCCCGGCTACGCGCGGATGGTGCGCGGGCAGATCCGCCAGGCGGCCGGCTCGGGCTACGTCGAGGCGGCGGTCGCGCTCGGGCACGGTCGGGCGCGCATCCTCCGCCGCCACGTGCTGCCGAACGCGCTGCGTCCGCTCGTCGCTGTCGCGGCGCTCGCCGTCGGGCAGTCGATCGTGTGGGCGTCGAGCCTGTCGTTCCTCGGCCTCGGCGTCGCCCCTCCGTCGCCCGAATGGGGAGCCCTGCTCGATGCGGGCCGCCCCTACGTGATCCAGGCCGGCTGGCTCATCGTCATCCCCGGTCTCGTCATCGTCGCGCTCGCGCTCGCCGCGACGAGCATCGGTCGCCACCTCCAGCGCCGCCTCGAGAACGGAGCCCTCGCATGACCCTCCTCGACTCCTCCGCCCTGCACGAGCTCGACCGCGAGCTCGACCTCGAGGCCGCCCCACCCGCCGCTGCCCCGGCGCCGCGCCTCGTGGTCGAGAACCTCCGCGTCTCGTTCCGCACCCCCCACGGCGAACGGCCCGTCGTCCGCGGGCTGTCGTTCTCGCTCGGTGCGGGCGAGTGCGTCGCGATCGTCGGCGAGTCGGGCTCGGGCAAGAGCGTCTCGGCCCGCAGCCTCGTCGGGCTCACGGGTCGCGGGGGCGTCGTGCGCGTCGATCGCCTCGAGATCCTGGGGGCGGATGCTCGCGCGCTGCGTGCTCGAGGGTGGCGACGTCTGCGCGGCCGGCACGTGGGGTTCGTGCTGCAGGACGCCCTGACCTCCCTCGACCCTCTCCGCGCGGTCGGGCGCGAGCTCGACGAGGCGCTGCGCCTGCACGGGCGCGCCCCCCGCGCGGAGCGCCGGCGCCGCGCGGTCGAGCTCCTGCACCGCGTCGGGGTGCCCCGCCCCGAGGAGCGCGCCCGCCTCCGGCCCGACGAGCTCTCCGGGGGCCTGCGTCAGCGGGCCCTCATCGCCACCGCGATCGCGCACGACCCCGAGATCGTCATCGCCGACGAGCCGACGACCGCGCTCGACGCGACCGTCCAGGCGCACGTCCTCGCCGAGCTCGACGCCATGCGGTCCCGGGGCACCGCCGTGATCCTCATCAGTCACGACCTGAGCGTCGTGGCGCGCCTCGCCGATCGCATCGTCGTGATGCGCGGGGGAGAGGTGGTGGAGAGCGGTCCCGCCGCCCGGCTGCTCGGCTCCCCCGAGCATCCGTACACGCGACGGCTCGTCGCCGCGGTGCCGGGGCTCGAGACGCGCGGACGCGCGCTCGGCCCGGACGGCACGGAGGCGCCCTGCGCCCCCTCTCCCGCGGCGGCTCCCGCCGATCCTGCGGCCGATCGCCGCGTCGTCCTCGAGGCCAGGGGGCTCGTGAAGTCGTTCGCCGTCCGCGGCGCGGCTCGCGGCGCGGCCGGCGCGCCCGCCGCGAGCCCCCGGCGCGCCGTCGATGACGTCTCGTTCGCCCTGCGGGCCGGCGAGACGCTCGGCATCGTCGGCGAGTCCGGCTCGGGCAAGAGCACGACCGCTCGCCTCGCGCTCGGGCTCGCCGAGCCGGACGAGGGCGAGGTCACGGTGCTCGGCGCGCCGTGGAGCCGCGTGCCGGAGGCGCGGCGGCGACCCCTCCGCCCGAGGCTGGCGGTGGTCGCGCAGGACCCGCTGTCGACGTTCGATCCGCGGTGGACGGTCGGGCGCATCCTCGCCGACGCCCTGCCCCGGGCGATCCGCCGCGATTCCGCCGCTCGAGAGGCCGCGGTGCACCGTCTGCTCGCCGATGTCGGCCTGCCCGCCGCCGACGTCCTCGCGCGCTTCCCGCTCACCCTCTCGGGCGGGCAGCGGCAGCGAGTCGCGATCGCGCGCGCTCTCGCGAGCGAGCCCGCCGTCATCGTGCTCGATGAGGCGGTGTCAGCGCTCGACGTCACGATCCAGGCCCAGATCCTCGACCTGCTCGGCGCCCTCCAGCGCGAGCGCGGCCTGGCGTACCTGTTCATCTCCCACGACCTCGGCGTCATCGGGCACGTGAGCGATCGCGTGCTCGTCATGCAGCACGGGCAGGTGGTGGAGCAGGGGCCGACGGAGCGCGTGCTGCGCGCCCCCGAGCATCCGTACACGCAGGAGCTCGTCGCCTCGATCCTGCCCTCCCCTCGCCCCTCGATCCCGCCGCTGCCCGGCAGGAAGGACCCGTCATGACCGAGAAGAAGCAGCTGTTCCTGAACCTGTTCGAGATGGCGTGCGTGAGTCACATCACGCACGGCCTATGGAGCCTGCCGGGCAACAACCGCCACCGCTTCGCCGAGATCGAGTACTGGACGGAGCTCGCGCAGATCCTCGAGGAGGGCGGGTTCGACGGCGTCTTCCTCGCCGACGTCATCGGCGCCTACGACACCTTCCGTGGGGGGCCAGAGACGGCGCTCCGCGAGGGGCTGCAGAGCCCCAACCTCGACCCGCTGCTCGTCGTGCCGGCGATGGCCGCCGTGACGAAGCGCCTGCACTTCGGCGCGACGTTCTCGACGACCTACGAGCCCCCATTCGCCTTCGCGCGGCGAGCCTCGACGCTCGATCACCTCACGCGGGGCCGCTTCGGCTGGAACATCGTCACGAGCTACCTGCCCAACGCCGCGCGCAACTTCGGCCTCGAGGGTGAGATCCCCCACGACCGCCGCTACGAGCTCGCGGACGAGTACCTCGACGTGCTCTACAAGCTCTGGGAGGGCAGCTGGGACGACGACGCCGTCGTCGCCGATCGCGATGCGCGCGTCTACACCGACCCCGCGCGCGTGCGGTACATCGACCACGTCGGCGAGCAGCACCGCGTGGCGGGGCCCCATATCGTCCACCCGTCGCCGCAGCGCACCCCCGTGCTCTTCCAGGCGACCGGCTCGCCCGCGGGCGTCGCCTTCGCCGGCCGCCACGCCGAGGTCGTCTTCACGGGCGGCCGCACGGTCGAGGAGTTCCAGCGCAACGCCGAGGGGATGCGCGCCGCGGCCGTCGCGAACGGCCGCCGCTCCGATGACGTCCGATTCATCGCCATGGCGGGGGTCATCGTCGGTCGCACCGAGGAGGAGGCGGCCGACAAGTGGAGGATCTACCGAGAGCGCACGAGCACCGAGGGGATCCTCGCCCACCTCGGCTTCCCCATCGATCTCACCGCGTTCCCCCCGCAGCTGACGATCGGCGAGGCGCTCGCCCTCGCCGGGGTCGAGCACGATCGCGCCTCCTTCATCCCGCCGTCCACGACGATCGCGCAGGCGCTCGAGTTCGTGAGAGGAGGCCGCCAGGACCGCTTCTTCGTCGTCGGGACGCCGAGCGTCGTCGCCGACGAGATCGAGCGCTGGCTCGACGAGGACGGCATCGACGGCATCAATCTGCGCCAGTACCACTCGTACGACACGGCGCGCGACTTCGCCGAGCTCGTCGTGCCGGAGCTGCGCCGTCGCGGGCGCCTGCCCGAGGCGGGCGGTGCGCCGACGACGCTGCGGCAGCGGCTCTTCGGCGAGGGCGACCGTCTGCCCGACCGGCACTACGGGGCGCGATACCGGGGCGGGGCGAACCTCGACGTCGCGCGCGAGCCGCTGCGGATCGAGGAGGCGCTCGTCGCCCGCTAGCGTGAAGGCCAGATCGGGAGGGGGCGGCATGAGCGCGAGCGACCGCGGCGGGGCCGCCATCGGCGACATCGCCGCCGCCCTCGACCCGCTCCTCGCCCGTCTCCGCCGCCGCCCCGATCTCGAGGCGCCCGAGCTGCGCGCGCACGACGCCGCCGACCGGCTGCTGCTCGAGCTCGCCGCGACCGACCTCGTCGACGCCCTGGCGGGCCGCGAGGTCGTCGTCATCGGCGACACCCACGGGGCGCTGACGCTCGGCGCGCTCGCTCTCGGCGCCCGCCATGTGCGCGTGCACCAGGACTCGATCGTCGCCGAGCGCGCCCTCGCCGAGAACGCCGCGGCCCTCGGGCTGTCCGCGTTCAGCCACCACCCGCTCGCCGAGGTCGCGTCGACGGATGCCCGTCTCGCCCTCGTGCGCCTCCCTCGCGCTCTCGACGCCCTCGACGCGATCGCCCGCGACGTCGCCCGCGGCGCCGACCCCGAGGTCGTTCTGCTCGCGGCCGGCATGGTCAAGCACATGAGCCTCGGCGCGAACGACGTGCTGCGCGGGTCGTTCGACCGGCTCGACGTGAGCCTCGCGCAGCGCAAGGCGCGGGCGCTGCTCGCGCGGTCTCCCCGGCCCGCCGGTGAGATCGTGCCGCTCGAGCCGGCGCGCGGGCGGGACGACGGCCTCGGGCTCGAGGTGGTCGCGGTTCCGGGGGCGTTCGCGGGAGCATCCGTCGATATCGGCGCGCGCGCCCTCATCGCCGCGCTCGACCGCGCGCCCCGCGTCGGCGCGGGCGGCACCGTCATCGACCTCGCGTGCGGCACCGGCCTCATCGCCACGGCGCTCGCCCGGCTGAACCCCGCGGCGCGCGTGATCGCGAGCGACGTGTCGGCGGCGGCCGTCGCGAGCGCGCGGCTCACCGCCGCCGCCAACGGCGTCGAGATCGAGGTCGTCCAGGACGACGGCCTCGGCGCTCAGCCCGACGCGA
>JBKHYA010000091.1:0-5754 GCA_046565745.1 Actinomycetes bacterium
GTAGACGTGGCTGGCCTGCCACCGCCCGCTCGGCAGCTTGCGGACGTAGCCGGCCGACGCTCGGGACGCCTTGCGTCGCTTCTCAGCCATGACCGGCCCTCTCGTCGTGCGATAACGTGCGATAGCGGACGGCTATTCGTGTCTCAGCGTGTCCACTTGTGACTCTACCACCGAGGGACCGGCATGCCAGTGATTACGCGGGATGCAGGCCTCTCGGCGCGTCATTCCGGGGGAGTGACAGGAGGCGGCCTGTACTGGTTCGATCCCAGTATCGCCCACGAGTTGAACCCCCGCCTTGGCGGGGGTTCTCGCGTTTTCGGCGCCGGTAGGCTGGGGCGGTCCCACCCACGCCCCAGAAGGAGCCCCGTGTCCGAGCACGCCGCCGAGTCGTCCACCGCCGTTCCCGAGGCGATCGTGGCCGAGACGACGACGGACGGCTTCGGGCTGTTCTCCGACCGCTCGGTCGTCGCGATGCGCGTCGACGGCGAGCTGCGCGACCTCGCCCACCGCGTCGAGCCCGGCACCCGCGTCGAGCCCGTGACGATCGGCAGCCCCGATGGCCTCGCGATCCTCCGGCACTCGGCCGCGCACGTCCTCGCCCAGGCCGTGCAGTCGATCAACCCCGAGGCGAAGCTCGGAATCGGCCCGCCCGTGACCGACGGCTTCTACTACGACTTCGACGTCGCATCCCCGTTCACGACCGACGACTTCGCGGCCCTCAGCAAGGCGATGGAGCGCATCGTCCGTCAGGGGCAGCGGTTCATCCGCCGCGTCGTCACCGAGGACGAGGCGCGCGCCGAGCTCGCGAGCGAGCCGTACAAGCTCGAGCTCATCGGCCTCAAGGGCGCGGCGGCCGACGGCGCCGACGGCGAGAGCGTCGAGGTCGGCGGCGCCGAGCTCACGATCTACGACAACGTCGACCCGAAGACCGGCGAGGTGCACTGGAAGGACCTCTGCCGCGGCCCGCACCTGCCCAACACCCGCATGATCGGCACCGGCTGGGCGCTCATGCGCGTCGCCGCCGCCTACTGGCGCGGGTCGGAGAAGAACCCGCAGCTGCAGCGCATCTACGGCACCGCCTGGCCGAGCAAGGACGAGCTGCGCGAGTACCGCTCGCGCCTGGAGGAGGCCGCCAAGCGCGACCACCGCAAGCTCGGCGTCGAGCTCGACCTGTTCTCGTTCCCCGACGAGATCGGCTCGGGGCTCTCGGTCTTCCACCCCAAGGGCGGCATCATCCGCGCCGAGATCGAGAACTACATGCGCCAGCGCCTGCTCGAGAACGGCTACGAGCTCGTCTACTCGCCCCACATCACCAAGGGGCAGCTGTTCGAGACGAGCGGCCACCTGCAGTGGTACGAGGAGGGCATGTTCCCGGCGATGCACCTCGACGAGGAGCGCGACGCCGAGGGCAACATCACCAAGCAGGGGCAGAACTACTACCTCAAGCCGATGAACTGCCCGTTCCACAACCTGATCTTCCGCGCGCGCGGCCGAAGCTACCGCGAGCTGCCCCTGCGCCTCGCCGAGTTCGGCACCGTCTACCGCTACGAGAAGAGCGGCACGCTCTCGGGCCTCACCCGCGTGCGCGGCCTCACGCAGGACGACGCCCACATCTACGTCACGCCCGACCAGGTGAAGGCCGAGGTCGCGAGCCAGCTCGAGTTCGTGCTCGAGACGCTGCGCGGCTACGGCCTCGACGACTTCTACCTCGAGCTGTCGACGAAGAACCCCGACAAGTACGTCGGCGAGGACGACGTCTGGGAGCAGGCGACCGAGACCCTCCGCGAGGTCGCGACCGAGTCGGGCCTCGAGCTCGTCGCCGACCCGGGCGGCGCCGCCTTCTACGGCCCGAAGATCTCGGTGCAGGCGCGCGACGCGATCGGCCGTACCTGGCAGCTCTCGACCGTGCAGCTCGACTTCAACCAGCCCGAGCGCTTCGAACTCGAGTACGCCGCCTCCGACGGCTCGCGCCAGCGCCCGATCATGATCCACCGCGCGCTCCTCGGCTCGATCGAGCGCTTCTTCGCCATCCTGCTCGAGCACTACGCGGGAGCGTTCCCGGCGTGGCTCTCGCCCGTGCAGGTCGTCGGCATCCCCGTCGCCGAGGAGTACGCCCCCTACCTGCAGGAGGTCATCGACCGGCTGCGGGCCCAGGGCGTCCGCGCCGAGCTCGACCGCAGCGACGACCGCATGCAGAAGAAGATCCGCAACCACACGATGCAGAAGGTCCCATACCAGCTCATCGCCGGCGAGGAGGACCGCGCGAAGGGCGCCGTGAGCTTCCGCTTCCGCGACGGCACGCAGGTCAACGGCGTCCCGGTCGACGAGGTCGTCGCGCGCATCACCGGCGCGATCAGCTCGCGGTCGGCCGAGCTGTAGGCGAGCATCCGGTCATGATCGAGAACGCAGGGGATGCCGTGGCCCCGTCGATCGACGGAGTGGCAGCCGAGTCGTCGGCCGGGTTCGCCGCCGTGCCCGACTCGTTCCAGCGTCTCTGGACGCCGCACCGCCTCGTCTACATCGAGAACGGCCAGCAGCCGGACGACGACGCGTGCCCGTTCTGCCGCGCTCCCGAGCTCGACGATGAGCAGGCGCTCATCGTCGCGCGCGGCGAGCACGCCTACGTGCTGCTCAACCTCTACCCGTACAACAGCGGGCACCTGCTCGTCTGCCCGTACCGCCACATCGCGACCTACGACGAGGCGAGCCCCGAGGAGGTCGCCGAGATCGGCGAGCTCACCCAGACCGCGATGCGCGTGCTCACCGCGACGAGCGGCTGCCACGGCTTCAACATCGGCATGAATCAGGGGCGCATCGCGGGCGCCGGCATCGCCGCGCACCTGCACCAGCACGTCGTGCCGCGATGGGCGCTCGACTCGAACTTCTTCCCGATCGTCGCGCAGACGAAGGCCGTGCCCCGGCTGCTGGGCGAGGTGCGCGACGAGATCGCCGCGGCCTGGCCCCGCCGATAGGGCCGGCTCAGCGCACCTGTCGCACCGCGAACTGCATGCGCGGGTGCGCGTAGGCCTCCTGCGCCTCGACGAGCTGCAGCTCGCGCTCGCCCGACTCGAGCGTGGCGGTGAGCAGGTCGAAGACGCTCGATGCGGTGCGGGCGAGCGCATCGGCGGCATCGCCGGTGCGGCGGTAGTGCGCGGTGAAGAGCGCCGCGGTGACATCGCCCGAGCCGTTCGCCTTCATCGGCAGCTGAGGGGTCGTGACGATCCACGCGCCGTGGTCGTCGGCGACGAGCATCTCGAGCGTGCCCTCCTCGCGGTCGGGGCGCTCGACGCTCGTGACGAGGACGGTGCGCGGGCCCATGGCGCGCGCGAGGTCGACCGACGCGAGCGTCGACTCGAGCGTGTCGGGCTCGGTGCCGGTCAGGTAGCCGAGCTCGAACTGGTTGGGCGTGATGAGATCGGCGGCGGGCACGACGCGCTCGCGCAGCAGCACCGGAATCGCGGGAGCGACGAAGCAGCCGCTCCTGGCGTTGCCCATGACCGGGTCGCACGCGTAGATCGCCGTCGGGTTCGCCGCCTTGATGCGGGCGACCGCGTCGAGGATCACGTCGGCGATGCCCTCGGAGCCCTGATAGCCGGAGAGGATCACGTCGATCGACCCGAAAACGCCGCGCTCCTCGATCCCCGTGATGACCTCGCGCACGTCGTCGGGGCTGATGAGCGGCCCGCGCCACGCGCCGTAGCCGGTGTGGTTCGAGAAGTTCACCGTGTAGACCGGCATCACCTCGACGCCGATGCGCTGCAGGGGGAAGACGGCCGCGGAGTTGTCGACGTGGCCGTAGGCGACGGCGGACTGGATCGAGAGGACCTTCACCCCTCGATCATCGCACTCAGACCGGCCGGAGCTCGCCGCCGGCCGCCGCCACGGTCGCCGCGATGTCGGCCGCCAGGCGCTCGGCATCCGCGTCATCGAGGTCGTGCACGGTGAGCCGCAATCGGTGCGACGCGGGCACCGTTCCGAGCGAGAACTCGTCGCCGGTGCGCGCGAGCCAGCCCCGTCTCATGAGCCGCTCCGAGACCTCCCGCGCGGGCACGGGGAGAGCCACCCAGAGGTTGAGGCCGTCGCCGGCGGTCGCGGGCACGCCGTGCTCGCTGAGCAGCTCGGCGAACGCACGGTTGCGATCGGCGTAGTGCGCGCCCGCCCGGGCGATGCCCTCGGCGACCGCCGGATCGGTGACCAGGGCGAGCGCGAGGCGCTGCAGCAGGTGACTGACCCACGTGGTTCCCGGCGTCAGGCGCATCGCGAGGCGCTCGGCGGTGTCGGGGTCGGAGGCGGTGACCGCGAGGCACATGTCCGGGCCGAGGAACTTCGATACCGATCGCACGAGCGCCCAGCGGCGGTGCTCGGGCCCGATGAGGGAGCGGAACGGTGCTCGCGACAGCATCGAGAAGTGGTCGTCCTCGATGACGAGGACGTAGGGGTGGTCGCGGAGCACGGCGCGCAGCTCGTGAGCGCGCCGCTCTGACAGGCTGACGCCGGTCGGGTTCTGGGCGCGCGGCGTGGAGACCACGGCGCGCACGCCCTGCTCGAGCGCTGCGCGCAGCCCGGCAACGGTCATCCCCTCGTCGTCGACCGGGACGGGGACGGCACGATATCCGCCCACGCGCACCGTGTGGATGCTCGTGAGGAAGCACGGATCCTCCAGGGCGACCCCATCGTCGCGCACGAGCGCCTGCGCGAGCAGCCGCTCGACGGCGTCGGCCGCGCCGCTCGTGACGGTGAGGTGGATGTCTGCGGGAGCGAGATCGGCGCGCATCCACGCGTCGGCCCAGCGCACGAGACCGGGATCGATGACGGGCTCGCCGTAGAGGACCCGGTGCCCCGCGACTCCCGCGAGGACGGTCGACGGGTCGGGGATCAGCTCGGGGTCGGGGTTGCCGGTCGCGACGTCGCGCAGGACGCTGTCGAGGGCGAAGCCCTCCTGAGCGACGGGGGAGCGGTCGGCGACCCGAGTGCCGCCGCGGCCGAGCGTGACGACGAGCCCCGCCTGCGTGAGCTGTCGGTAGGCGGCGACGGCGGTGTTGCGATTGACGCGGAGCCCCTCGCCGAGAGCGCGCACCGAGGGCAGCGCATCGCCCGGCCGCAGCGACCCTCGTTCGATGAGCTCGCGCACGCTCGCCATGATCTCGGCGGCCGATCGGCCGGTGATCTCAGGCGTCATGTCGTGATCCATCTCGGGTCAGGGAGGGCGGTCACCGCCATGCTATCTTTTGGCCTAGGTCATTGCTAGGACGTGACCGGACACCCGCGCGCGGGCGCGCGCCCTCCATCGAAGGGACTCCCTCATGAGCACTGCCGAGACCGGTTCGAGCCGCGTGAAGCGCGGCCTCGCCGAGATGCTGAAGGGTGGCGTCATCATGGACGTCATCGACGCCGAGCAGGCGCGCATCGCGGAGGACGCGGGCGCCGTCGCCGTCATGGCCCTCGAGCGCGTTCCCGCGGACATCCGTGCCCAGGGCGGCGTCGCGCGCATGAGCGACCCGAAGATCATCAGCGACATCGTCGAGGCCGTCACCATCCCCGTCATGGCGAAGGCGCGCATCGGCCACATCGTCGAGGCGCGCGTCGTCGAGTCGCTGGGCGTCGACATGATCGACGAGAGCGAGGTGCTCACGCCCGCGGATCCCTTCTTCCACACGTGGAAGCGCGACTTCACCGTCCCCTTCGTCTCGGGCGCCCGCACGCTCGGCGAAGCGACGCGCCGCATCTGGGAAGGAAGCGCCATGATCCGCACGA
>JBKHYA010000092.1:0-5683 GCA_046565745.1 Actinomycetes bacterium
GCGCCTTGGCCTCGCCGAGGCCGAGGCTCGTGAGCGCGCGGACCTCCTTGATGACCTGGATCTTCTTCTCGCCGGCGGCCTCGAGGACGACGTCGAAGCTGTCCTTCTCCTCGACCTCCTCGGCGGCGGCGGCGGGGCCGGCGGCAGCGGCGACCGCGACGGGCGCGGCGGCGGTGACCTCGAAGACCTCTTCGAACTTCTTCACGAACTCGCTGAGCTCGATGAGCGAGAGCTCCTTGAACGCCTCGATGAGCTCGTCGGTGGTGAGCTTGGCCATGATTTTCTCCTTAGTGGTTGGTACTCGTCGTGAACCGGCGGGCTGAGATCAGCTGCCGGACTCCTGCTTCTGCCGCAGCGCGTCAACAGCGCGGGCGGCCTGCGCCAGCGGCGCGTTGAACATGTACGCGGCGCCGAACAGCGAAGCCTTGACGGCACCGGCGAGCTTCGCCAGCACCACCTCACGGCTCTCGAGCTCAGCGAGCTTCATGACCTCGGAGGCGTCGAGCGGTCGACCGTCGAAGTAGCCGCCCTTCACCACGAGGTTGGGATTTGCCTTGGCAAAGTCGCGCAGAGCCTTCGCGACGGTGACGGGGTCACCGCTCACGAACGCGATCGCGGAGGGGCCGGCGAGCATGTCATCGAGCGAGTCGATGCCTGCCTGGTTGGCCGCGATCTTGGTCAGCGTGTTCTTCACCACGGCGTACGACGCGTCTGCAGCGATGTTCGTGCGCAGCGTCTTCAGCTGCGCCACCGTGAGACCGCGGTACTCGGTCAGCAGGACGGCGGTCGAGCTGCGGAAGAGTTCCGCGAGCTCGGCGACCGTTGCTTCCTTGTTCGCCATGGTGCTCCTCTAGTTGTCGTTGGTGTTACCCACGACCACCGGAGCCCGGCCCGAATGACGAAAGCTCCGGCGCACGCGCACGGAGCTTCTTCGCCCCCCTCGATCAGACGGGAGGAGCGGATCTGTTCTGTGTCACCTGCGCGGGCCCCCGTCGCCCGTGAGGGGCGTCGAGCCTTCGATCAGCGGTTCTGCTCGCTCACGCGGACAGGCACGCCGATGACCGGCGGTCTTTGGCAGAGGCCAGGCTACGGGACGCGGGGTCCGCGAGCAAATCGAGCCGGGCATCCGCCCCGCACGGACGGCGAGCGGCGCGGCTCAGACGTGGTCGAGCCACGAGTGCTGCGGCGCGTAGCCCAGCTCGGCGCGCGCCTTCTCAATAGACAGCAGGGTCTCGCGGCCGGTCACAGGGCGCGCGAGCTCGACGCCCGGGAACTCCTCGGCGAGGAGCTCCGCGCTGTCGCGGCGCATGACGGTGTCGGCGGCGGCGATGATGTACGTCTCGTAGGTCGAGCGCTCGGTGAGCAGCGCCCGCTCGATCGCGTGCGCGCCGTCGCGGCGGTCGATGTAGCCCCAGAGGTTCCAGCGGCGCACGCTCGCGTCGTCCTGCCACGACTCGAACTCGGGGTAGTCCTCCGGCGCCATGACGTTGCTGAACCGCAGGCCCGTCATCGTGACGGACGGGTCGACGCGCATGACCTTCCGCGCGAGCTCCTCCTCGAGGTGCTTGCCGATCGCGTACATGAAGTTGGGGCGGGTCTCGGCGATCTCGTCGATCGGCGCGTACGGCGGCGCCTCCGTGAGCGGCAGCCCGAGCAGCGTCTCGCTCGACGCGTGCACGATGCGCGGCACTCCGGCGCGACGGGCGGCCTGCACGACGTTGATCGTCATGGCGAGGTTGCTCTGGATGAGCGCGGTATCGGGGCGGATGCCCGGCGCGGGCGTCGCGGCGAGGTGGACGATCGCGTCGAGGCCGTTCACCCGCTCCTCCACGCCCGCGACCGCGTCGGCGACCTGCCCGTAGTCGGTCAGGTCGATCTGCACGAAGTCGGACCCGCGCTCGCCGGTCGCGTCGAACCCGATGACGTCGTGACCCGCCTCGCGGAGGTGGTCGAAGGCCGCGCGGCCGAGCTTTCCGGCGGACCCTGTGACGGCGATGCGCATGCGCCCAGGCTAGTCGGCGGAGGTCGGCGCCCCCTGAGCGGCGGGGTGGTCGACGGGCCGTGCGACGCCCTGCGCGACGAGCGGCAGGCTGATCGTGAACACCGTCTCGCCGGGCTTCGACGCGACCGTCACGCGGCCGCGGTGGGCGGCGACGACGCCCGCGACGATCGCGAGCCCGAGCCCGGTCGAGCCCGTCGCCCGCGATCGCGAGGTGTCGGCGCGCGCGAACCGCTCGAACAGCACGGGCCTGATGTCATCGGGGATGCCCGGGCCGGTGTCGGTGATCGTCACGATCGCGCGCCCCTCGAGCGAGCCGAGAGCCGCGGTCACCCGCGTGCCCTCGGGCGTGTGGATACGCGCGTTCGCGAGCAGGTTGGCGACGACCTGGTGCAGGCGGTGCTCGTCGCCCTCGACGATCACGGGAGCCTCGGGCACGCGCACGATCCACTCGTGCTCGGCGCTCGTCGCCTGCGCGTCGGCGACGGCGTCGATGAGCACGCGGCCGAGGTCGACGGGGTCGCGCCGCAGCTCGCGGCCCTCGTCGAGCCGGGCGAGCAGGAGGAGGTCGTCGACGAGGGCGGTCATGCGGACCGACTCGGATTCGATGCGGCTGAGGGCGTGAGTGGTGTCCTCCGGGAGGCGGTGCCCGCTGCGGCGCGTGAGCTCGCTGTACCCGCGGATGGCGGCGAGCGGGGTGCGCAGCTCGTGGCTCGCGTCGGCGACGAATCGCCGCACCTTCTCCTCGCTCTCCTGCCGAGCGTCGAACGCCGACTGCACGTGCTCGAGCATGCGCGTGAAGGCCGCGCCGAGCTGGCCGACCTCGGTGTCGGGGTCGGTGTCGAGCTCGGGCAGCCGATCGGCGAGAGCGACCGTGCCGCGGTCGAGCGGCAGCTCGGTGACGCGCGTCGCGCTCTCCCGCACGCGCGTGAGCGGCCGGAGGGCGACGCGCGCGACCTCGCGGCCGAGCACGCCCGCGACGACGAGGATGCCGGCGAGCACCGCCGTGATCACGGCCCCGAGGCGGGCAGTCGTCGACTGCACCTCGCGCGTCGAGAGGCCCACGATGAGGGCGCTGTCGCCGTCGAGGCTCGCGGCGATGACGCGGAACTCGCCGAGCCCGCTGCCCAGCCGGACGGTGCGCGGGGAGTCGAGAGGCAGCTCGGCGAGGACGCGACGCTGCGCGGTCGACAGCTCGCGGACATCCGCGTCGCTGTCGAGATAGGCGGCCGCGATCGTGCCGTCGGCGGAGACGATGCCGACGATCGAGTCGACCGGGATGCCTGGCCCGTCGAGGCCGACGCCGGGGCCGCGGCGACCGCCCGCACTGAGCGAGTTCTCGACGCGGGCGGAGGTCATGCGGAGCTCCTCGTCGAGCTGGTCGAGGAGGTTCGCGCGGAGGAGGGTGACGCTGAGGACGCCGATCGCGAGGGTCGCGAGAGTCAGCAGGGCGAGGATGCCCGCCACGAGCCTCTTCTGGAGCGACCAGGACTGCGCCATCAGGTGACCGGCTTGATCATGTACCCGACGCCGCGCACCGTGTGGATCATGGCGGGGCCGAGGGTGTCGATCTTCTTCCGGAGGTAGGAGATGTAGATCTCGACGATGCTCGAGCGGCCGCCGAAGTCGTAGCTCCAGACGCGGTCGAGGATCTGCGCCTTCGAGAGCACGCGGCGCGGGTTGCGCATGAGGTAGCGCAGGAGCTCGAACTCGGTCGCGGTGAGCTCGATCTCGGTGTCGCCGCGGCGCACCTCGTAGCTCTCCTCGTTGAGGACGAGGTCGCCGACCCGGAGCTCGGGGTCGGGGCGCTCGCTCACGACCATCGCGCTGCGGCGGATGAGGCCGCGGAGGCGCGCGACGAGCTCTTCCAGGCTGAAGGGCTTCGTGACGTAGTCGTCGCCGCCGGCGGTGAGGCCGACGACGCGGTCGTCGACCGAGTCCTTCGCGGTGAGGAAGAGCACGGGCACGTCGCGGCCGTCGGCGCGGAGGCGGCGGAGGACCTCGAGGCCGTCGATGTCGGGGAGCATGATGTCGAGGACGACGACGTCGGGGGCGAACTCGCGGCCGTGCTTGACGGCGTCGGCGCCCGTCAGCGCGGTGCGGACCTCCCAGCCCTCGTAGCGGAGGGCCATGGAGACGAGGTCGGCGAGGGAGGGCTCGTCGTCGACGACGAGGGCGCGGATCGCGGACCCGTCGGGGTGGGTGAAGCGGGGGGCGGCGGGAGTCTCGTCATCAGCCATGCCTCTAGTCTGCCGAGTTGTCTATGAGCTTCCTTTGAGCCGGCCCTGCGAGCGCGGCGCGGAGGGGCCCGACCGCGCGGACGAGTCCGACGACGACGAGCCACCCGATGCCGACGGTCGTCGCGACGAGCTCGAGGCGGCTGCCGAACTCGGCGTTCCAGCGCGCGAGCGACAGGAGACCGCCCGCCGCCGCGATCGCGCCGACCGCGAGCGCCATCGCGAGCGAGAGCCGCGAAATCGTGCGGTGCCCGGGCGCGAACGCGACCTGGAGCATCGCCCAGCACGCGGCGGCGAAGGCGAGGACGGCCGCGAGCGTGTGCGTGAAGTCCTGCACCGTGAAGGTGTCGCCGACCGGCAGCGGGCAGCCGGCCGTGCACGGCACGTTCGCGGCGACCAAGAAGCCCGCGCACGCCAGGGCGAGGCTGAGCGCGGGGGTTCCGCGGCGGAGGATCGGCGTGCGCGCGCGCAGGTCGCGCACCGCCCACGCGACGAGCACGCCGCCCGAGACAAGCAGGAGCAGTGCGAGGCGGAAGGCCTCGGCCGTGGGCTCGCCGAGCGCGCCGAGCTCGCTCACGTAGAGCTCGCGCGACACGGTGAGCCGAGCTGCCCAGATGATGACGAGCGAGACGAGGACGAGCAGCGCGCCGACGACGGAGAGCGCGGCGTCGCGACGGTGCTGAGGCGTCATGGGAGGAACCGTAGGGGGCGAGAGGCGGAGCGCGCTAGGCGGTTGCGGTGACGGGACGGGCATCCGTCGCCTGACCGAAGCGGGTGCGGGAGATGCGGATGATCCCCGCCCCCACGAGCCCGATGACGGCCGCGATGAGGATGACGTAGAAGGCGACGGAGACGTAGCCGTTCGTCGAGGTGACCGGGTTGAGGAACGGGTACGGGTAGAAGGGGCCGTCGACGACGGGGTCGTAGGTGAGCGGGCCGCGGATGAGCGTGTAGACCGCCCACACGAGTGGGAAGCCGATGACCCACAGGAGGTGCTTCCACTCGAGGCGGAGACGACCGGGGGCGAAGAGCCAGTCGATGAGCAGGTAGAGCGGGCCCCACACGTGGAGGATCTCGTTCGACCAGGCGAGCGTCGCGCCCTGCGGCAACTCGATGTCGCGGAGGAGCATGTTGTAGACGATGCCCGTCGTGACCATGTACGTAGTCACGGCGGCGCGCAGCACCTCGAACCACCCGGGACGGCGGCGCAGGAGCGTCAGGCCGATCGCCATCGTGAGGACGACGATCGAGGCGACGTTCGACTCGATCGTGAAGAAGCTGAAGAAGTTGGTGAGTCGGAAGGCCGTGTCGGTGAGCCCGGTGTCGGCCCAGTAGCGCAGCGAGGTGATGATCTGGCCGACGACCGCGGCCCCGATCGCGAGGACCGCGAGGACGCGGAGGAGGAGGAAGGCGGCGCTCATGAGGCCCTTTCGGCACGGGGGGTCGC
>JBKHYA010000093.1:0-219 GCA_046565745.1 Actinomycetes bacterium
GCACGAAGTCGAGGCTGAGCCCCGGGTCGGAGACGCGCAGGTAGTCGCCGACGAAGAAGCCGGCGGGGTCATCCCCCCACCGCAGGTCGAACGAGAACACGAAGTAACTCAGCGCCCACGCGATGACGACCGTGTAGTAGAGCCCGATCACGAAGGCGATCGCGACCTGGAACCAGCCGAGCCCCTCCATCGCACGACCGGCGCGCGCACCGCCGAGGC
>JBKHYA010000093.1:229-5639 GCA_046565745.1 Actinomycetes bacterium
GTAGTCGAGGAAGAGGATCGGGATGCCCGCCGTCAGCAGCGCGACGATGTACGGAATCAGGAACGCCCCGCCTCCGTTCTCGTACGCGACCCCCGGGAACCGCCAGATGTTGCCGAGGCCGACCGCCGAGCCGATCGCGGCGAGGATGAAGCCGACCTGGCCGGTGAAGAGCTCGCGGGGCCGGGATGCGGTGCTCGGGGTGGCTGCGGACATGCCGGTTCTCCTCGTGGTCGCGATCGTCGCACCTCGCGACGCTGCGGGGCCTGCAGGGGATGCGCGACCACCGCCGCGCGTTGGGCCACGATACCAGCGCCCGAACGGGGGGCATTATTGAGGGTCGCGCAGGACCGCCTCTGGCGTACCCTCTCCTCAGGGGGAATCACGATGGGGATCTTGATTTCGAGCGCTTCGCTGCGCTCGCGGACAGTGGTCGCGGCCACAGCAATCGCAGGGCTTCTGCTCGGAGGGCTGCCGGCGACGGCGGCCATGGCGACGAGCGCGCCTCCGCCGCAGCCGGTGGACGCACTCTCGCCGCTCGAGCCCTCGACCGCGTCCGGCGAGGGCGTCGACTCCCTCATCGTGCGCCTCGGGCCGACCGCCGACCGTGGCTCCGCTCTCGAGGCCCTGGGACGCGCTCCCGGCCTCGCGGGGGAGGGGCGGGATCTCGGGTTCGGGATGCGCGTCGTGCCCTTGCGTGACGGGCTGAGCGTCGCGGCCGCCCGGAAGGTCGCGGACGATCTGGTCGCGAGCGGGCGGGCCGAGTCCGCCGAGCCGAATTTGCCTCTCGTCCGAGGATCCGAGGGCGCTCCGAGCTCGACGACGGCGATCGAGCCGGCTGCCGCGGCGGTGCAGTCGAGCGCCCCGTGGGGCCTCGATCGGGTCGACCAGCGGAACCTTCCGCTCAACGGACAGTACGCCTACGGATACGACGGCGCGGGCGTCACCGCCTACGTCGTCGACACCGGGGTCCTCACCTCGCACCAGGAGTTCGGCGGGCGGGCGAGCATGGGGTACTCGGCCTACGCCGATGTCTGCTCGAGCCCCGATCCGGATGGGCACGGCACGCACGTCGCCGGCACCATCGCGGGATCGAAGTACGGCGTCGCGAAATCGGCGACGATCATCGGGGTCCGCGTCTTCACCTGCGACGGCGCCGGCAACTCCGACGCGCTCATCCAGGGCCTGAACTGGGTCGCGGCCCATCACCAGGCGGGGAGCCCGGCAGTGGCGAACCTGAGCCTCGGTGTTCAGGGCACGAGCTCGGCCGTGGACTTCGCGGTGCAGCAGCTCATCGCCGACGGCGTGACCGTCGTCGTCGCGTCCGGGAACACGAAGACGGACTCGTGCCTCACGAGCCCGGGACGAGTCGCCGGCGCGCTCACGGTGAACGCGATCACGCCGACCGACGCTCGTGCGTCGTTCTCGAACTTCGGCGCCTGCTCCGACCTCTACGCGCCGGGCGAGAGCATCCCCTCGGCGTACAACACGTCGAATTCGGCCGCTGCTCTCATGAGCGGAACGTCGATGGCCGCTCCGCACGTGGCGGGCGCCGTCGCACTGGCCCTCGATGCGAACCCTCTCCTGAGCCCCTCCTCCATGCACAGCCTCCTTCTCTCCCAAGCGACGCCGGCGAATCCCTACTCGGCCTCGAGCGGCGACGCGAAGCGCATCCTCTTCGCCGCCTTCGATGCGCTGCCGACCGACGAGACCTCCTTCGTGCCGCTGTCGCCGACCCGGGTCGCCGACTCGCGCCCCAAGCGCACGACGGTCGATGGTGTCGGTGCGGCGACGGGCGCGTTGGGTCAGGCTGCGACGGTGAAGGTGCCGATCGCGGGTCGGGCGGGTGTTCCCTCGAGCGGTGCGGGTGCGGTCGCGGTGAACGTGACCGTGACGCAGCCGACTCTCGTGACGCACCTGACGGTGTTCCCGTCGGGGGAGTCGGCGCCGAATGCGTCGACGGTGAATGCGGGCGCGGGTCAGACGATCGCGAATGCGGTGATCGCGAAGCTGGGTGCTGATGGGTCGATCACGATCCGCAACAACGCCGGTTCGGCGCATGTGATCGTGGATGTCGTCGGCTGGTTCCCCGAGAATTGAGACCGTGACGCCCTCCTCCGACTCATCGTCCGCGACTCCCGACGGCGCATCGGAGCTCCTGCTGAGTCGCCATGTCGCCGCTGACCTCGAATGGCGGGCGTCGTGTCCGTCGACCAACTCCGAGCTCGTCCGCCGGGCGGCTGAGCTGCCCGATCTCGCGGTGCTCGCGACCGACGACCAGACGGCGGGCCGCGGCCGCCTCGACCGCGTGTGGAGCGCGCCGTCGGGCGCATCTCTGGCGATCTCGGTGTTCGTGCGTCTTGACCCGGCCGGCGCCGACCCTCAGCGGCTCGGCTGGCTACCGTTGCTCGCAGGCGTCGCGATGACCCGGGCCGTGCGCGGTCTCGGCGTCAGCGGTGCCGGGCTCAAATGGCCGAACGACGTCCTCGTCGGCGGCCGCAAGATCTCGGGCGTGCTGACCGAGCTCACCGCGCACGGCGTCGTCATCGGCGCGGGACTCAACACCCGCATGACGGAGGAGCAGTTGCCCGTGCCGGCCGCGACCTCCCTCGTGATCGAGGGCGTCGCCGACGGCGAGGCGGATGCCCCTCTCGCCGACCGCGCCCTCGCCGCCTACCTGCGCGCCCTCGTCGAGCTCGTCGCGCAGTGGCGCGAGGCGCCGACCCCGAGGGCGCTGCGCCCGATCGTCGAGCCCGTGCTCGACACGCTCGGCTCGGCCGTGCGGGTCGACCAGCCCGGGCTCGCGCCCCTGCGCGGCGTCGCCGAGGGGCTCGACGACGACGGCCGGCTCCTCGTCCGCCCCGGTGTCGGCTCCTCGGCGGTCGTCGCCGTGTCGGCGGGCGACGTCACGCACCTGCGCTATGAATAGGGCATGACCGGGGAGCCCCGCGAGCCCGAGCGCGTCATCGTGCTCCTGCGCGCGCACGCGCGCGTCCTCGTGCTGCCCGTCCTGGTCGTCGTGCTCGCCTCCGGCGGGGCCGTCTACGGCGCGACTGCGCTCGACGAACCGTGGTTACGCATCGCCGCCGCGTCGACCGGTGCGCTCGCCATCATCGTCCTCGGGCTCGCCCCGTACATTGGCTGGCTCGCGAGCCACGTGCTCATCACGACGCGCCGCATTGTCGTGCGCCGCGGGCTCGGGGTGCGCACCCGTCAGGAGGTCCTGCACAGCAGGAGCTACGACGTCTCGCTCCGGCAGTCGGGGCTCCAGCGGGTGTTCGGCTCGGGCGACATCCTCGTCAACACGGGCCTCGACCGGCCGTTCGTGCTGCGCGATCTGCCGCGCGCGGCGCTCGTGCAGGAGGCGATCGCCGACCTCATGGAGCACAGCAGGAGCTCGGTCGCCGAGGCCCGCCGCCAGACGGGTGCAACGCCGCTCGCGGGCTGACGCCGATAGAGTCGTACGGTGAAGATCTCAGTCATCGGTTGTGGATACCTGGGCGCCGTGCACGCCGCGTGCATGGCCGAACTCGGCCATGAAGTGGTCGGGATCGACGTCGACGAGGCGAAGATCGAGGCGCTCACCGAGGGTCGCGCCCCCTTCTTCGAGCCGGGCCTCCCCGAGCTCCTCGTCGCCGACCACGGCAGGCTCCGCTTCAGCACCGACATGAGCGCCGTCTCCGATGCCCGCGTACACTTCATCGCCGTCGGGACCCCGCAGGTCGCGGGCGGGGTGGCCGCGGACCTCCGCTTCGTGGACGCCGCCGTCGAGTCGCTCCTCGAGCACATCGGGCCCGGGCACCTCGTCGTCGGCAAGTCGACCGTTCCCGTCGGCACAGCCGCGCGTCTCGCCGAGCGCGTCGAATCCGTCGGCGCGCGCCTGGCGTGGAACCCCGAGTTCCTCCGCGAAGGCTTCGCCGTCTCGGACACCCTCATGCCCGACCGACTGGTGTACGGGGTCGCACCGGAGGACACGGACAGCGCGGCCGTCCTGGACGAGGTCTACGCCTCGCCGCTCTCCGGGGGCACGCCGCGCATCATCACCGACTTCGCGACGGCGGAGCTCGTCAAGGTCTCGGCCAACGCGTTCCTGGCCACGAAGATCTCGTTCATCAACGCGATGGCGGAGATCGCCGAGGCCACCGGCGCCGACGTCACGACCCTCGCCGACGCGATCGGGCACGACGCGCGCATCGGCCGGCGCTTCCTCAACGCGGGCATCGGCTTCGGCGGCGGCTGCCTGCCGAAGGACATCCGGGCCTTCCAGGCGCGCGCGGACGAGCTTGGCCTCGGCAAGAGCCTCGCGTTCCTCGACCACGTCGACCAGATCAACCTGCGCCGCCGCGTCCGCGTCGTCGACCTTCTCGATGCTGAGCTCGACGGGCTCGAGGGTCGCCGCGTGGCCGTGCTCGGGCTCGCCTTCAAGCCCGATTCGGACGACGTCCGCGACTCACCCGCACTCGACGTCGCGCGGAAGCTCGGCGAGCGCGGCGCGATCGTCACCGCGACCGACCCCGAGGCGGTCCCGACGGCTCGTCGGCTCCTCCCCGAGCTCACCTATGCCGCGTCGGCCCGCGAAGCCGTCGAGGGCGCGGACGCGATCGTCGTCGTGACCGAGTGGCCTGAGTTCCGAGAGCTCGACCCCGCCGAGGTCGCCACGTGGACTCCGGCGCGGCTCGTCGTCGACGGACGCAACTGCCTCGATCCGGCCGCATGGCGCGCGGCCGGCTTCACCTACCGCGGTCTCGGCCGGAGCTGATCCCCGGGGCGGCGGCGCCGGTCGTGCCCTCGCCCGATTCGTGCGCGTCGCGTCGAGGGTGGAACACCCACCAGCGGTAGAGCGCGAACCGGAACAGGCTGCCGAGGCCGAGCCCCACGACGTTCGAGGCGATGTTGTCGGCGAGCAGGCTCGTGAACCCGAGCACCTCGCGCGAGATCACGAGGCAGCCGACGGCGATGACCATGCCGCCGATGCTCACGATCGCGAACTCGACCGCCTCGCGCCCGGCCGGCCGGCGGCGCCGGAGGCGGAAGCTCCAGTAGCGGCTGCCGACCCAGTTGACGGCGATCGCGACCGACGTCGAGACGGTCTTCGCGATGATCGGCCCCTCGGCAATGACCTCGGGCGCGAGCACCGTCACCCGCAGCAGGTTGAACAGGGCGATGTCGACCGCGAGCCCGACGAGCCCGACCGCGCCGAAGCGGGCGAACTGGGCGAGCAGGTGGGGCATGCGGCCTCCGGGGTGCACCACAATGGACGGGAAGCCCCCAATCTAGAGGAGGAGCAGCCATGCCCGTCATCGGCGTCATCGGCGGAGGACAGCTCGCGCGCATGATGATCCCCGCGGCCGTCGCGCTCGGCATCGAGATCCGGGTTCTGGCCGAGGCGGAGGACTCCTCCGCCCGCCTCGCC
>JBKHYA010000094.1:0-5630 GCA_046565745.1 Actinomycetes bacterium
GAGGAGGAGCGCGACCCCGACACCCTCGAGCTGTCGGTCGCGCTGCCGACGATCGTCGCGGAGGACGCGGCGACGCTCCGCCGGCGCTGCGAGGCCGTCGGCATCGACCCCGAGTCTCCGCACGACGCCCGCCTCGTCGGCACGCCCGACGAGGTCGCCGCGAAGATCGAGCGACTGCGGGGCCTGGGCGCATCCCGCATCTATCTGCAGACCATCGACATGACCGACCTCGACCACCTCGACCTCATCGCCCGCGACGTCATCGCGCGCGTGCGCTGAACGGAGCCCCCATGACCCGCACCTTCGGCCACGCCATCGACTGGATGCGCGCCCGCGTCGACTCCGGCCAGCTGCCCACGGGCGTGCTCGGCGTGTGCTCGGCCGACGGCGTGCTCGCGCTCGAGGCGTTCGGCACCGACGGCGGCCGCACCGCGAGCGTCGACGACCGCTTCGCCCTCTACTCGGTGACGAAGCCGCTCACGGGACTCACGATCGCGCGCGCCATCGAGCGCGGCCTGCTCACGAGCGAGACCCCGCTGCGGGATGCCCTGCCGCAGGCCCCCGCGGGCGCCGCGACGCTCGGCCAGCTGCTGAGCCACACCTCCGGCATCGTCGACCACGAGCTCGACGGCGGGTCGGGCGGGTCGGCGTCGCTCCGGGAGGCGCTCGCGACCGCGCTGCTCGAATCCGTGCCGGGCACCGTGCGCCGCTACAACAACCTCGCCTACGAGGGTGCGGTCGCGATCCTCGAGCACGCGACCGGCGCCGAGTTCGTCGACCTCTTCACCGAGATGGCGGATGCGGCCGGCGCCGGCACGCTCTCGTTCGACCCGGCGGACGCGCACGAGATCCACGACGCCGACCTCGCCGGCCACGACCCGTCGCTCGTGTTCGCCGCCCGCCACCCGGCGGCCGGCGCGGTCGGCACGGTGCACGATCTGCTCGCGATCGGGCAGTCGCTGCTCGCGGGCGACAGCCGCATCGTCGCCCCCACGACGCTCGCCGCGATGCAGCGCCCGCGCACGACGGGCCTGCCCGTACTCGACGAGGATCCGATCAAGCGCTTCGAGGACTTCGGGCTCGCCTGGAACCTGCCGCACCGGCCGGGGCTCCTCGACCACTCGCTCTTCGGGCACACCGGCTGGACGGGCACGCAGTTCTGGATGTCGCGCGACTCGGGCCTGTGCGTCGTGGCCCTGACGAACCGCCTCGACTCGTGGCGGCCCGAGGTCGGCGTCGACTGGGATCAGCTCCTCAACGCGGCGATGAGTGCGCGGTGACCGGCTCCTCCCCCGGCGACCGCCCTCGCACGCACGTCGTCGTGCTGCCCGGCGGCGGTTACGCGCGGCGCGCCCCGCACGAGGGCGAGCCCGTCGCCGAGTGGCTGCGCGGCCTCGGGCTCGACGCGAGCGTGTTCGATTACCCCGTGCTGACGCGCCACCCCGGACCCTTCCACGCCGTCCGGAGGCACATCGGCGAGCTGCGCGCGCAGGGCGTCGAGCGCATCGGGATCCTCGGCTTCTCCGCCGGCGGCCACCTCGCCGGCCACGCCGCGGTGAGCGGCCTCGTCGACGCGGCCGTGCTGAGCTACCCCGTCGTGTCGATGCAGCTGCCGACGCACCGCGGCTCGCGCGAGAACCTCATCGGCCGGCGCGCCTGGCCGTGGACGCGTCGCGCGCTCTCGATCGACCGGCTCGTGACGCGGGGCGCCCCGCCGATGTTCATCTGGCACACCGCGGAGGACGAGCTCGTGCCCGTCGAGCACGCCTACCTGCTGGGTCGCGCGCTCGCCGAGCACGACGTGCCGCACGCCCTGCACGTGTACCCGCGAGGCCGGCACGGGCTCGGTCTCGTCGACGGCATCGACGGCGGCGAGGAGGCCGGGATCGCGCGGAACTGGACGCGCGACTGCGAGGAGTGGCTGCGCGAGCTCGGCTGGATCGACTAACGGCGCGCTGACCCGGGCGCGGTCGGGGCAGGGTGCCGGGCATCCACTGCTCTGATGACGATGACGGATGCCCAGACCAGCGCGACGCCGACGACGCACGCGACGACCAGCAGCGTGAGGCCCGCGGCGCCCGCGCTGATGCCGACGCCGACGAGCGCGTAGGTGACGGTGGCGGCGTAGACGATCGACGCGCGCGATCCGAGCACGAACGCGACCGCGAGGCCGCTCGCGGCGAGCAGCACGAGCAGCTGCCAGGTCTGGCCCCACGCGGTGTCGACGGGGGCGCCGGCGCCCTGGACCACGGTGCCGATCTGCACGAAGAACGCCATCGACGTCCAGCCCGAGTAGGTGCCGAGGAGGCCGTAGAGCAGGCCGCGCTCGAGCGGGTTCCAGGCGGCGAGCTCGTCACGAGCGCGGACGACGCGCGTCCAGGCGACGACGTGCGCGCTGATGATGACGACGAAGACGACGAGGCCGAGCGGGTTGTCCTGCCCGAGCGCAGCGGTCGCGAGCCACAGTCCGAAGCACGCGAAGACGACGCCGAGCGGCCCGGCGACGCGGTCGCGGATGCTCGGCAGCGCGGTGAGCGTCGATGGCCGGGCCTGGGCGAGCGCGTAGGCGAGGCTCAGCAGGATGATCACGCCCCAGATCGCGAACCAGGCGCCGGGCGGGACGAGCGGCGAGAACTCCGCCCCCGACTGCAGCGTCGTCGGTGAGAGCCAGTCGAACACGAGCGACGACACGGGCTGGCCGACGGCGAGGACGACGAGCAGGGAGCGGAGGAGCATCCGCCGCTTCTCATCGGTGCCGCGCGTCGTGCGGGGCGGTATCGACACCGACCCCGTGTCGGTCAGGGATGCTGTGCGCACGGTCCAGGGACCTCCTCCACGACCGCACGGGAGCCTCGCGCGCCTCGCACGAGCTTCGTGCTCCACCGGCGCGCGGTCGTTGCACGGCCAGGGTAGACCCGCGGATCGCGGCGCGCACGACCCCTGTCGGGGTGTCGGATCGCGGGTCGGCGTGCGGTCAGGCGGCGAGCCGCCCGGCCAGCAGAGCGTGCAGCTGCTCGCGGCTCGGCCGCCCGCGCAGCCCGGCCTCGGTGACGTAGACGCGGCACGCGAGCTCGCCCGTCGGCTCGCCGTGCGGGAACGGGTCGTGGCCGTCGAGGAGGATCGTCGGCGAGCCAGCGAAGCCCGCGGCGAGCGCCTCGCTCCCGGTCGTCACGCGCCGCACGTCGACGGCGAGGTCGTCGCGGCCGAGCTCGGCGAGCACGCCGCGGAGGTCCTCCGCGGTCTCCGCCCAGTTCGGGCACTCGTCGATGTGCACGACCTCGATGGTGATTTGCTCAGGCATGGCGTCCTCTCTTCATGGCGATGGTCGTCCCGGTGCTGCACAGCTGGTTCTCGATCCATGCGAGCGCCGGGTCCTCGCGGCGGAGGCGAGCGGTCACAGCATCGACCCGACATCAGAGCCGACCGACGGGTATGTTGCCGTCGCGGACTTCAGCTGCCGGGTCGTGAGGCTCAGCTTGATCGCGAGTGCGAAGGTGTTGATCACTTCCGAGTAGCCGGGGCCGAGGAGGTGAGCGCCGAGGATCTGATCGGTCGCGGGGTCGATGATCACCTTGGTGGCGGCCGTCGTCTCGCCGACTCGATAGTTGCTGTACCAGCCGCTTGTGTCGTGAAATCGCACGTCGACATCGCGGCCGTCTCGAGCCGCATCCTCCTCGAGCATGCCTACTCTGTTGAGCTCGGGGATCGTGAATACTGTGCTCGGCACGCCGCTGTAGACAGGCACCGTTCTGGAACCCTTGATCATGTTGGATGCCGCAACCTTGCCCTCGAACACCGCGACCGGGGTGAGCCGTTCGCCCGGCGTGTCTGCCGAGTCTCCGGCAGCGAACACCCGCGGATTGCTCCGACTCTGCAGGTGCCCGAAGACATCGACGCCCCGCGGTCCCGATGCGACGTCCGCGGCTTCAAGATCGAGAGTGTCGAGATCGGGAACGCGGCCCGCGCCATGCACGAGCAGGTCCGTCTCGATACCGGTCACCACGTCACCCCGATGGATGTCGACCTGAAGACCTGTCGCCGAGCGGCTGACAGCACCGATCGAGCTCCGGTTATGCACGTGAATGCCGACCTGCTCGCTGCGACGAACGAGGAGGTCGACGAGATCGGGGTCGAACGCGCGCAGCGGCCGTTCTCCGTGATCGACGATCACGCAGTCGGCACCAGCGCGGGCCGCAATGTGCGCGAATTCGAACGAGACGAGCCCGCCGCCGACGAAGAGGATCCGCGGAGGCAGGTCGGGCAGGCTGAGGAACTCAGTGCTGTCGATCATGTGCTCGCGTCCCGGAAACTCGAGCGATCGCGGGCGGGCTCCCGTCGCGATGAGGAAGCGGTTCGCTGCAAAGCTCTCGCCGTCGATCTGCAGCGCGTCAGCACTGACGAATCGAGCGCCGCCGTGGAATGTGCGGACCCCGTTCTTCCTCAGCCTGGCCTCTACGTCGTCGGGAACACCGTCGGTGAACCCTCTCTTGTGCCTCATCAGACCCGACCAGTCGAGTGCCAGCCCGGTCGCGTCCACGCCCCTGCCCTGCAGGAGGCGGGCGTCATCGATGACCTCGGCTCCGCGACGAAGGATCTTCTTCGGGTCGCACCCCCTCAGCGCGCACGTGCCACCGTAGGGGAGGGGGTCGACGATCCCCACGCGCCAGCCATGTGCCGCGCACCGGTTGGCCGCGGTGATGCCCGCCATCCCGGCGCCGATGACCATCAGGTCGTACGGGGCGTTCATCGCGTGACCCTCGATGCGGGCGCACTCGAGACGGTCGGATGCTCCCCGACGAGTCGCAGCGTGATCTTCATGCTCGCACGGTAGACCTTCTCCTGCGCTATAAGGTCAAGGGGCGAGGAGACGACATGAGGATCAGCGACCTGTCTGCAGCGAGCGGCGTGTCAGCGCAGGCCATCCGTTTCTACGAGCGTCGCGGCCTGCTCCCGCCCAGCGCCCGGGAGGGCAACGGCTACCGACGATACGACGACTCGGCCATCGCGCGGTTGACCTTCATTCGAACCGCCCAGAGCGCGGGGCTCACTCTTGCCGAGATCGGCAGCATCATCAGCATTCGAGAGGCCGGCGAGGCGCCGTGCAAGCACGTGACCCTTCTGCTGGCGTCGAAGCGTAACGAGATACAACGGCGGCAACGCGAGCTCGCGCTGCTCGAATCCGAGCTGATCCGCCTGATCGACGCGAGTCACGCCGTCGATCCGGCCACCTGCGCGACCGGCGGCGTCTGCGACGTCATCGCGATGACATCGCACTGATCGCGGCGATTGCGATTCCGTACTCGCCGCTACGACCAGGCCGGCGCGCGGCCGTCGTCGTCGGTCGGCAGAGCGAGGCCCGCGTAGTCAAGCCCGTCGTCGACGAGCTCGACGCGCTCGAGGCCGGCGACCTCGTCGAGGGCGAACCAGCGCACGTCGTCGGTCGTGCCCTCCTGCTCGACGGCGAGCGCGCCACCGACGATCGTGCAGCGGTAGACGATGCGCAGCCCCTGCAGGTCGCGGCCGGGACCGGGGATGCGCTTCGCGCCGGGGATGATGATCGACCCGACGCCGAGGACCCCGTCGACGCGCACGTCGAAGCCCGTTTCCTCCTTCACCTCGCGCACGACCGT
>JBKHYA010000095.1:0-5543 GCA_046565745.1 Actinomycetes bacterium
GACGGCACTCCGTGCTGCCGCTGGATCGGCCCGGGCGGCGCCGGCCACTTCGTGAAGATGGTGCACAACGGCATCGAGTACGCCGACATGCAGCTCATCGCCGAGGCGTACGACCTGATCCGTCGCGGCACCGGCAAGACGCCCGTCGAGATCGCGGACGTGTTCGCCGAATGGAACCGCGGCGAGCTCGAGAGCTACCTCATCGAGATCACCGCCGAGGTGCTGCGCCAGGTGGATGCCGCCACCGGTCAGCCGCTCGTCGACGTGATCCTCGACCAGGCCGGCGCCAAGGGCACCGGCGCGTGGACGGTGCAGTCGGCGCTCGACCTCGGCGTTCCCGTGTCGGGCATCGCGGAGGCCGTGTTCGCCCGCTCGCTCTCGTCGAAGCCTGCGCAGCGCCTCGCCGCGCGCGGCCTGCCGGCCGGCAGCGAGGAGTGGTCGGTGACCGACCGCGCCGCGTTCGTCGAGGACGTGCGCCGCGCGCTCTACGCCTCGAAGATCATCGCCTACAGCCAGGGATTCGACGCGATCGTCGCGGGTGCCGAGCAGTACTCGTGGGACATCAAGAAGGGCGAGATCGCGAAGATCTGGCGCGCGGGCTGCATCATCCGCGCGCAGTTCCTCAACCGCATCACCGAGGCCTACGCGGAGGACCCGGAGCTCGTCGCGCTCGTCACGGCGCCGTACTTCGCCGACGCGGTCGGAGGCGCGCTGCCCGCCTGGCGGCGCGTCGTCTCGGGGGCCGCGCTCGCGGGCATCCCGACCCCGACGTTCGCCTCCTCGCTCTCGTACTACGACGGGCTGCGCGCCGACCGCCTGCCGGCCGCGCTCGTGCAGGGCCAGCGCGACTTCTTCGGCGCACACACCTACAAGCGCGTCGATCGTGAGGGCACGTTCCACACGCTGTGGAGCGGTGACCGCAGCGAGATCAGCGCGACTGACGCGCACTGATTCGTCTGGTCGCGCCGCCGCTCCTGCGGCGCGACGCCGCTCCGCGCGGCGAGCGCGGTCGCCGCGCTCCGCGCGTGCGGCTTCGGCTGCTCGTCCCGCTCAGCGGGCGCGGCGGCCCCGAGCTCGACCGCGGCGCGCATAGCGCGGGTCGATCGCGCGCGAGCGTGCCGTCGCGCGCCCGAGGAACGGGCGGGTGAGCGCGAGCAGCACCGGCAGCGCGAGCTGCACGAGCGCGGCGCCCGAGACGGCGAGGGCGAGCGCGAGACCGCTGCCGAGGTTCCAGGCCTCCTCGCCCGAGGCGGGAAGCGACCCGGTGTAGACGAGCGTCGCGGCGATCGTGTGGGCGACGAGCCCGAGCGCCGTGGTGACCGCGAGCGTCGGGCCCACCGCGAGACGGCGCGACAGGGTGATCCAGCCGAGCGCGAGGACGACGGTCTGCGCGGCGGAGCCGACCGCCCAGCCGGGGTTCGTCCACCAGCGCGCTCCGATGTCGGGCTGCGCGAGGAGGGCCGCGCCGAGGGTCTCCAGCAGGCCCTGGCTCGCCCACACGAGCGCCCCGCTCAGGATCGCCCAGACGATCGCGCGCGTCGGCTGCATGATGACGGGGCGCGGCGACCGGGGCGCGACGCGCTCGGCCTCGGCCTCGTCGTGCCGCTCATCGACGAGCCAGTGCGGCTCATCCGCGCCGAGGTGGCGCGGCGGGTGCACGGTGTGCAGGCGGACTCCCCCGACCTCGAGCGGCGAGGCCAGCACGTCGGCGAGCCCCCACGGGGTGTCGAGCGGCGTCGAGGCCACGCGCGGCTCGGGGTGCGCCTCGGCCGGGCCGAGCGCGTCGCGCAGCCGCTCGAGCTCGAGGGCCGTGCGGGCGAGCGACAGGCGGCTGCGCGACCCCTCCCCCGTGCGGCGGGCGTGCGCGACGGCGCGCAGTGCGGCGGTCGCCGCGAGCCACCCGGTGGCGTGATCGAGGGCTTGCACGGGAAGGGCGATCGGGGCGTCGGATGCGCGTCCCGCATCCCCCTCTGACGGCGCGGGGGCCGCGACGCTCGCGGTCGCGGGGTCGGCGATGCCGGTGGCGAGCTGGACGAGCGAGTCGAACCCGCGCCGACCCGCCCACGGCCCCGAGTAGCCCCACGCGTCGAGCTGCACCTCGACGAGCCCGGGGCGGATCACGCGCAGCGTCTCGTCGTCGAGCCCGAGCCCGGCGAGGGCTCCGGGCCGGTAGCCGTGCACGAGCACGTCGGCCTCGGCGACGAGCGCGACGAGCTCGCTGCGGCCCTCGACGGTGTGCGCGTCGACGCGCGCGCAGCGCTTGCCGAGGGTCATGTCGGGCTCGACGGCGGGCTCGCTCCAGTCGGGCGGGTCGATGCGCAGCACGTCGGCGCCGAGCATCGCGAGCGCGCGCGTCGCGACGGGCCCGGCGAGCACGCGCGTCAGGTCGAGCACGCGCACGCCGACGAGCGGGCGCTCGGGCACCCCGGGCGGGAACGGCTGGTCGGGCCGCGCGAGCCCCGTCGTCTCGACCGCGATGAGGGGCTCGGCGGCGAGGGCGGCGCCCTGGGGATGCTCGGCCCACTCCGCGACGGATCGCACGCGGGCGGCCGCCCCGCCCGCCTCCACGACCGCGGTCTCGAGAGCGTCGCAGCCGAACGGCGCGACGGCGCGGGCGACGGTGTCGCGGTCGGGGTCGGCGGCGGGGGTGCCGTTTGCTGGGTCGGCGGGAGCGAGCCCGAGCACGCCGAGCGCGTCGGCACGATGGTGCGGCGCGTTCATGTGGAGCCGGATCCAGCCGTCGGCCGCGCGGTAGTCGCCGGTGAGGGCATCCCACGGGCTCGGCTGCTCGGCGCGCGGCCGCACCGCCGCCCGGAACCAGGCGCCCGCGAGCGCGGCGTCGACCGTCACGGGCCCGTCGTGCTCGACGAGGTCGGCGAGCGCGAGCGCGGTCGTCGCGACGGCCGCGGACGCGAACGCGCCGACGGGGTACGCGCCGCCGAGCCAGGGCGCGCCGCGGAAGGTCACGGCGCCGGAGACGCCCGCGCTCGCGGCGAGCGCCGCGGCGGCGAGCTCGAGAGCTCGGGAGTCGGCGGTCGGGGTGCCGTGCGGGTCGCCGGGCGCGCGGGAGGGCGCGTGTCGGGTCACGCGCTCAGTCTGCCTCTTTCGCCGCTCGCGCGCGCAGGGCGATCAGCCGCGCCCCGAGCCCCACGGCGAGGATGACCGCCGTTCCGACGAGCGACGCCGCCGGCAGCGAGGCCACGAGCACGAGGCACCCCGCGAGCCCCGCGCCGGCGACGAGCCGCGGCTGCCACCGCTCGCCCGCCGGCTGCCGGAGCGCCGAGAGGTGCGCGATCGCGTAGTAGACGAGCACCGCCGCGCTCGATGCGGCGACGAGCTGCGCGGGCTGCAGCAGCAGCGCGATGCCGATCGCGATGAGGGCGATGAGCGCCTCCGAGACGACGGGCGCCCCGGTGCGGGTCGAGATACTCGCGAGCGGGCCCGGCAGGTCGCGCTCGCGCGCCATCGCGAGGCTCGTGCGGCTGAGCCCGGCGAGGATGCCCGCGAGGGATCCGAGGCACGCGAGCGCCGCGAGCAGCGCGATCGGCAGCGCCCAGCGCGGGTCGATCGCGTCGGCGAGCGGGGAGGTGCTCGCGGCGAGCGCGCTCACCCCGAGGCGGTCGACGAGCACGAGCGCGATGGCCGCGTAGAGCGCGAGCACGGCGGCGAGCGCGATGAGGATTGCGCGGGGCAGCGTCCGCCGCGGCTCGCGCACCTCCCCGCCGAGGGTCGCCATGCGCGCGTATCCGGCGAAGGCGAAGAAGAGGAGGGCCGCGGCCTGGAGGATTGCCGCCGGGCCCGTCGGCGCGGGCGGCGCGACCGTGGCGGGCGCGAGCTCGAGAGCGGCATCCGCGGGGACAATCGCGACGCTCACCGCGCCCTCGCCGGCGCCCTGCCCCGGGAGCCCGCCCAGGTTCTCGACCCAGCCGATCGTCGGCGGGCCCGCGACGGCGACGGCGACGAGCCACGCCGCGAGGCCCGCGAGCACAATGCTCACGATCGTGATCGCGACGCGCGCGGTCGTGCGGACCCCGGACATGTTGAGCGCGGCGAAGACCGCGATGAGCACCGCCGCGAGCAGGCGGGTCTGGAGGCCGTCGAGCCCGATCGCCGTGCCGAGGTAGGCGGCGGCGACCGAGGCGATCGCTGCGGCGGAGGCGGTCTTGCCGACGACGAAGAGCCACCCGGCGCTGAAGCCGATCCACGGGCCGGCGTAGCGGCGGCCGAAGGCGTACGCGCCGCCCGAGGTGGGGTGCGCCATGGCGAGCTGCGCCGAGCTGAAGGCGTTGAGCGTCGCGACGACGGCCGCGATGAGCAGCGCGAGCAGGACGAGCTCGCCCGCCGCGGCCGCCGCCGGCGCCCACACGAAGAACGCTCCCGCCCCGATCATCGACGCGAGCCCGATGCCGATCGCGCCGCCGAGCCCGACGCTGCGCGCGAGGGCGGGGCGGCCCGCGGGCGGCGGCGGGTCGGCGGGCGTCGGCGGCTCGTCGGCGTCGAAGGTCACGCGCGCAGGCTATCGGGCGTGCGTGACGCGCACGCCCACGGCGTCACCGCGCGGAGCCCGGCTCACCCGTCGCGTACCAAATGCAGGATGAGCCGGGCCACCCAGCGGCGCGTCGCGGCAACACGCCGGACCGACGAGGCCCGCATCCTGCATTTCGTACCGACGTCCGCCGAGCAGCCCACCCGCAGCCCACCCGCGGCCGACCCCCGACCCCGCGTGCGAGACTGGCCGGGATGGACGACGACCCCCGCGAGCTCCGCGAGGCCGACTGGCCCGACCACGGAGACGGCAGCGACGGTCGCTCCCCCGCGTGGGAGCGCCGTGCCCGAGTCATGCGCATCATCAGCATCGTCGCCCTCCTCTCGCTCGTCGTTCCGGGCGCCCTCGCGACGTGGGCGCTCGCCCAGTCCACCGCGGAGCGCGCGTGCCGCTTCGCCGTCGACGCGCAGCTGGATGCCCGTATCCCCACCCGCGTCGCTTTCGAGCTCGGCAGCCTCGAGACCGCGGGCTGGAACTGCTACGCCCTCGCACCCTCCGGCGGGGTGCGCGTGGCCGTGCTCGGGGTGATCCCGGGGGCGCCGGACCTGCGGCCGCGCAGCGGCGCCTGAGCCTGCGCCGCGACCTCCCGGCCGGCGCAGCCGGTGCGGCTCGAGCCGAGCATCCGCCCCGCACTCTTTCGCGAAACGGGGTCGCCTTGCGATGATGGGAGCGTTCCGCGCTCGCAACGGCCGCCCCCTCGGGTGCGGCCCGACCCGTCGAGGAGCGGTGGTTGCTTTCATCGCTTCCGGTCACCTCATGCGAATCGCCGCGCGGAACCGGTGCCCCCTGCCCGTGGAGACTCCGCGCCCGGCAGCGCTCGCACCGTCGACGAAACGAATGAGGACCCCCATGATCACGATCGATCGCACTCGCCTGGCCGAGATGTACGCCCGCGAGCAGGAGGCGTTCACCGCCGCCCGCCCCAAGTCGAAGGCCGCCTACGAGCGCGCCGAGCACCTCTTCGGCCGCGTGCCGATGACCTGGATGAACAAGAAGG
>JBKHYA010000096.1:0-5540 GCA_046565745.1 Actinomycetes bacterium
CGGCGTCGCGGCCGTCGTCGAGCGACTCGCTCGAGAGCAGGTCGTGCGCCTGCGCGGCCGCGAGACGGAGATCCTCGACGTTCGCGAGCCGATCGGCGCGCGCGGCGAGCTCGTCGTCCTCACCGCGCTGCGGCGCCGCCGCCTCGATCTCGTCGAGAGCGAGACGCAGCTCCTCCGCCTCCCGCACGCGCGCCTCGCGGTGGGCGACGAGCGTGTCGAGGTCGGCGCGCGCCTCGAGCCAGCGCTCGTGCACCTCGCGGTAATCGCCGAGCACGGTCTGCAGCTCAGCGCCCGCGAAGCGGTCGAGGGTGTCACGCTGCGCGGCGGTCGAGCGCAGACGCAGCTGATCGCTCTGACCGTGGACGACGACGAGCTGCTCGCCGATCTCGGTGAGCACCCCGACGGGGGCGGAGCGACCGCCGACGACCGCGCGGCTGCGGCCCTCGGTCGAGAGCGAGCGGCTCAGGATCAGTTCGTCGCCGTCGATGTCGCCCCCGGCATCCCGCACCCGCTCGGCGACGGCCCCCTCGGGGTCGACGCGCCAGCGGCCCTCGACGAGCGCCTGGTCGCTCCCGAGGCGCACCGCGCCGGAGTCGGCGCGCGAGCCGAGCAGGAGCCCGAGCGCGGTGACGACCATCGTCTTGCCGGCACCCGTCTCGCCCGTGAGCGCCGTGAAGCCGGGCCCGAGCGGCAGCGTGGCCTCGCCGATGACGCCGAGGCTGCGGATGCTGATCTCGTCGATCACGCCGCGGCGCCTCCCTCCGGCGCGCCGCCCGATGCTCCGGGCATCGGGATGGCCCCGGTCGCCGGTGCGGCGTCGGGCGCGTCGATCGGGCCGCGCCACCCCGTGACCGGCAGCGCGAACTTGTTCACGAGACGATCGGTGAACGGCCCCTGGTGCAGGCGCGCGAGGCGCACGGGCGTGGACGAGCGGCGGGCGACGACGCGCGCCCCGATGGGCAGGTCGAAGGCCCGCCGCCCGTCGCACCACAGGATGCCGAGTCCGGGTGTGCGGTCGAGCAGCTCGACCGCGAGCGAGGAGTTCGGGCCGACCACGAGCGGGCGGGCGAAGAGGGCGTGCGCGCTGAGCGGCACGAGCAGGAGGGCGTCGAGGCTCGGCCAGACGATGGGGCCGCCGGCCGAGAACGCGTAGGCGGTCGAGCCCGTGGGCGTCGCCATGACGACGCCGTCGCAGCCGAAGCTCGAGAGCGGGCGCCCGTCGACCTCGATGACGACGTCGAGCATGCGCTCGCGGCTCGCCTTCTCGACGGTCGCCTCGTTGAGCGCCCACGTCTCGTGGATGATCTCGTTGTCGAGCTTGACCCGCACGGAGAGCGTCATGCGCTCCTCGACGAGGTAGTCGCGGTCGAGAGCGCGGCCGACCGCGGCGCCCAGGTCGTCGCGCTCGCTCTCGGCGAGGAAGCCGACGTGGCCGAGGTTGATGCCGAGCAGCGGCGCGCTGCCGCCGCGCACGAGCTCGGCCGCGCGCAGGATGGTGCCGTCACCGCCGAGCACGATCGCGAGCTCGATGTCGCCGACGCCGATCTCACCGGCCGCGGCATCGGCGCCCAGGACGAGCAGCTCACCGTCGACCATCGCTCCCCGGAGATCGTCGACCGCCTCGGGATCGACCACGGGGACGAGGCCCGCGTCGCGCAGGAGCTCGCACACCGTGACGGCCGCGTCGAGCGTCTCGCGCCGCCCCGTATGGGCGACGACGAGGATGTGGCGAGCGGTCACGGGGAGCCTTCCTTACGGGGCGGGTGCCGCTCGCGCGATCGCGGCGACGCGGCTCCTCCATTCTGTCGGATGCTCCCCCGCGCCCGGCCGGAAGACCGCCAGATACTCGGAATTGCCGTTCGTCCCCACGATGGGCGAGGAGCGGACGTCGCTCGCGAGCAGCCCGAGATCGAACGCCGCCCAGAGCACGCCCATGATCGCGTCCTCCCGCAGCGCGGCGTCGTGCACGATGCCCTCTCGAATGCCCGTCCGGCCCACCTCGAACTGCGGCTTCACGAGCAGGATGATCGGCACCCCGGTGCCGACCGTCTCGACGATCGCCGGGAGGATGTGCGCGAGCGAGATGAAGCTCAGGTCGCCCACGACGAGGTCGGGCCGCTCAGCCACGCCGCTCGCCTCGGCGAGCCGCGCCGCGGTCAGGAAGCGCGCGTTCTCGCCCTCGACGGCCACGACACGGGTGTCGATCGCGATGCTCGCGGCGAGCTGTCCGTGCCCGACATCGAGCGCGATCACCTGCCGGGCGCCGCGCTCGAGCAGCACCTGGGTGAACCCGCCCGTGCTCGCGCCGAGGTCGAGGCAGAGCATCCCCGCCGGATCGATGCCGCTGACGTCGAGCGCGGCGACGAGCTTGTGCGCCGCGCGGCTCACGTAGTGGTCCTCGCCCTCGACCGCGACGACCGACGACGCGGCGACGGGATGCGCGGCCTTCACGACTGCGCGCCCGTCGACGGAGACGCGCCCCGCTTCGATCGCGGCGCGGGCCGTGGCGCGGCTGCGAGCCAGCCCGCGCTCCACGAGGGCGACGTCGAGTCGGGAGATCGAGTCGTCGATCACGCCGCGGTCAGGCGCCGGGCCGGCGCACGTCGCCGTCGGTGCCCTCGAGGTGCGCCCGCAGCTCGTCTGCGAGCTGGCCGAAGGACGCGGCGCGGTCGCCGAGCGGCTGGTCGTCGATGAGCGAGATGCGCGTGAGGAAGGCTTCGTCGACCTGCACCTCGTGCACGACGCCCGGGTCGTTGACCGGGGCGCCACCGCTGCTGCTGATTCCCTCGGGGTCGCTCATGCGTCGAGGCTACTCCTCAGCCTCCGGCGAGGGCGAGCAGGGCGGGGTCGACGTCGATCCCGTAGATCTGCAGCCCGCTGCCGTGGATCGCCGCGGCGCCCGCGCGCAGCAGGTCCAGGTCGTCGCGACCGCGCGAGGCGACGCGCACGACGTTCTCGCGCATCATCACGACCGTCTCGCCCACCTCGATCGTGCGCACGCCGTCGGAGTCGGTCGTCTCGCGCACCTCCGGGTACGGCTCGAACAGCCCGCGCAGGTCGTCGAGGATGTACGTGGGCCGCATCGTCGCATTGGCCGCGAGCACCTGCTTGGCGCGGTCGATGCCCGTGAGCACGAGCGCGGTGTCCATGCCGGCGCGGTTGCCGCCGAGGATGTCGGTGTCGAGGCGGTCGCCGACGACGAGAGCGCGGGATGCCCCGAACCGCTCGGCCGCGACGTCGAAGATCGCCTTCTCCGGCTTGCCGGCGAACACGGGCAGGCGGCCGACGGCGAGGTGCACGGCCGAGACGAGCGTGCCGTTGCCGGGCGCGATGCCGCGCGCGACGGGGATCGTCCAGTCGGTATTCGTCGCGACCCACGGGATGCCCGTGTGCAGCGCGAAGCTCGCCTCCGCGAGGTGCTCCCACCCGACGTGCGGCGCGAAGCCCTGGATGACCGCGGCCGGGTCGTCCTCAGCCGATCGCGTGACCGTGAAGCCCGCGCTCTCGACCTCGCTCACGAGGCCGTCGCCGCCGACGACGAGGATGCGCGACCCGGGCTCGACGAGGGTCGCGAGCACGCGGACCGCGGCCTGCGGGCTCGTCACGACGTCCGGCGCCGTGACGTGCAGGCCCAGCTCGCGCAAGTGCTCGGCGACCGACTCGTCGGTGCGCGAGGCGTTGTTCGTGATGTAGCCGACCCGGAGCTGCTCGGCCGCACGGTTGATCGACTCGACCGCGTGCGGGATCGCGCCGGGGCCCGTGTACACGACGCCGTCGAGGTCGAGCAGCAGCGCATCCCGGTCGGTCAGCGGCGTCGGGAGCGCCTTGCGGAACCTACCGAGCATCCGCGCCCTCCTCGTCCGCCCCGGCCTCGTCCTCGCCGGCCTCGTCCTCCCCGGCGTCGGCGGCGCGCTCCGCGGCTCGCTCCACCGTCGACTCGGGGGCCTGCTCGCCCTCGAGCTCCTCCTCGACGATCTCGATGATCTCGTCGACGTCGCCCTCGGCGTCGCCGATCGCCTGCGCGGCGACATCCGCGCGGGAGGCCCACGTCGCGGCCTCCTCGTCGCGCCCGAGCTCGGCGAGCACGACCGCGTAGGAGTCGAACAGCGCCGGGCTGTAGCTGTAGGCCGTCGTCGGGTCGAGCTGCGGGATCTCCAGCTCGGTGAGCGCGAGCTCGTTCTGACCGAGGTCGAGGCGCGCGCCCGACATCGCGATCGCGAGCTCTACGCGCGTCGGCACGCTCAGCGTCGACCGGTCGACCGACCGCCCGAGCTCGAGGCCCTTCTCCGGCCGGCCGAGACCGCGCTCGCAGTCGACCATGAGGGGCAGCTGCTCGTTCGACCCCGAGAGCCGGCGATACGTGCGGAGCTCGCGCAGCGCGAGCGAGAAGTCGCCCGTCGCGTACGCCGTGATCGCGAGCGTCTCGCGCACGACCGCGACGCGGCCCGCGCGGCGCCCGGCCGCGAGAGCGTGCTCGTGCGCGAGTGCCGGGTCCTCCTCGATGAGCGTCGCCGCCATCACGAGGTGCTGCGCGACGCGGTCGGCGTTCTCCTTGCTGAGCGTCTTGAGCTCGAAGCGCGCGCTCTTGTCGAGCTCGCGCCCTGTGATGTCCTCGGGGATGCTCGGGTCGACATGACGAGGAGCCTCGACCTCGTCCGTTCGGCGCGTCCGCACGCCCTCCTGACGTGCGCCGGCGCTCCGAGCCGGACGGTCGCCCCGCTCGGGCCGCGCACCGCGCGGCGCGTCATCGCGCCGCGCCCGGTCGTACCGCGGCGCTTCGCCGTCGCGCTTCCAGGGCCGGTCGCCGCTCGGGGCGCCGTCCTTCTTCCACGGGCGGTCAGCGCTCGGTGCGCCGTCCTTCTTCCACGGGCGATCACCGCGCGGGGCTTCGCCGTCACGGCGTGGCCGGTCGGTGCGGTCCGGGCGAGACCCACGCGGAGCCTCACCATCGCGCTTCCAGGGCTGGTCGCGGCGCGGCGCCTCGCCATCCCGCTTCCACGGGCGGTCGCCGCTCGGAGCGCCGTCCTTCTTCCAGGGACGATCTGATCGGGGCGCGTCGCCGTCGCGGCGGGGCCGGTCGCTGCGATCCGGGCGAGCACCGCGCGGTGCCTCACCGTCGCGCTTCCACGGCTGGTCGCGACGGGGCGCCTCGCCGTCCCGCTTCCACGGGCGATCCCCTCGAGGCGCGTCGCCTTCCCGGCGGGGGCGTGAAGCGCCTGAGGCGGAGCGAGCTCCACCGCCCGTGCCACCGGATCCGGCAGCACCTCGAGAGCCACCGCCGGGTGCACCGCTCCGGGGCGCGCCGCTGGCGCCGCCGCGGCCGCTCCCGGTCGACGGCCGATCGTCTCGGCGGGGTCGATCGCGGTCGCGCTCGGGTCGATCGGGGCGCTCGGCCATGGTGACTCCTGTGGTGTTGTCTCGATGCGCGTCGTCGTGACGCTGCGTTAACGCAAAATGGCCACCCATTGCTGGGTGGCCATTTCACAAAGAAGTCCGGCGGTGTCCTACTCTCCCACGAGGTCACCCTCGCAGTACCATCG
>JBKHYA010000097.1:0-5469 GCA_046565745.1 Actinomycetes bacterium
GGACGAGCGGGCGACCGAGCACGCGGCCGAGAACCTCGCCGAGTGGGTGGGCGCCGCGGCCGTCACGGCGCGCGTCGACCGCTTCCTGCGCGAGCTCGAGCAGTCGGCGAGCGCGGCCGAGCGCGCCCGGCTGCGCGCGGCGACGGTCGTGCTCGACCCGCCGCGCTCCGGCGCGGGCACGGAGGTCATGGCGGTGCTCGGCCGACTCGCGCCCGCGCAGCTCGTCTACGTCGCGTGCGATCCCGTGGCCCTCGCGCGGGATGTCGCGCTCGCCGCCCAGCACGGGTACCGGCTCGCGGGCCTCAGGGCCTTCGATCTCTTCCCCCACACGCACCACGTTGAGGCCGTCGCGAGCCTCGTTCGCGACTGATTCTCGCGTAAACAGCGGCATCCGCGCCTCTCCACCGGCGCGGCGCGACTCGGGCTGGGGGCCCCCGGGCGACTAGCATGGGGCGAGCACCGCAGCCCGACGGTGCGCTCCGAGCCGCTCAGGGAAGTAGAACGTCGTCGTGGTCGCACCTCAGGGGAAGAAGGTCCGGATCGCCGTGGTCGACGACCACGAATCCGTCCGCCTCGGTCTCCAGGCCGCGTTCACCAACGCGGGCTTCGAGTTCGTCCTCGCGGCGGCGACCGTCCACGAGTTCGTCGAGGGGCTCGGCTCCGGCGAGGTCGACGTCGTCGTGCTCGATCTGTCGCTCGGCGACGGCTCGAGCGTGACCGAGAACGTCAAGGCCGTCCAGGCGACCGGCTCGGCGGTGCTCGTGCACTCGATCGCCGATCGCGTCGCGAGCGTCCGCGAGGCGCTCGCCGCGGGTGCCGCGGGCGTCATCCCCAAGTCATCGGCGACGAAGACGGTCATCGCCGCGGCTGAGACCGTCGCGCGCGGCGAGGTCCTCAACAACCTCGAGTGGGCGAGCGCGATCGACGCCGACCGCGACTTCGCGAAGGCGCAGCTCGGCCGTCGCGAGCGCGAGATCCTCCACCTCTACGCCTCGGGCCTGCCGCTCAAGCTCGCCGCCCAGCAGCTGGGCATCGGCTACTCGACGGCGCGCGAGTACCTGGACCGCATCCGCGCGAAGTACGTCGAGGTCGGGCGCCCGGCGCCGACCAAGGTCGACCTCCTGCGCCGCGCCGTGGAGGACGGCATTCTCCCCGGCCTCGACAACGACGGCGATGACTCGGCCTGAGCCGGCTCCGAGCGCGGCGAAGCAGCCGCGTCAGCCGATCAGCCGCAAGCGGGTCGACACCGTCCTGTCGCGCTCGGTCGCGTGGTTCGGCGTGGTCTTCGGGATCCAGGCGCTCCTGCTCGTCATCCCGCAGTACGGGCTCGCGCAGCCCATCTGGGCGGCCGTCGCCGTCGGCGCCGTCTACGGCTCGCTCCTGTTCTCGCTGCTGTGCTCGATGCTCAAGCGCTTCGTCGTCGGAGCGCACCGCATCGTCGCCACCGTCTACGTGGTGGCGCTGCTGACCTGGCCGTTCTTCCTCGCCGATCCGACGAAGCCACAGGAGGGCGACCACTGGCTGTACCTCCTCACGACGGTCGCGACCGCGAGCGCGGCGATCGGCCTGAGCGTCCGGGGCGCCCTGATCTACCTCTTCGTCGTGCCGTTCATCTACGGCATCATCCGGGCGATGCCGACGGGCGGCGACGGGCCGTGGGAGCTCGGTCTCTTCAACGCGATCTACGCCGTGATCCTCGGCGGTGCCGTCCTCGTCATCATCACGATGACGCGCGCCGCGTCGAGCTCCGTCGACGACGCGCAGGGCACCGCCCTCGACCGGTACTCGTACGCCGTGCGCCAGCACGCGACCGAGGTCGAGCGCGTGCACGTCGATGCGATCGTCCACGACAGCGTGCTCACGACCTTCCTCTCGGCCGCCCGCGCGGAATCGCCGGAGGAGAAGAACCTCGCCGCGACGATGGCGGCCAATGCCATGCGCCACCTCGAGGAGGCCGCGCTCGCGACGCCCGATGACGGCAGCACGGTCCGCTTCCGCCAGGTCGCCGACCGCATCGTGCGGGCGGCGCGCGAGATGTCCGTGCCGTTCTCCATCCGGGTGCGCTCGCTCGACACGCGTATCCTGCCGGCCGCGCAGGCGGAGGCGCTCTACTCGGCCGCCGTGCAGGCCATGGTCAACTCCATTCAGCACGCCGGGGGGCCCGACGTGCGCCGCTGGCTGCGGGTCTCGGGCGTCCAGGGCGGCGCGATCGAGATCGAGGTCGGCGACGCCGGCAGCGGGTTCGACCTCGCGCGGGTGCCGGGGGAGCGCCTCGGCGTGCGCCGGTCGATCATCGAGCGCGTCGCCAATGCCGGTGGCGCCGCGGAGGTCCGGACCGAGCCGGGCCACGGCACGGTCGTCGTGGTCCGATGGCCGGTGTTCGCCCCCGCGGCGGACGACGCGTCGAGCCCCGAGCTCGAGGAGGCGCGATGAGGATCGGCGTGCCCCGCGCGCTCATCGTCACGATGGCGGCGCTCTTCTCCGGCTACCACATCGTCCTCGGGCTCTACACGATCGACATCCCCACCAACCCGCTCGCCGTGCTCGCGGCGATGGTGCTCTACGCCCTCGCGTCCACGATCAGCCTGCTGCCCGGGCAGCCCGAGCGCATGCCGGTCTGGATGGCCGCGCTCAACGTCGCCGTGTGCGTCAGCATGACGCTGCTCATCACTCCGCAGCTCGATCCGTCGCGCGACGGAGGCCTCGGCTACGCGACCTGGTACGTCGCCGCGATCGGGACGCTCCTGACGATCACGTCGACGCGCAAGCGGCACCTCTTCGCCTGGGTGGGCATCGCGCTCCTCGTCGTGCAGACCGTCTGGTGGGGCGGCCCGGGGCTGCTCCTCAGCACGGGTGTCATCGGCTCGGCGGCGTGGGTGGCGATCTCGCACATCCTGAGCCGCGCGCTCGCCAAGGCCTCGCTCGACGCCAACCGCTTCGCGCAGGCCGAGCGCGAGGCGACCGACTGGCAGGCGGCGCAGGAGGCTCACCTCTACGAGCGGCAGTTCCGCCTCGGGCAGACGAGCACGATGGCCGCGCCGATGCTCCGGGTCATCGAGCGATCCCGCGGCGAGCTCAGCGACGACCAGCGCCGCGAGTGCATCTACCTCGAGGCCGCCATCCGCGACGAGATCCGCGGTCGCGAGCTGCTCAACGACGCAGTGCGCGCGCAGGTCATGGCCGCGCGCCGACGCGGTGCGACCGTCACCCTCTTCGACGAGGGAGGGCTCGACGGGATGGACCCGGATGCGCGCGACCGCATCCTCGACCAGCTCGCCGGCGCCATCCGCAGCACGGGGGCGCGCCGCATCATCGCCCGCACGGCCCCCGCCGACTCCGACATCGCCGTGACGGTCGTCGGCCTCACGCCCGTCGGCGACGGCTCGGCGCGCGACCTCGGCTCGGCCGAGGAGGAGGACGACGAGGACGACGCCGTCGACCTCTGGCTCGAGATCCCGCGGGCGCCGGCGCGCGTCGCGCACTGAGCCCGCCCGGCGACGTCCCGGCCGTCGGCGATCGCTCGCCCGTTGACGATCGCCCGCCCGTTCGTTGACGATCGCCCGCCCGTTAACGATCGAAGGGCCGGAGTACCCATCTCCGGCCCTTCGCAACGTATCGAGTTAGATCCACAACCCGAATATGGATCTAACTCGCCCCCCAATCACCCGACCGATTTACCCTATTCAGCCGGTGAAGGGTGGTGCGCTCCGATGGAGCTGCACCGCTTACAGGTAATAGTGCCCCTCATGGCTGTGTCGGCATAGTCGTCATTTTGGGGGACTACCGGGGTACATTTTTCGTACCCCGATTCGCGGCAACCGCGAATTCTCGGGGCTGTGGGATCGAATTCTGCTCGAAACCGGGGTACATCCCCCGTCCGGGGGTAGCGATCAGGGGCCCCGATACCCTTCCGGTTGCGGAATCCGAAGCGCGGACAACCGATTCCGCACTTCCATCGGAAGGACTCGGATGGTCCCGGCCGAAATCGAGACGGGGTCTCAGCAGCCACGCTGGCCGCGTGACGCGCTCCAGGCGCCCGGCCCGGCCTGCACGACGGCCCGCGGAGCCCGCGCCGCCCGGCGCCACAGGTCGACGGCCGCGACCTTGCGCGGCGCGCCGAGAGCGGCCTGCTCGGCCAGCACCGCGGCGATCACGGCCTGGGTCGCGGCGAGCTCCTCCTCGGTCGGGTCGCCCGACACGATGCGAACGACAATCGTGGGCGGAGCATCCGTGCCCGCGGGGTCGACGTCGGCCGTCACAGCGGGATGTTCCCGTGCTTCTTGGGCGGCAGGCTCGCGCGCTTGCCCTTGAGGGCTCGCAGCGCCTTGATGACCGCGACGCGCGTGGCCGCGGGCTCGATGATGCCGTCGATCTCGCCGCGCTCGGCCGCCAGGAACGGGCTCGCGACGTTGTAGGTGTACTCGTTCGCCAGGCGCGTGCGGACCGCCGCGACGTCCTCGCCCGCCGCCTCGGCCGCCTTGATCTCGTTGCGGTAGAGGATGTTCACCGCGCCCTGCCCGCCCATGACAGCGATCTCGGCCGTCGGCCAGGCGAGGTTGATGTCGGCGCCGAGCTGCTTCGAGCCCATGACGATGTACGCACCGCCGTAGGCCTTCCGCGTGATGACCGTCACGAGCGGCACGGTCGCCTCGGCGTACGCGTAGAGCAGCTTCGCGCCGCGGCGGATGACGCCCGTCCACTCCTGGTCGGTTCCCGGCAGATAGCCGGGCACGTCGACGAGCGTCAGGATCGGGATGTTGAAGGCGTCGCAGAAGCGCACGAAGCGCGCGGCCTTCTCACCCGCGTCGATGTTGAGGGTGCCGGCCATGGCCTTCGGCTGGTTCGCGATGACGCCGACGCTGCGGCCGTCGACGCGCGCGAACCCGATGACGATGTTCGGCGCGAAGAGCGGCTGCACTTCGAGGAAGGAGGCGGCGTCGACGACGTGGTCGATGATGTCGAGCACGTCGTACGGCTGGTTCGGGCTGTCGGGGACCATCGTGTTGAGGCGGCGGTCGTCGTCGGTGATCTCGAGCTCGGCCTCCGAGGCGTACTCGGGCAGCTCGGCGAGGTTGTTGTCGGGCAGGTAGCTCAGCAGGGTTCGCGCGTAGTCGAAGACGTCGCTCTCGTCGGCGGCGAGGTAGTGCGCGACGCCCGAGACGCGGTTGTGGGTGAGCGCGCCGCCGAGCTCCTCCATGCCGACGTCCTCGCCCGTGACCGTCTTGATGACGTCGGGGCCGGTGACGAACATCTGGCTCGTCTTGTCGACCATGAGCACGAAGTCGGTGAGCGCGGGGGAGTACACCGCGCCGCCCGCCGCAGGCCCGCAGATGATCGAGATCTGCGGGATGACGCCCGATGCCGCGGTGTTGCGCCGGAAGATCTCGCCGTACTTGCCGAGCGCGACGACGCCCTCCTGGATGCGCGCGCCGCCGGAGTCGAGGATGCCGATGATGGGAACGCCGGTCT
>JBKHYA010000098.1:0-5399 GCA_046565745.1 Actinomycetes bacterium
CGGCTCGCCCATCCTCGAAGTGGAGGACACCGGTCCGGGCATCCCCGAGGCCGACCGCGAGCGCGTGTTCGAGCGCTTCTACCGCGTGCTCGGCAGCGGCGTCGATGGCTCCGGCCTCGGCCTGCCGATCGTGCGGTCGCTCGTCGAGAAGCGCCTCGCCGGTCGCGTCGAGCTCCACTCGGACGGCGAGTCCGGCACGACCGCGCGCGTCTCGCTCCCCTGGGATCGCGATGCGGTGAAGACGGATGCCCCTGTCCCGATCGACGAGGACGACGCGGTCACGATCGGTCACGCCTGACCCGCAGCGCGGGCCGCGCGAGGGCGCGCGCTATCGCGCGACGTAGTCGCCCTGCCAGGCGGCGAGCTGCCAGCCGAGCCAGGGGCTGTACGCGAACGGAGTCGCGGCCACGGCCGAGCGCAGAGCCTCCGGCTCGACCCACGCCCACTCGGCGACCTCATCGTCGGCCGGTGCCGGATCGCCGTCGGCGATCGCCGTGAAGACGGGGCAGATCTCGTTCTCGACGATGCCCGAGGCGTCGACCGCGCGGTAGCGGAAGTCGGGCAGCGCGCTGCTCACCGAGTGCACGCGAAGCCCGAGCTCGCGCTCGGCGCGGCGCGCGATGGCCTCGGCGAAGTCCTCCTCGGGGCCCGGGTGGCCGCAGAAGCTGTTCGTCCACACGCCCGGCCACGTCGCCTTGCCGAGCGCGCGGCGGGTGACGAGCACGCGGCCGTGCCCGTCGAACACGTGGCACGAGAAGGCCAGGTGGAGGGGGGTGTCGTGCGTGTGGACGGTCGCTTTGAGGGCGGTGCCGACGGGGGTGCCGTCCTCGGCGAGGAGGACGACGCTCTCCGGGATTCCGGTCATGGGTGCCGCTAGTCTGCTGAGGTGGATCGACACGACAGGGTGGCGGTGGCCGCGGAGCGCGGCGCCCTGGTCGACGCTGTTCTGGAGCGCTTCTTCAGCCTATCCAAGAAGCGGGCGACGCCCCTGGGCGCCCCGTACGAGCACCTCTGGGGTCTGCTCGAGCGCAACACGCAGGGCGGCAAGCGCTTCCGCCCCCGCATGGTCATGGCCGCCTACGCCGGCCTCGGCGGCGACGACATGGACGCCGCCGCCTACATCGGCGCGAGCTTCGAGCTGCTGCACACCGCGCTCATCGTGCACGACGATGTGATCGATCGCGATTTCGTCCGGCGGGGCATCCCGAACATCTCGGGCTCGTACCGCGACCACGCCGTCGGCCGCGGCGCGAGCGTCGAGATCGCCGAGCACCGCGGCGTCTCCGCCGCCGTCATCGCCGGCGACCTCGCTCTCTTCAACTCCTACCGGCTCATCGACAAGAGCGGCGTGACGGGCGCGATGCGCGACCGCCTCCTCGACATCCTCGACGAGGCGATGTTCGCGAGCGCCGCGGGCGAGCTCATCGACGTCGACCTGTCGATGGCGACGACGCCGCCGCTCGTCGACGACATCCTCACGATGGAGCGCCTCAAGACCGCCGTGTACTCGTTCGAGACGCCCCTGCAGGCGGGCGCCGTCCTCGCCGGAGCGGGCGAGGAGACCGTGGCGACCCTCGGCGAGTTCGGCCAGGAGGTGGGCATCGCGTACCAGATCGTCGATGACGTCCTCGGCATCTTCGGCGAGGAGGAGTCGACGGGCAAGACCACGATCGGCGACCTGCGCGAGGGCAAGCGCACCGTGATGATCGCCTTCGCGTGCTCGACGCCCGAGTGGGCGCGCCTGCGCGAGCTCATCGGCGACCCCGATCTCACTCACGCCCAGGCGATCGAGGCGCGCCTCCTGCTCGTCCAGTGCGGGGCGAAGGCCTTCGCCGAGGGCCTCGCCCGCGGCTACGCCCAGCGCGCGCTGACGCGCCTGGCCGAGCCGCACATCCCCGCCGCCCTGCGCGACGAGCTCCACCCCGTCGCCGAGACCGTCCTGAACAGGGTGCGATGAAGCGCTTGAGCCTGTACGACCGCGCCGCCGACGAGGTCGCGGGGGTCGTGATCCGCCGGTACTCGACGTCGTTCGGCCTCGCCTCCCGCCTGCTGGGGCCGGGCATCCGTCAGCACGTCGAGAACATCTACGCGCTCGTGCGCGTCGCCGACGAGATCGTCGACGGCGGCGTCGCCGAGGCGGGCCTCGATCAGGCCGCCGCGGGCCGCTACCTCGACGAGCTCGAGGCCGACACGAACCAGGCGATGGACAACGGCTACAGCTCCAACCTCGTCGTGCACGCCTTCGCCCGCACGGCGCGCGAGGTCGGCTTCGGCCGCGAGCTCACCGAGCCGTTCTTCCACTCGATGCGCATGGACCTCACCGACACCGAGCACGACCGGGCGAGCTTCGACCTCTACGTCTACGGCTCGGCCGAGGTCGTGGGGCTCATGTGCCTCCGAGCCTTCATGCAGGAAGCCCCGGTGAGCGGCGAGCAGAATGACCGCATGGTGCGCGGCGCGCGAGCCCTGGGCGCGGCGTTCCAAAAGGTCAACTTCCTCCGCGACCTCTCCGCCGACTTCGAGACGCTCGGTCGCAGCTACTTCCCGGGGGTCCGCGTTGACTCGTTCACGGAAGAGGAGAAGCACCGCTTGCTCGACGACATCGACGACGATCTGCGGATGTCCGCCGCCGTCCTCCCCGACCTCCCGGCTTCCAGCCGGCGGGCCGTCGCCCTCGCCCAGGGTCTCTTCGCCGAGCTCGCCGCACGGCTGCGCCGCACGCCCGCGAACGAGCTCGTGCGCACTCGCGTGCGCGTGCCCGACCCCGTCAAGCTCCGCATCGCCGCGAGCGTGCTCGCCGGCCGACTGCCCCAGCCCGCCCCCGCCGGCGCGTCGGCGGTGACCGCGTGAGCCGCGTCGTCGTCATCGGCGGCGGCATCGCGGGCCTCGCGAGCGCCGCCCTCCTCGCGCGCGAGGGCCACGAGGTCACCCTCGTCGAGAAGCGCGACGCGACGGGCGGCCGCGCCGGCTCGTGGGAGTCCGACGGCTTCCGCTTCGACACGGGCCCGAGCTGGTACCTCATGCCCGAGGTCTTCGACCACTTCTTCAAGCTCCTCGGCACGAGCGCCGCGGAGCAGCTCGAGCTCGTCCAGCTCGACCCGGGCTACCGCGTCATCACGCAGGGCCACGACGAGTGGACGGACGTCGCGGCGACGCGCGAGGAGAACGTCGCTCTCTTCGAGTCGATCGAGAAGGGCGCGGGCGCCGAGCTCGAGCGCTACCTCGACTCCGCCTACGACACGTACGAGATGGCCAAGCGCCGGTTCCTCTACACGAGCTTCCAATCGTTCGGCCCGCTCCTGACGACCGACGTCCTCAAGCGCGCGCCGAAGCTCGTGAAGATGCTCCTGCAGAACCTCGACTCGTACGTCGCGAACCGCTTCGACGACCTGCGCCTGCGCCAGGTGCTCGGCTACCCGGCCGTCTTCCTCGGCTCCTCGCCGTTCGACACCCCGTCGATGTACCACCTCATGAGCCACCTCGACCTGGCCGACGGCGTGCTCTACCCGATGGGCGGCTTCACGACGCTCATCGAGCGCATCCACGCGGTCGCCGAGCAGCACGGCGTCACGATCCGCACGAGCGCACCCGTCGCCCGGATCCTCGTCGACGAGAGCACGAGCGCCGCCCGCGGCGTCGAGCTCGAGTCGGGCGAGGTCATCGACGCCGACATCGTCGTCTCCGCCGCCGACCTGCACCACACCGAGACCCAGCTGCTGCCCGAGCGCTTCCAGTCGTACCCCGAGCAGTACTGGAGCGACCGCAACCCCGGCCCGAGCGCCCTGCTCATGTACCTCGGCGTGAAGGGCGAGCTGCCGAATCTCGAGCACCACACGCTCCTGTTCGCCGCCGACTGGCGCGAGAATTTCGAGGCGATCTTCGGCGAGAACTCGCGCCTGCCCGACCCCGCCTCGCTCTACATCTGCAAGCCGAGCGGCGTCGACCCGTCGGTCGCGCCGGAGGGCCACGAGAACCTCTTCGTGCTCGTCCCCGCCCCCGCCGACCTGTCGCTCGGCCGCGGCGAGGTCGACGGCGACGGCGACACCGCGCTCGAGGTCTACGCCGATCGGATCATCGCCCAGATCGCCGAGTGGACGAAGACCCCCGACCTCGCCGATCGCATCGTCCTGCGCCGCACGTACGGCCCCGGCGACTTCCACGCCGACCTCAACGCGTGGCGCGGCAGCATGCTCGGCCCCGCGCACACGCTCAAGCAGAGCGCGTTCTTCCGCACCGGCAACGTGTCGAAGAAGGTGCGCGGCCTCTACTACGCGGGCGCCTCGACGATCCCCGGCATCGGCCTGCCGATGTGCCTCATCAGCGCCGAGGTGCTCATCAAGCGGCTCCGCGGCGACACCTCGACCGGGCCGCTCCCCGAGCCCCTCGAGGCGAGCAGGCCGGCGGCGGCGCCCGCGGCGTGATCGGCTTCAGCTACCTCGCGGCGCTCGCGATCTCGCTCACGGGAATGGTCGTCCTCGACCGGCGGTTCCGCCTGTTCTTCTGGCGCGACGCCCGTCGGGCCCGCATCGTGCTCCCGCTCGGCGTGCTGTTCTTCCTCGTGTGGGACGTCTTCGGCATCGCCCTCGGCATCTTCTTCCGCGGGCAGACGGAGTTCATGACCGGGGTCCTCATCGGCCCCGAGCTCCCGATCGAGGAGGTCTTCTTCCTCACCCTGCTGAGCTATCTGACGATGAACGCCTACGCGGCGGCGGGCGACGTGCTCGACGCGCGAGGCTCGCGCCGGGCATCCGCTCGCATCGTCGATGGGGGCGCGGGATGACCTACACCCTCCTGAACGCCGTCTTCCTGGCGGTCGTCGCCCTCGTCGCGATCGCGGCCGTCGTCGTTCGCCGGTCGCCGCGCTCGCGCGCGGTCGGGCTCGCCGCCCTCCTCCTGCTCACGATGACCGCGATCTTCGACAACGTCATCATCGGCACGGGGCTCGTCGCGTACGACGACAGCCTCATCAGCGGCGTGCGCATCGGGCTCGCCCCGATCGAGGACTTCGCGTACACGGTCGCCGCCCTCGTCCTGCTGCCCGCGGTGTGGGAGCTCCTCGCCCGCCGCCGCCCGCGGCAGGATGAGCACTCGTGAGGACCCTCGGCCAGCTGCTCGTGAGCTCGCGGCCCCTGAGCTGGATCAACACGGCGTTCCCGTTCGGTGCCGCCTACCTGATCACCACGGGGCGGCTCGACCTCGCGTTCTGGGTCGGCACGATCTTCTTCCTCATCCCGTACAACCTCGCGATGTACGGGATCAACGACGTGTTCGACTACGAGAGCGATCTGCGGAACCCGCGCAAGGGCGGCGTCGAGGGCGCCCTGCTCGACCCGCGCATCCACCGCACGACGCTCATCGCGGCCGCGGTCTCCGGCGCCCCGTTCCTCGTGGTGCTCGTC
>JBKHYA010000099.1:0-5393 GCA_046565745.1 Actinomycetes bacterium
GCCACAGCTCGGCCGGCTGTACGGTGGGCATCGAGAGCTCGATTGCGCCGCTCCGGTCCATTTCCTGACGCACGATCGCCTCGACGCGCCGCAGCACGCGCAGGCCCAGCGGCAGCCACGAGTACAGCCCGGCACCCGCGCGGCGGATGTAGCCGGCGCGCAGCAGCAGGCGGTGGCTCGCGACCTCGGCTTCGGCCGGGTCCTCGCGCAGCGTGGTGAAGAAGAGCTCGGAGAGGCGGATCACCCTTGCGAGTCTAGGCGGCGCGCGAGGCTCACCAGGGCCGCTCGACGTCCGAGCCGCCGCCCTCCTGCTCGCCGCCCTCGTCGTACTGGTCCTGCTGCTGCTGCTCGGTCTGGGCGTCCTGGTTCTGCTCCTCGAGCTGCTCCTCGGGCGTCTGCGGCTCCTGCTCGCCCTCGCCCTCGCCCTCGCCGTCGCCGTCGCCCTCGTCGGACGACTCGTCCTCGATCTTCTCCTCGATGCGCGGCTGCGCGGCCTCGAACTGCGCCTGGGTGTCGGCCTCGCCCTCGCGCGGCTCGTCGAGGCACCCCTCCGGGAGGCCGTCGATGAGGGCGAGCGCCTCGCCGTAGAAGCCGTTCGCCGCCTGGGTGTCGTCGGCCTCCCGGGCGACATCGCCCTGCTTCTCGATCGCCGTGACGAGCGACGCGACGATGATGCAGTGCTCGTGCAGCTGGACGGGCGTCTCGGGCTCGCCGTGCAGCTGCAGCGACTCCTCGATCTCGGCCCTGCCCTCCTCGAGCGAGCCACCCATCACGAGCGAGACGCCCAGGTCGAACGGCGCCTTCCACGACTCGATCCAGTTCCACAGCTCGAGCCCGCGGGCGGCCTCCGCGGCCTGGCCGTAGGCGCGGCCCTCGAAGCGGTCGATCGCCGTCTGCGAGAGCGCGTTGACGCTGATGAGCTTCGTCGACAGCACGAGCACGGCGAGCGCCACGGGGATGAGCCCGAGCATGAGCCACCAGCGCAGGGTGCGGCGCTGCCGGTCGGTGAGCACGCGGCGGCGGATCCCCGGGAGCCTCATCGCGCCTCCTCCCGCAGGATGCCGCGCGTCGAGCGCAGCGAGCGGGCGAGGCTGAGCCCCTCCCAGGCGAGCAGCAGCGCGATGGGCCCGGCGAGCACCCACGCCACCTCGAGCCGCGCCTCCTCCGTGCGGTCGAGGTCGGCCTCCCCGTCGAGCACGGCCATGGGGCCGAGCGCGTCGGCGAGCGGCAGGCCCGGCTGCCTGTGGAGGTAGCTGAGGCCCAGCTCATCGGCGATCGACTGCAGCTGCTGCTCGTCGATGCGGCTGATCGCGTCGCCGCCCGCCGGATCCTGCAGGTACGCCTCGTCGGTCGGGTCGAAGCTCGACACGCGCATCCGCCCGCCCTCCTCGGTGCCGTAGCCGAGCACGAAGCCGCGGTCGACGAGCCCGGCGACGTCGTCGAACGACTGCGGCGGCTCCTCGGCGGTGTGCTCGCCGTCGCCGAGGTAGAAGACGATCGCGGGCGAGTCGGGCTCCTCGGCCGCGCTGCGCTCGAGCTCGGCGAGCAGCAGGTCGCGCGCGGCCGCGACCGACGTGCCGCGCGACTGCTGCGCGATCTCGGGCCGCAGCGCCCGCACCATCTCGATCACCGCCGAGCCGTCGTCGGTGAGCGGCACGCGCAGGGACGCGGTCGAGTCGAACGAGATCACCGAGATGTCGGCGCCCGCGAAGGAGCGCGCGATCTCGACGACGTCCTCCTGCATGCCGACGAGCCGCGGCTCGCTCCCCCAGTCCTCCGCGGCGACCGACTGCGACGTGTCGACCATCACGAACACGCGCGCCTGGATCGACGCGGTCGGCACCTCGCCGCCGGGGAGCGCGGGCCGGAAGGCCATCGCGACCGCGAGCGCCACGAGCAGCGTGCGGCGCAGCCACGCCATGCGCCTGCCGCGCGCCGCGACGAGCTGCCAGGCGCACAGGGCCAGCAGCGCGACACCGACGACGGCGACGAGCACCGGCAGGGTCGGGTGGAACGAGATCACAGCCGCACCCTCCAGGCGATCAGGCAGACGCCGGCGACGAGCACGAGCGCGATGAGCGGCAGGGCGCCGGGCCGGTCGACGACCTGGATCTGCGGCGGCGTCTCGATGTAGCCGGCCTCGATCGCGTTCACCCGGTCGACGATCTGCGGCACCGTCTGCGCGAAGTCGAGCGCGAAGTACGCGCCGCCGGTGCCCTCGGCCGTCTCGCGCAGCTCCTGCGAGTACTGGTCGCCGCCGAAGTCGAACGGGTTGATCGCGTAGACGCGCACCTCGTTGTCGACCGCCAGCTGGCCGGCCTGCGGCAGCGAGTAGATCTGCTGGCCGTTCACGACGTTGTCGGTGGCCAGGATGATCGACCGCGGCCGGTCGCTCGCCTCCAGGTCGGCGAAGTCGAGCACGCAGGACGCGAGGCCGTCGCCGACGAGCGACGCCCCGAGCCCGCTCGCGGTGCCCGCGAGGTAGTTGAACTGCTCGTCGGGCCCGAGCGTGCCGTTCAGCGCCCGCACGTAGCGGCCCAGCTGCTCCTGGATGTAGTCGTAGTCGCTCGTGAGCGGGAACGCCATCACGCTCGACGCGTCGAAGATGCGCATGCCGACGCGCTCGCCGTCGAGCTCCGCGGCGATCTGCTGGTAGACGCCCAGGATCTCGGCGTCGACGTCGACCATCGAGCCCGACACGTCGAGGCACAGCACGATGTCGCGCTTGTAGTCGTCCTCCTGGTTCGCGTGCACGCCCGACGGCCGCGACGCGACCGTGCCCGCGACCGCGAGCCCGGCGATCGTGGCGACGAGGGCGCCGGCGATCCAGAGCCGGTAGCGCAGGAGCGCGCCGCGGAAGGCCGCGAGGCCCGTCATCCGGTCGACGTGGGCGACGGGCAGGCCGCGGTCGCGACGGCGCTGCGGCAGCACGAGCCCCACCACCGCGAGGGCGATGCCGACCACGAGCACGACCGGCAGCACCCACGGCCACAGCAGCGTCACATCCACGTCGCCACCACCTGGCGGGCGGCGGCGATCGCCGCGTCCGGGTCGTGCTTCGCCGCGCGCCGGAACGACGACGGGTAGTACTGCTCGACCGCGCCCTGCACGGTCGGCAGGTCGGCCGAGCGCAGGTCGCGCAGCGTCATGACCTCGGCCACCACGCCCGTCGACTCGTGGGCGAAGAACCGCAGCACGAGGCTCAGCCGCTGCGCGAGCGCCCGCGGGTCGAGCTCGCCGTCGGCGTGCTCCTCGGCGACCTCGTCGATGAGGCCCAGGTACTTCTCCTTGACGCTCCGCACGTCGATCGGCACCGGCGGGGGCGGCGGCGGCTCGAGCAGGCCCCGCGGCCGGGTCCAGAGCCAGGCGAAGGCGTAGGCGGCGAGCACGAGCAGCAGCAGCACGCCGCCGAGCACCCACCACGGCCCGTAGCCGAAGGGGCCGTACGTGTCGGGCGCCGGCAGGAGCGCGAGCGCCTGCGCGTCAGCGGCGCGCACGGCGGTGCCTCTCGAGCAGGCGGAAGAGGCTCCCGATCGCCGACGCCGAGGAGCCGATGCGCACCGACGCGATGCCGAGCGAGCGCAGGCCCGCCTCGAGGCGCTCGCGGCGGAGCGCGGTCTGCTCGTCGAACGCGCGCCGGAGGCCCCGGTCGCGGCGGAGGAACGGCGGCAGCCCGACGCCGGAGTCGACGCCGACGAGGTCGCGGTGGTCGCCGGCGCGCGCCATGAGGTCGGCGTCGCCGATCGACACCCACAGCACCTCGTGGCGGGCGTGCAGCCTGCCGAGGTGCACGTCGAGGTCGTGCGTGTACGCGAGGTCGTCGGCGATGACGACGATGAGCGAGCGCCGCCGCATGCGCCGCACGGCGTGCTCGAGCACGACCTCGAGGTGCGAGTGCGGGCCGTCGAGGCCGATCGCGTCGTCGACGCGGCGCAGCATGCGCTCCAGGTGCGCCTCCGAGCCGCCCTCCTGCATGCTCTCGGTGCGCGACGCATCCCCCATGAGCAGCCCGACGCGGTCGCCGTGCCGAGTCGCGAGGTAGCCGAGCACGCCGGCGACGAGGATGGCGATCTCGCGCTTCGACTCCCCCGACTCGGCGGTCGCGGCCATGTTGCGGCCGGAGTCGACCACCAGCAGCAGCGTGTGCTGGCGCGACGCGATGTAGCGCTTGATGAGCGGCACGTGGCTGCGCGCCGTCGCCTTCCAGTCGATGTCCTTGACCTCGTCGCCCGGCTGGTACTCGCGCAGGTCGTCGAAGTCGTGGCTGCGGCCGTGGTGGATCGAGGCGTACTCGCCGTCGAGCAGCTCGAGGGTGCGGCGGTGCGCGTGGATCGACATGGTGGTCTTCACCTTGCGCAGACGTCGCTCCATCGACCGCTCCTACGGCGTGCGCACGGCGCCGAAGACGGCGTCGATGATCTGCTCGCTCGCGACGCCGTCGGCCTCGGCCTCGTAGCCGAGGATGAGGCGGTGGCGCAGCACGGCGTGGCGCAGGTCCTTGACGTCCTCCGGGATCACCCAGTCGCGGCCCTGCACGAGCGCGAGCGCGCGCGACGCCATCGAGAACGACAGCGAGCCGCGGGGGCTCGCGCCGTACTCGATGTAGCCCGCGAGCTGCGCCCCGATGTACTCCTCGGCGTGCCGCGTGACGTACATGAGCTGCACGACGTAGTTCGTGATCGCCTGGTCGACGTAGACGCGCTTCACGAGCGACTGCAGGAACCGCACGTCGTCGAGCGACGCGACCGGCCCGTCGTGGCCGCGCTCGAACACGCCGGTCTCGGCGCGCCGCACGATCTCGGCCTCCTCCGTCGGCGTCGGGTAGGTGAGCACCTCCTTGAGCAGGAAGCGGTCGAGCTGCGCCTCGGGCAGCGTGTACGTGCCCTCCTGCTCGATGGGGTTCTGGGTCGCGAGCACGAGGAACGGCTCCGGCAGCGCGTGCGTCTCGCCGCCGATCGACGTCTGCCGCTCCTGCATCGCCTCGAGCATCGCCGACTGCGTCTTCGCGCTCGAGCGGTTGATCTCGTCGAGGAGCACGAAGTTCGCGTGCACGGGGCCGAGCTGCGTGCGGAAGTCGCCCGAGTGCTGGTCGTAGATCTGCGTGCCGACGATGTCGCTCGGCAGCAGGTCGGGCGTGCACTGGATGCGGGAGAAGTCGGCGCTCACGGCCTGGGCGAGCGTCGACGCCGCGAGCGTCTTCGCCAGGCCGGGCACGCTCTCGAGCAGCACGTGGCCCTCGGCCAGCAGGGCCACGGTCATGAGCCGCAACGGCTCCTCGGCGCCGACGACGGCGCGGGCCACCGCGTCGCCGAGCGCGGCCCAGAGGCGGGCGCCGGCGTGGGGATCGGTCACTGCGGCCTCCGAACAGGATGTGTGCGGTGAGGATACGGCCG
>JBKHYA010000100.1:0-5354 GCA_046565745.1 Actinomycetes bacterium
GCGACGCTCGCGGTGCCGCTGCCACGCGCGAGGCCGAGCAGCACGGTCTCGGCCTGGTCATCCATCGTGTGCCCGAGCAGCACGGCCGCGGCCCCGAGCTCGGCCGCCGCCGCGTCGAGCGCGCCGTACCGGGCGGCCCGTGCCGCGGCCTCGGGGCCGCCCGTCGCGCCCACGTCGACGCGGCGTACGAGCACCGGGTCGAGCCCCAGACCGCGAGCGGACTCCGCCGCCCGCTCGGCCACCTCCGCCGAGCCCGGCTGCAGCCCGTGATCGACGATCACCGCGCCGGCGCGCAGCCCGGCACGGGGCGCCTCGAACGCGACGGCCGCGGCGAGCGCGAGCGAGTCGGGCCCCCCGCTGAGGGCGACGAGCAGCAGCTCGCCCGCCGCCAGGTCGGCGAGGTGCTCGCGCACGGCGCGGCGCGCGTCGGCGATCGCGGGCGTCAGGCGCGGGCGCCGGGGGCCGTCTGCGGGCCGCTCAGGGGGCATCCACTAAGGTTAGAGCCGCCTTCGGCCGCGCCGGGGCCGTCAATCTTCCCCTCCCGTCTGGAGCGTTCATGAGTGCCTACGCCGCCGTCATCGAGATCCCCAAGGGCAGCCGCAACAAGTACGAGGTCGACCACGAGACCGGTCGCGTCTTCCTCGACCGCGTGCTCTTCACACCCTTCGTCTACCCCACCGACTACGGCTACTTCGAGAACACGCTCGGCCTCGACGGCGACCCCGTCGACGCGCTCGTGCTGCTCGAGTTCCCCGTCTTCCCGGGCGTCGGCGTGCAGGTGCGCCCCGTCGGCGTCTTCAAGATGACCGATGACGGCGGCAGCGACGCGAAGGTCATCTGCGTTCCGGCGAAGGACCCGCGCTGGGCCCACATCCAGGACCTGGAGGACGTCCCAGAGCAGACCCGCAAGGAGATCGAGCACTTCTTCGAGCACTACAAGGACCTCGAGCCCGGCAAGTGGGTCAAGACCGAGGGCTGGGGCGACGCGGCCGAGGCCGAGGAGATCGTCCAGGCCGGCCTCGCGGCCTACGTGCCCGGCGCGCACTAGCCCGCACCAGTCCTCGCCGCGGCCGCGCCCAGCGACGCCGCGCGCTCAGCGCAGTCGCTCGCCGAGCTCCCGCGCGGCGGTGCGGATGCGCGCGCCCGCCTGCGCCATGAGTTCATCGAGCGGGTCGCCTCCCGCATCGAGCGCGACCGCGTCGGCGATGCCGGCCGCCGTGCGCTGAGCGTCGGTCAGCCGCACCGACCCGGCCACGACGACGAGCGGCACGCCCGCGGCCCGCGCCCGCTCGGCGAGGTGCCCGACGACCTTGCCCCGCAGCGACGAGACGTCGAGCGCGCCCTCGCCCGTCACGACGACGTCCGCCCGGGCGAGCGCCTCCTCGAGCCCGAGGGCGTCGGCCACGAGCCGGGCGCCGGGCACGAGCTCGGCGCCGAGAACCGCGTGCAGGGATGCCGGGATTCCGCCCGCGGCGCCGCCGCCGGGCAGGCCCGCGACCTGCACCCCCGTCGCAGCGTCGAGCGCCGCGGCGAGCCGCGCGAGCCCTCGGTCGAGGGTCTCGACCTGCTCGGAGCCCGCCCCCTTCTGCGGTCCGAAGACGGCGGCCGCGCCCGCCGGCCCCGTGAGCGGGGTGTCGACGTCGCACGCCACGCGCCACGGCACGGCGCGCGCGGCAGGATGCAGCCCGTCGAGGTCGATGCGCGCGAGGTCGACGAGCGCCCCGCCGCCAGGGGGAAGTTCGGCGCCCCGCGCGTCGAGGAACCGCGCCCCGAGCGCGCGCAGGAGCCCAGCCCCGCCGTCGGTCGTCGCCGAGCCGCCGACCGTGAGCAGCACGCGCGTCGCCCCCGCGTCGAGCGCGGCGCGCAGCAGGAGCCCGACCCCGGCGCTGTCGGCCTCGAGCGGGCGCAGCGGCACGTCGGTGACGAGCGGGAGGCCGTTGGCCTCGGCCGCCTCCACCACCGCGGTGCGGTCGGGCAGCAGGGCCCAGCGCGCGGGTCGCGGTCGGCCGAGGGCGTCGGTCGTCGGCGTGCGGTGCTGGGTCGCGCCGTCGAGGGCGAGCAGGGCATCCAGCGTGCCCTCGCCCCCGTCGGCGAGCGGGAGGCGCTCGATGCGCGCCCCCGCCCCGAGAGCGTCGGCGAGGCCCGCGGCGATCGCTTCGGCCGCGTCGCGCGCCGTGAGACTGCCCTTGAACGCGTCGGGCGCGACGAGCACCCGGAGCGCGGGCGGGTCGCTCACGCGGAGGGGCCGGCGGCGTCGTCCCACCAGGCGAGGGCGCGCGTGGCGAAGAACGTGAGCCAGGGCGACCGCTCGCCGACAGGGACGTCGATCTCGAACCAGACCCGACCGGGGTAGCGGCGCTCCTGCAGCCACGAGCCGTCGGGCTGCCGCGCCGCCCGCACCGAGGCGACGGCGTCGGCGAGTCGCGGGTCGGGCGCCGTGCCGTCGTGCAGCGACGCGGCGCGGAAGTAGTCGATCGCGCGCAGCGCCGTGTGCCGCCAGCGGAACGGGTACGCGATGCGCGTCACCCAGTCGCCGAGCGGCTCGCCCGTGGTCTCGCGGAACAGGATGCGGCGCCGCAGCAGGTACTCCTCGGCGCGGTGGCGCGCGTCGCGCAGGCGGGTGTCGCCCGTGCGCATCTCCCAGTCGAGGATGCTCGTGAGCGCGTTGATCGTCGAGTGCACCGAGGCGCGCGTCGATCCCTCGACCCACTCGCAGTTCCAGCCGCCCTCGGCCATCTCGTGCTCGGCGAACCAGTCGGCGAGCGACCCCATGTCACGGCCGAGCCAGGCGCCGTTGGCGAGGGTCCAGCCGTTGATGCACGCGTCGACCTCACCGCCCCAGTAAGGCAGGGCGTCGTACTCCCACCGCGCGTTGGCCGCGAGCTTCTCCGCGGTGCCCTCGAGCACCGCGGCGTCGAGCCCCCAGTCGCGCAGCGTCGAGAGGCTCCACGTCGTCGCCGTCCACGGCTGACCGGCGTCGCGCGCCGCCTCCGGGCCGTCGACGTCGAAGTCGGCGGGGAAGTACGCGCCCCCGGCCCACTGCCCGTCGTCGTCCTGGTGCGCGAGGAGCGCAGCGCCCATGCCCTCGGTCGCGATGCGCGCTCGCGTCGCTTGCCACATGGCGCGAGGCTCGCCGGCCAGGTCGCGCTCGACCTGCCAGCGCAGCGCCGGGTCGGAGTCGAGCATCCAAGTCAGCAGAGCGGCGTCGGTCGACATGCCCGGAGCCTAGTGAGGACCCCCGACGCGCGGAACGCCCCCTACCCCGGCCTACCCCGTGGGGCGGGCGACGTACGGCACGAGGTCGTAGGTCTAGACGGGCCAGTCGCGCACGGTCCTCCCGGGCGACTCGTCGGACTCGGCGCTAGCCGATGAAGACGCCTCGAGCCGCCAAGAATGGCGCAGGGTCGATCGCGGTGCCGTTCGTCCGGACCTCCAAGTGCAGATGACAGCCGTTGGAGGCGCCGGTCGTGCCTGCAAGAGCAATGGTCTGACCCGCCGAGACCTTCTGTCCATAGCCGACTCGGAGCCCGCCGTTGGCGATGTGCGCGTAGCCGGTCGTGAGACCGTTCCCATGATCGATCATGACGAAGTTCCCATAGGTGCCGTTCCAGCCGGCATAGGTCACCGTGCCGCCCGACGCAGCTGCGATCGGCTGACCGCAACCGGCGGCGATATCGGTACCCGTGTGCAGCCGATAGGTCCCGTAAATAGGGTGGATGCGATAGCCGTAGGGCGAGGAGATCCACCCGTACATCGGTAGGGCCCACCCGCTCGCCGAGGACGATGCGCCGCCGCCATTGCCGCCGCCGCTGCCGCTGCCGCTGCCGCTGCCGCTGCCGCCATTCTGGGCCGCGCGCGCCGCAGCCTCGGCAGCCTCCGCGGCACGGCGGCGCTCCTCGCGGAGACGGGCCTCCTCCGCGGCCTTGCGGCGGGCCTCCTCCTCGCGGCGGATGCGCTCACCCTCCTGGTACTGGGCCTCGGTGATCTGCAGGTCCTCCTCGAGCACCTGGATCTGCACCTCGAGACGGCGCTTGTTCTCCTCCTCGGCGGCGACGGCGGCGGCCGCGGCGGCGGCGGCCTCCTGGGCCTCCTGGAAGGCGGCCTCCGCGGCGATGCGGAGCTCCTCGCGCTTCTGCTTCGCGACGACGGCCTGGTCGGCGAACGACTGAGCCGCCTGCTGATCGCGCATGGCGACGTCGTAAATGCCCTCGGCCTGCTCGGAGATCTTGCTCGCGTAACCGAGGCGCGACAGCAGGCTCTCGGCCTGGTCGGGGTTCGTGAAGAGCGACGCGGAGAGGTCGGCGCCGCCGGCGCGCGAGAGCTCGGCGACGAACTGGCCAGCGCGCAGGCGCGACTCCTCCGCCTTGGCTGCCGCGTCGTCAGACTTGCGCTGCAGCTCATCGGCCTGGAAGGCTGCCTCGTCGAAAGCGACCTGGGCCTCCTCGAAGAGGGCACCGAGGCGCTCGGCCTCGGCCTGAGCGGCCGCAGAGTCGTCGGCCAGCTGCTGAATGAGGGCACGGAGCTCGTCGGCCTTGGCCTTCGCCCCCGAGACGTTCTTGCGGGCGTCGAGCACGTCGTCCCACGACGGGTAGCTAGCCGCGTAGGCAGGACGCTCGGTCACCGTCATGCCCGTCGTGACGAGGAGGAGAGCCGCGGCGATGCCGGCGATGACAGCCGTCCAGCGGGCTCGATGAGGCGCGCTCGCGCTTGTCATGATGCTTCGGTCCATTCCGCTCCCCCAGCGTGCACGCTCTCGCATTGCATCTTACCCATCCGGCACGATCGCGTTATGTCGCAACAATCACACGGGCACCATCGTTAACACTAACAACGGATGCTCACCAGCGCGAGGCACCCGAACAGGGGAGTGTGCGAATTGCGCACTCCCGTGGTTCCGGGCACCGTAACCCGGGCTCGCCCGCGCACGCGGGAGGCGGAGCGGACGGTCGCCGAACCGGCTCGCGCCGGGCATCCCGGCCGGTTTGGTGTTTCGCGCGGACGGCGGGTATGCTCGTGCCTCGGTTGCTGTACGGCTCGCGCCGCTTCGGCCCCATCGTTTAGTGGCCTAGGACACCGCCCTTTCACGGCGGCAGCACGGGTTCGAATCCCGTTGGGGTCACCAGACCGCAGCACTACAATTCAATACGCATGGCCCTGTAGCGCAGTTGGTTAGCGTGCCGCCCTGTCACGGCGGAGGTCGCGGGTTCAAGTCCCGTCAGGGTCGCCACGGCGACGAGCCCTCTCCTCGGAGGGGGCTTGTTCCGTCAGGGGCGAAAGCTCCGGCGCCGAAAGGCGCAGTGCCGAAAGGCGCAGTGCCGAAAGGCGCAGTGCCGAAAGGCGCAGTGCCGAAAGGC
>JBKHYA010000101.1:0-5198 GCA_046565745.1 Actinomycetes bacterium
ATCGACCGCGACGGCTGGCAGAAGGAGAGCTACCCCGTCCTCGACCCGACGGCCTGCCGATGCAGCTGCTCCGCGACGCCGATGGCGCCGCCGCGCTCGTCACGCTCGCCCTGCCGGGCGGGCAGGCCCTGCACGCGCGCGTGTGGCAGATGACCGTGGGCCGCGTCGTCCTCCTCCTGCTCGACACGGACATCCGGGATAACGGCGAGGAGCTGCGCGGCGTCACCGATCGCCTCTACGGCGGCGGCGGCGAGCACCGCCTCCTGCAGGAGCTCCTGCTCGGCGTCGGCGGCGTGCGCGCGATCAAGCGCTACGTCGAGGTGAGCGGCACGGCCTCGCCCGAGGTCTTCCACACCAACGAGGGCCACGCGGGCTTCCTCGGCCTCGAGCGCATCAGCGACCTCATCGCACAGGGGCTGAGCTTCGACGAAGCCCTGCAGGTCGTGCGCGCCGGCACCCTCTTCACGACCCACACGCCCGTGCCCGCCGGCATCGACCGCTTCGACCTCGGCCTCATCGAGCGCTACTTCTCGACCGAGCTCCTCCGCGGCGTCGACGTCGCCGACGTGCTCGCGCTCGGCGCCGAGGACCACGAGGGCGGCGACTCGGGCGTCTTCAACATGGCCGTCATGGGCCTGCGCCTCGCGCAGCGCGCGAACGGCGTCTCGCAGCTGCACGGCGAGGTCTCGCGCGGCATGTTCGGCGCGCTCTGGCCGGGCTTCGACCAGGCCGACGTGCCCATCACCTCCGTCACCAACGGCGTCCACGCCCCGACCTGGACGGACCCGCTCATGGTCGGGCTCGTGCACGAGAGGCTCGGCCATTTCGAGACCTCGGCCGCCGACTTCGCCGGCCCCGCGATCACCGACGGCGACCTCTGGTCGGTGCGCCGCGCGATGCGCGAGCAGCTCGTGGCCGACGCCCGCTGCCGCGTCAAGGCGGCGTGGGAGGAGGAGAACCCGGGCATCGCGGCCCCCTCGTGGATGGACTCGCTGCTCGACCCCGACGTGCTGACGATCGGCTTCGCGCGTCGCGTGCCGACGTACAAGCGCCTGACTCTCATGCTCCACGACGAGAACCGCCTGCGCGCGCTGCTGACCGACCCCGAGCGCCCCGTGCAGCTCGTGATCGCCGGCACGTCGCACCCCGCCGACGACGGCGGCAAGGCGCTCATCCAGCGCCTCGTGCAGTTCGCGAGCGCGCCCGAGCTGCGCGAGCGCATCGTCTTCCTGCCGAACTACGACATCGCGATGGCGCGCCTGCTCTACCCGGGCACCGACATCTGGCTCAACAACCCGCTGCGCCTGCTCGAGGCGTGCGGCACGTCGGGCATGAAGGCGGCCCTCAACGGCTCGCTCAACCTGTCGATCCTCGACGGCTGGTGGAACGAGTACTACGACGGCGAGAACGGCTGGGCGATCCCGACCGCCGACGCCGCGGGCGACGGCGCCGAGCGCGACAAGCTCGAGGCCGACGCGATGTACGACCTCATCGAGCACCAGATCGCGCCGCGCTTCTACGACCGCGACGAGGAGGGCGTTCCGCGCCGCTGGGTGCAGAGCATCCGCCACACGCTCTCGACGCTCTCGCCGGAGCTCTCGGCCGACCGCATGGTGCGCGAGTACGTCGAGCGCCTCTACATGCCGGCCGCCGAGGCCCAGCGCATCATCTCGCAGCAGGACCACTACCCGGCCAAGCACCTCTCGGCCTGGAAGCAGCGCGTGCAGGCCGAGTGGCCGAGCGTCTCGGTCGCCCACGTCGAGTCGGGCGGCGTCGAGTCGCCGCAGCTCGGTGACGAGCTCGAGGTGCGCGCCTACGTCGAGCTCGCCGGTCTCACGCCCGACGACGTGCTCGTCGAGGTCGTGCACGGCCGCGCCCGCAATGGCGACGACCTCGTCGACGTGCAGCGCCAGCGGCTCGACCTCGTGTCGCACGACCTCGGCCAGCCGGCGACCTTCGCGGGCACGGTGCGCCTGGCGCGCTCGGGCTCGTTCGGCTACACCGTGCGCGTGACGCCGAGGCACGAGCTCCTGGCCTCGCCGGCCGAGCTCGGCCTCGTCGCCGTCGCCCACTAGCGACCGGGCGGCCGCATGTCGTCGCCGGCGCCGCCGTCGGGCAGGGATGCCCGCGGCGGCGCCGTCCGCGTCGGTCTGGTGATCCCGGTGCGGGGCGGCGATCGCGGCAAGAGCCGGCTGGGGGTCGAGCAGCCCCGCCGCTCCGCGCTCGCCGCGGCCTTCGCGCTCGACACGGTCGCGGCGGCGCGGGCCGCCGCGCGGGTGGGCGAGATCGTCGTGGTCGGCGCGCTCGCCGAGCCGGTCGACGGCGTGAGGGTCGTCGCCGACCCGGGGGAGGGGCTGCTCGCGGCCGTCATGGCGGGGCTCGAGGCGCTGCGCGCGTCGACCGCGGAGGGCGCGGGCGCCCCGCCGACGGCCGTGCTGCTCGGAGACCTCCCGGCGCTGCGCCCGGTCGAGCTCGACGACGCCCTCACCGCGGCCGCGAGCCACGATCGCGCGTTCGTGCCCGACGCCGAGGGCTCGGGGACCTCGCTCATCGTCGCGCGGGCCGGGGTGCCGCATGCGCCGGCGTTCGGCCCCGATTCGGCCGCGCGCCACCGTGCGGCGGGGTACGTCGAGCTCGCGCTGCCGGCATCGTCGGGTCTGCGGCGCGACGTCGACACGCTCGATCAGCTGCGCGCCGCGGCATCCCTCGCCCTCGGGCCGCGCACGCGCGCCCTCCTCGACGCCTGACGCGGCCCACCCGCCGGCCGCCCCGCGGCCCGACCAGCCGCGCGGCGAGGGAAGAACCGCTACGCCCCCGCGCGCACCTCGGCGATCGTGAGCGCGAGACGCCGGCCGGTCGCCGCGTAGCCCTCGGTGCGGTGGGCGCGTGCGGCCGCGAGGCGCTCCTCGCTCGGGGTGCCGTAGGTCGTCGTGCGCTGGCGCGCGGGCCGGCCGATCGCCGCGGCGAGCTCCTCGAGCTCGGCGACGGTCTTCTCCGAGCCGTTGTCGGCGCCCGCCATGCGGCTGATTGTCTCCTCCATGAGGGTGCCGCCGACGTCGTCCGCCCCGCCCTGCAGCATGAGCTGCGTGCCGGCGGTGCCGAGCTTGACCCACGAGGTCTGGATGCGGTCGATGCGCCCGTGCAGCATGAGGCGCGCGACGGCGTGGACGGCGCGATTCTCCTGCGCGGTCGGGCCGGGGCGCGCGACGCCCGCGAGGTAGACGGGCGAGCTCGCGTGCACGAAGGGCAGCAGCACGAACTCGGTGAAGCCGCCGGTGTCGTCCTGCAGCGCCGCGAGCGTGCGCAGGTGCCCGACCCAGTGAGTCGGGTTGTCGACGTGCCCGTACATCATCGTGCTCGACGAGCGGATGCCGAGCCGGTGCGCCGTCGACACGATCTCGACCCACGTCGCGGCGGGCAGCTTCCCCTTCGTGAGCACCCAGCGCACCTCGTCGTCGAGGATCTCGGCGGCCGTGCCGGGGATCGTGTCGAGCCCGGCCTCCTTCGCCGCTGTGAGGAACTCGGCGAACGACAGCCCCGTCCGGGTCGCGCCGTTGACGATCTCCATGGGGCTGAAGGCGTGCAGGTGGATCTCCGGCTGCCGGCGCTTGACCTCGCGCGCGAGGTCGAAATACGCGGTGCCGGGGAGGTCGGGGTGGATCCCGCCCTGCATGCAGATCTCGGTCGCGCCGAGGGCCCAGGCCTCGTCGACGCGATCGCCGACCTGCGTCATCGACAGCGTGTAGGCATCCGCGTCGGTGCGCCGCTGCGCGAAGGCGCAGAAGCGGCAGCCGGTGTAGCAGACGTTGGTGAAGTTGATGTTGCGGTTGACGACGTAGCCGATGGGGTCGCCGACGGTGTCGCGCCGCACGTCGTCGGCGAGCGAGGCGAGCGCGTCGAGGTCGTCGCCGTCGGCCTCGAGCAGCGTGAGGTACTCGGCGTCGGTGAGGCCGGCCGGGTCGGTCTCGGCGCGGCGCAGCGCTGCGCGCACGCCCGCCGACAGGGCGGGGGATGCCGTGCGCACCCTGGTCGTGTCGCCGACGGCCTCGCGCAGCTCGTCCCAGTCGCCGTACACGGCGTCGACGTCGCCGCGAGCCGCCGTGCGGCGCCCCTCGGTGTCGATCTCGGTGTGCAGGTCGACGCGGCCCGAGCCCGCCCAGTCGGGGTCGGGCTCCTGCCACGGCAGACCGATGGGCAGCACCGACTCGTCGGCGAGCCCGTCGGGCCCGGCGAGCGCGCGCACGTGCGGCAGGACGCGCGGGTCGAGCCAGGGCTCCTCGGCGCGCACGTAGTGGGTGTGGGCGGTGAGGCGCTCGCGCAGCGTGAAGCCCGAGAGCGCGGTGAGGCGCGCGAGCTCGTCGATCTGCGGCCACGGGCGCTCGGGGTTGACGTGGTCGGGAGTGAGCGGGCTCACGCCGCCCCAGTCGTCGATGCCGGCGCGGATCAGCAGGCCGAGCTCCTCGGCATCGGTGAGGTTGGGCGGCGCCTGGAGGCGCGCGCCCGGCCCGAGCACGAGGCGGCTGACGGCGACGGCGGCGATGTACTCCTGCAGGTCGAGGTCGTCGGCGGCGCGCATCGCCGTCCGCGGCTTCGCGCGGAAGTTCTGGATGATGACCTCCTGGATCGCCCCGAAGCGGCGCGAGGTCGCGCGCAGCGCGAACAGGCCGTCGACGCGCTCGGCGTAGGTCTCGCCGATGCCGAGCAGGAGCCCGGAGGTGAACGGCACCGAGCTGCGGCCGGCGTCCTCGAGGACGCGGAGGCGGACATCCGGGTCCTTGTCGGGGCTTCCGAAGTGCGCGAGCCCGCGCGTCTCGAACAGGCGCTTCGAGGTGGTCTCGAGCATCATGCCCATGCTCGGCGCGACGGGCTTGAGGCGCTGGATCTCCTCCCACGTCATGACGCCGGGGTTGAGGTGGGGCAGCAGACCGGTCTCCTCGAGCACGCGGATCGCCATCGCCCGCAGGTAGTCGATCGTCGAGTCGTAGCCGTGCGCGTCGAGCCACTCGCGCGCGGCGGGCCAGCGGTCCTCCGGCCGGTCGCCGAGCGTGAAGAGCGCCTCCTTGCAGCCGAGCGCCGCGCCCTGGCGCGCCACCTCGAGCACCTCGTCGGGGCTCATGAACGGGGGCTCGCCCTGCGCGGCGAGCTGATTCGGGGTCTGCACGAACACGCAGTAGTGGCAGCGGTCGCGGCACAGGTGC
>JBKHYA010000102.1:0-5031 GCA_046565745.1 Actinomycetes bacterium
AGCGGATCGTGCACGACGAGCACCACATGCTCGTCACGGCGCTGCGCGACGCCGACCTCGACACCGCCGAGCACGTCATCGAGGGGCACATCCGTCGCACGCGGCGACTGCTCGCGAGCCACCCCGAGGTGTTCGCGGGCGGCGGGGCCGACTAGGTCCGCGACACCCCGCGCTCGGGGCGAAGGGCCTTCATGGCCTGCAGCACCTCGACGGCGGAGGCGGGCGAGCGGGGGTCGGTCGACTCGTCGCTGTGGCCGAGGTCGGCGAGTGACTGATAGGCCATATCGCGACGGCCGATGACGAACCAGATGCCTCGCGCGGGCGCGTCCGACTCATTGAGGTACAGGTGCGGGCGGTTGGAGTCGAAGCAGAACGAATCGCCTGGCTCGAGCTCGTACGAGTCGAAGTCGACCTTGAGCGTGAGTCGGCCCTCGAGGAGGACTCCGTACTCGAGAGCGGCGTGCCGCATCATCTTGCCCTCGACCGACGAGCTGGCCCGCGGTGCGTACGTGACGATGATCGGATCGGCGACGGCCGAATCGCCGACCGCCAGACGCTCCCACGTGACGCCGTTCTCCATCTCGATGACGGGGTTGTCCTCGCGACGCTGGACGACCGAGTCGCTCCGCCGATCGGACTCGCGGTCCGCGGACGCGGCTGCTGGTCCGAGGGAGAGCGGCGCGTTATGCGCGGCCGACGGTCCGAGGATGCGATCGAGAGAGATGCCGAGGTGATTGACGAGGGCGTAGAGAGTGCTCACCGAGGGCTGCGTCTTGCCCGTCTCGACCTGCGACAGCAGGCTCGCCGAGACGCCGACCGCCGAGGCGACCGCTCGCAGGCTGAGCTTCTTGGACTCGCGTACGCGACGCAGCTCCGAGCCGACATCGAACTGCATCGTCCCACCTCCCCACGACCTCACCGGGTCGCCTGCCGACAGTCGTGCTGAACAACCGGACGGCCCACAGCGTACTGGATTCGACCCGGAATCGTGCCGGAAGTCCTCCCCGGGTTTCCCGTCGCTCGCCGATGATGGGAAGCGCGTGTAAAGCTTCACTACACAGGCGACGACGAATCGGCGCCGCTCGAGGAGGAGACGACATGACCGAGGCACTCGCAGGCCAGCGCGCACCCCTGGGCTTTTTTGGGGCTCGGAGCGATGGGCGCCGCCATGGTGGGCCGACTGCTCGACAAGGGATTCGCGCTCTCCGTCTGGAACCGCAGCCCCGAGGCCGCCGACGCGGTCGCGCAGCGGGAGGGCGCCGCTCCGGGACACCTGCGACCTAGACAGCGAGTGGATCCCGAGGGTCTTCACCAGCTTGTCCATCCGGCGCGTGCTCACGCCGGCGAGGTAGCAAGTCCGCGACGACCGTGATCAACGCGGTCTCGGCCCGCTTGCGGCGCTCCAGTAGCCACTCCGGGAAGTGCGTCCCCTGCCGCAGCTTCGGGATTGCCACGTCGATCGTGCCGACCCGGGTATCCAGGTCCCGGTGCCGGTAGCCGTTGCGTTGCGCGATCCGGTCGGTGGAGCGCTGGCCCCATTCCCCGCCGACCACGGCGTCCGCGTCAGCGGACAGCAGCGCGTTGATCATGGTCTGCAGCAGGCTGCGCATCAGATCCGGCGACGCATCGGTCAGCGCTTCGCTGAGCAGGCCGGCAGGGTCGACAATATGAGGTGCGGTCATCGTGAAGATGCCCTTCGAGTGGGTTGTAGGAGATTCCTCGAAGGGACTACACGGTGACCGCGCCCACGTCTACGACGAGACCGGCCACCGCGAACTACACCACGTTACGGGGCACTACTTGATCGCATGGCCTTGGTCGCGCAGGCGCGGAGGACGAGCTGTCGCGCGTCGCCGGAAACGCGTACAAGTCCGGCCAGTCGAGCGGAAGGGCCCGGGACGACCTAGTATTCGGCCCGCCTCCGGGCGACCTCGTAGAGCGTGACGCTCGCGGCGATGCCCGCGTTGAGCGACTCGGTCGCCGCCGTGATCGGGATCGACACGATCGCGTCGCAGGTCTCGGTCACGAGGCGCGACAGACCCTTGCCCTCGCTCCCGACGACGATCACGATCGGCTGGTCGGCGAGCTCGAGGTCGGGCAGCGACACATCGCCGCCGCCATCGAGGCCGAGGATGAACAGGCCCTCGCTCTTGAGCTGCTTGAGCGTCTGCGTGAGGTTCGGGGCCATCGCGACGGGCGTGCGCGCCGCGGCGCCCGCCGACGTCTTCCACGCCGCCGCCGTCACGCCGACCGAGCGGCGCTGGGGCACGATGACGCCGTGCCCGCCGAACGCGGCCGTCGAGCGGATGATCGCCCCGAGATTGCGCGGGTCGGTCACCCCGTCGAGCGCGATGATGAGGGGCGCCTGGCCCCGCTTGCCCGCGGCCTCGACGAGGTCGAGCGGATGCGCGTACTGGTACGCCGGCACCGAGAGCGCGATGCCCTGGTGCACCGAGTCGGGCCCGGTGAGCCGGTCGAGCTCGGGCCGCATTATCTCGAGCACGGGGATCCCCCGCTTGGTCGCGAGGCCGAGGGCCTCCTTCACGCGGTCGTCCATCTCGACGCGCGCCGCGAGGTAGAGGGTCGAGGCGGGGATCTTCGCCCGCAGCGCCTCGAGCACCGAGTTGCGGCCGCTCAGCACCTCGGCGTCGCCCGACTTCTTCGCCGACCGGGGGCCGCCGCTCGTCGACGTCGCGCCCGAGGGCTTGCCGCCCGTCGGTTTGCCGCCGCCCGAGCCACCGCGGCCGGTGCGCGATCGCGCGGCCTCGAGGCGTTCCTGCGCGGCCTTGCGCTTGCCGGCGACGTGCCAGGTGCGGTCCTCCGCCTTCGGGGTCGGCCCGCGGCCCTCGAGGGCCTGCCTGCCCTGACCGCCCGATCCGACGGTGGGGCCCTTCTTCTTCTTGCTCGCTCCGGGGCGTGCGGGCTTAGCCATCGATACTCCAGTCGGTTCCCGTGGAGGTGTCTTCCACCACGATGCCGGCCGCCGCGAGGTCGTCGCGGATGCGGTCGGCAGTGCTCCAGTCTCGCGCATCGCGCGCGGTACGGCGTTCGACGATGAGGCGATCGACGAGGGATGCGAGGGCCCGGTGCGTCGCATCGGCTCCGCTCCGGGCATCCGCCGCCTCGAAATCGAGCCCGAGCACGGCGATCATGGCGAGCACCGCGGCCCGCGCCGCGCCTGCCGCCGCGACGTCGTCGGCGTCGAGCGCGGCGTTGCCCGCGCGCACGGTCTCGTGCAGCGATGCGAGCGCCGAGGGGGTCGAGAGGTCGTCGTCCATGGCCGCGCCGAAGGCCTCGGGCACCTCAGCCGGCAGCTCGGCGAACCGCGTGCCGTCGACGCGCTTCGCGGCGCGGGCGAGGAAGGTCTCGATGCGCTCGAGCGCCGCCTCCGACTCGGCGAGCGAGCCCTCCGTGTAGTCGATCGTGGAGCGGTAGTGGGCCGAGCCGAGCCAGTAGCGCACGACCGCGGGCCGCGCCGAGGCGAGCAGATCGGCGGCGAAGACGGAGTTGCCGAGCGACTTCGACATCTTCTGGCCGCCGACGGTGACGAGGCCGTTGTGCACCCAGTGGCGCGCGAAGCCGTCGCCGGCCGCGCGCGACTGCGCGAGCTCGTTCTCGTGGTGCGGGAACCGCAGGTCGAGCCCGCCGCCGTGGATGTCGAAGGCGTGCCCGAGGTAGCGCTGCGCCATCGCCGAGCACTCGATGTGCCAGCCGGGTCGGCCCGGGCCCCACGGCGACGGCCAGTGCGCGCTCGTCGGCTCGTCGGCCTTCGCGCCCTTCCACAGGGCGAAGTCGCGCGGGTCGCGCTTGGCGCGCGCGGGCGCGTCGCCAGCCTCCTCCATGTCGTCGGGCGACTGCCGGGTGAGCTCGCCGTAGGCCGGCCAGCTGCGAACGTCGAAGTAGACGTCGCCGGAGCCGTCGTCGGAGGCGTAGGCGTGCCCGCGCTCGATGAGCGTCGCGATGATCGCGTGCATGGTCTCGATGGATGCCGTGGCGCGCGGCTCGTAGGTCGGCGGCAGGATCCCGATCGCGCGGTACGCGGCCGCGAACTCGAGCTCGACGCGGTACGCGACCGCGTACCAGGGCTCGGCCGCCGAGGCGTTGGCGAGGATCTTGTCGTCGATGTCGGTGACGTTGCGGATGAACGTCACGGCGAAGCCGCGGTAGGAGAGCCAGCGCCGCCACAGGTCGTAGACGAGGGCGCTGCGCACGTGACCGATGTGGGGCGCCGACTGCACGGTGGGGCCGCACACGTACATGCCGACCCGGCCGGGCTCGAGCGGTTCGAAGTCGACGACCGCCTGCCGCAGGCTGTCGTACAGGCGCACACTCACGCGGGCCAGCCTATCGGCGGGGGTCGGCGGTCGCGGCGGTCGCGGGGGTCGCAGCGAGCAGGCACGTCGCGACCGCGGTGACGCCCTCGCCGCGCCCCGTGAACCCGAGGCCGTCGCTCGTCGTCGCGGCGACGCTCACGGGGGCGCCGACGAGCCGGGAGAGGTGCGCCTCGACCTCGTGGCGGCGCGGGGCGAAGCGCGGGCGGCGCGCGACGATCTGCACGGCGACGTTGACGACGGCGAAGCCGGCCTCGCGCACGAGCTCGAGCGTCGCCGTGAGGAACACCTCGCCGCGCGCATCGGCGAAGCGCGGGTCGTCGACGCCGAATCGCGACCCGATGTCGCCGAGCCCGGCAGCCGAGAGCAGCGCGTCGCACACCGCGTGGCTGATCGCGTCGCCGTCGCTGTGCCCCGCGAGCCCGGGCTCGTCGGGCCAGTGCAGGCCGCCGAGCCACAGCGGGGCGCTCTCGTCGTAGGCGTGCACGTCGATGCCGATGCCGGTGCGCAGCGCGGGGCGCTCGGAGCCGAGCAGCTGCTCGGCCCGCCGGAGATCCCACGGCGTCGTGATCTTGAAGCCGCGCGCATCGCCGTCGACGACGACGACGGGATGCCCGGCGGCGCGATGCACGCCCGTGTCGTCGGTGTGGTCTGCCGCGGCCTGCGCGAGCGCCTCGCGGTAGAGCGGGAACGGGAAGCC
>JBKHYA010000103.1:0-4886 GCA_046565745.1 Actinomycetes bacterium
TCCTTCGCCATGAGGGCCGCGGCGAAGCCCGGCCGGTACTCGTTGTTCGCCGGGCTGCCGGGAACCGGGCCCGGCACGGGGCAGTTGGTGGTGAGCGCCCAGCACTGGCCGCTCGCGTTCGCGGCGACCTCGAAGAGCGCCTCGTGCGAGAGGCCGAGCTTCTCGCCGAGCACGAAGGCCTCGCTCACGGCGATCATCGACACCCCGAGGATCATGTTGTTGCACACCTTCGCGGCCTGCCCGAGGCCCGGCCCGCCGCAGTGCACGACGCGTCGGCCCATGAGCTCGAGCAGGGGGCGCGCCTCCGCTACGTCGGCGTCGTCGCCGCCGACCATGAAGGCGAGCGTCGCCGCCTCGGCCCCCATGACGCCGCCCGACACCGGAGCGTCGACGTTGCGGTGCCCGGCGGCGAGCGCGAGCTCGTGGGCGCGGCGCGCGTCGTCGACGGCGATCGTCGAGCACTCGATGAAGAGAGTGCCGGGTCGCGCCGCGGCGAGCAGTCCGCCGCCGTGGTCGCCGCCGGTGTACGCCTCGATGACGTGCCGGCCGACCGGCAGCATCGTGATGACGATGTCGGCCTCGGCGACCGCGGCCACCCCCGACTCGACGATCGGCACGCCGAGCGCTCGCGCGTGCTCGACGGCCTCGGCCGACAGGTCGACGCCGCGCACGTCGACGCCCGCGCGCACGAGGTTCGAGGCCATCGGCCCTCCCATGTGGCCGAGCCCGATGAAGGCGACGGTCGTTCTCGGTCGCTCGGTCATGATGCCTCCCATTCGGTGGTGCTGAACCGCTCGAGCTCGTCGTGGCCGAGCGGCGCGAAGTACCGGGCGACGCGGTCGGCGTCGACCTCGTCGAGCGTCGCGGGGATCCAGCGCGGCGCGCGATCCTTGTCGATCACCTGCGCGCGCACGCCCTCGGCGAAGTCGGGCGCGGCGAGGGCGCGCAGCGCGGCGCGGTACTCGAGCGCGAGCGCCTCCTCGAGCGACCCCGCGCGCGCGGAGCGGCGCAACGCGGCGAGCGTCACCGCGATGGCGCTGGGCGAGCGGGCGGCGAGGGCATCGGCGGCGGTGATCGCCGCCTCGTGACCGGATGCGCGCATCCGCCCCATGATGACGCCCGCGTCGTCGCCGGCGTACGCCGCATCGATCCACGCGCGCTCCTCGAGCAGCGGGGCCGCGCCCGCCGGCTCGGCGAACTCGGCGATCGTCGCGTCGACCGCGGCGGAGGCGTCGGTCTCGACCGCCGGGTCGAGCAGCTCGAGCGCCGCGATGAGCTCCCCCAGCGCGCGGCTCGGCACGCGCACGTCGGCGAGCCCGACCGCTATCGCGTCGTCGGCGCCGATCATCGTGCCCGTGAGGGCGAGGTGGGTGCCGAGCTCGCCGGGCGCGTGCGACAGCAGCCACGTGCCACCGACGTCGGGGAGGAAGCCGATGCCGGTCTCGGGCATCCCGATGCGCGAGCGCTCGGTGACGACGCGGTGCGAGCCGTGGGCCGAGATGCCGACGCCTCCGCCGAGCACGATGCCGTCCATGAGGGCGACGTAGGGCTTCGGGTAGCGGGCGATCGCGGCGTTGAGGCGGTACTCGTCGCTCCAGAACGCGGCGGCCGCGGCTCCTCCTCCGGCGCGCGCGTCGGCGTGCAGCGACACGATGTCGCCGCCCGCGCACAGCCCGCGCTCGCCCGCGCCGACCACAACGACCGCGAGCACGTCGTCGCGCGCCGCCCACTCGTCGAGCGCGGCGCGCATCATGACGACCATGCCGTGCGTGAGCGCGTTGAGGGCGCGGGGTCGATTGAGGGTCAGCAGCCCGAGCGAGCCGCGCACCTCGACGAGCAGTTCGGGCTCGCCGCCGCTCACGAGACCTTCTCGAGCACGCTGCGGCCGATGATGAGCTTCATGATCTCGTTCGTGCCCTCCAGGATCTGGTGCACGCGGAGGTCGCGCACGACCTTCTCGATACCGTACTCGGCGAGGTAGCCGTAGCCGCCGTGCAGCTGCAGGGCGGCGTTCGCGGCGGTGAAGGCGACGTCGGTCGCGAAGCGCTTCGCCATCGCGCAGTGCGCGGCGACGTCGGGATGCCCGCTGTCGATCGACTGCGCGGCGCTGCGGAGGAGCAGGCGGGCGGCCTGCAATTCCGTCTCCATGTCGGCGATCGTGAACACGAGCGACTGCTGGCTCGACAGCGGCTTGCCGAAGGCGTGCCGCGACTGGATGTGCCGGACGGCGCGGTCGAGCGCCCACTGCGCGCCGCCGAGCGAGCACGCGGCGATGTTGAGGCGGCCGCCGTTGAGCGCCTTCATCGCCATCGAGAAGCCCTCGCCCTCGGCACCGAGCCGGTCGGCGGCGGGCACGCGCACGCCGTCGAGGATGACGGGGCGGGTGGGCTGCGCGTTCCAGCCCATCTTGACCTCGTTGGGCCCGAACGAGAGCCCGGGGGCGTCGGCGGGCACGATGAACGCCGTGATCCCCGCGGGCCCCGCCTCGCCCGTGCGGGCCATGACGATGTAGACGTCGGTGCTGCCGGCGCCGGAGATGAACTGCTTGACCCCGGTGAGGACGTACTCGTCGCCGTCGCGAACGGCGCGGGTGGCGAGCGCGGCGGCGTCGGACCCGGCGTCGGGCTCGGTGAGGCAGTAGCTGCCGAGGTGCTCCATGCTCGCGAGCCTCGGCACCCAGCGCTCGCGCTGGTCGTCATCGCCGAAGGTGTCGATCATCCAGGCGACCATGTTGTGGATGGAGATGTAGGCGGCGATCGTGACGTCGCCCTTGGCGAGCTCTTCGAAGATGAGGGCCGCGTCGCCGCGCGTGAGCTCGGCGCCGCCGACGTCCTCGCGCACGTAGATGCCGCCGAAGCCGAGCTCGCCCGCGGCGTGCAGCACGTCGAGGGGGAAGTGCTTCTCGCGATCCCATTCGATCGCGTGCGGCTCGAGCTCCTGCTGAGCGAAGTCCCGCACCATCTCGACGAGCGCCTGCTGCTCGTCGCTCAGACCGTGGGCGGGCGCCGCCATCGGGGCGTCGTTGAGCAGGGTCATCGGGTGACCTTTCCGGTGAGCGAGGCGACGGGCCGCAGGAAGACCGGTCGCGCGAGGAACCACGCGGCGACCATGACGACGATCGAGCCGGCGAAGACGCCGAACCCGATCCACGAGTCGTCGTCGCGCGCGGCGTACATGTGGTTGAGGTTGCGCAGGGCGCCCGTCGAGAGGACGAGGGCGACGTGCACGACGATGAAGGCCAGGAAGACGAGCATGACCGGGAAGTGCACCGCGCGCGCCCACTCGATGGGGAAGGCGCGATTGAGGCGAGGCGCGTTCGCGGGCCACGCCCCGGACATCCGGAGCCCCGTGATGATGGCGAGCGGTGTGACGACGAAGACGATCGCGAAGTAGCTCAGCTGCTGGAGGCTGTTGTAGTTGACCCAGCCGTTCTCGACGGGCCAGTTCAGCGAGAGGTACTGCAGCAGCGCGGAGGCGGCGTTCGGCACGACCTCCCACGACGTCGGCACGATGCGCACCCAGTGCCCGGTCGCGAAGGCGAGCACGAGGAAGACGATGCCGTTGAGCACGAGCAGCGCGTCGAGCGTGAGGTGCAGCCAGAGCTCGAGCGTGATCTTCTTCGGCGGGTTCTTGGTGCGCAAGGGGCCGGAGTTGCTCCGCGTCCAGTGCCCGGCGGGGCGCTTCGCCGTGCGCACCTGCCACCCGGTGCGGATGATGAGCAGCAGGAACAGGCTCGACAGGAAGTGCGTCGCGTTGAGCCAGACGGGCAGCCCGACCGGGGCGCCCTCGGGCAGCTCGGTCTCGCCGGGGTAGCGGGCGATGAACACCTGCACAGCGGGCAGCTCGCGCAGCGCGCGGGCGGCGACGACGAGCAGAACGAGGCCGACGATCGCGATGAGGATGCTCACGAGCAGCCTCTTCGGCAGCTGCGGCGAGCGGCGCGTGCCGCTCGCCGCCTTCTGGCGACCCTGGGTGGTGCTCATGCTCGCCTACCTCCGCGACTCGAGGGCCGACAGCAGCTGCGGCACGACCTGGAACACGTCGCCCACGATGCCGAAGTCGGCGACCTCGAAGATCGGCGCCGAGGCATCCGTGTTGATCGCGACGATCGTCTTCGCCGTCTGCATGCCGGCCTTGTGCTGGATGGCGCCGGAGATGCCGAGGGCGATGTAGAGGTCGGGCGCGACGGTCGTGCCGGTCTGGCCGACCTGGTGCGTGCGGCTGATCCAGCCGGCGTCGACGATCTTGCGCGAGGCGCCGACCGCGCCTCCGAGGGCGTCGGCGAGCTGCTCGACGAGCGCGAACTTCTCCGGCGACCCGAGGCCGCGTCCGCCGGCGACGACGACCTTCGCGGTGCGCAGCTCGGGGCGGCCGGAGGGGCGCACGGGGGTCGACGACTCGACCGTCGCGGCGGCACCCGTGACCTCGACGGCGAGCGTCTCGACCGCGGCGGCGTCGACCGCGGTGGCGCGCGCGTCGATCGCGCCCTGCCGCACGGTGACGATCGGCAGCCCGCCCTCGACCGCGGACGTCGTCGAGTAGGCGCCGCCGAAGACCGAGTGGCTCGCGACGACGCGGTCGCCGTCGAGCCGCACGTCGACGGCGTCCCACGCGAGAGCCCCGCCGACCCGGACGGCGAGTCGGCCTGCGACGTCGCGGCTCTCGATCGAGTGGGCCAGGAGCACGACGCCGGGCTGCTCGCGCTCGATCGCCGCGGCCAGCGCCGAGACCTGCGGGGTCGCGATGACCGAGCCGACCTCGACGGACTCGGCGACGAGGCCGCGCGCGGCACCGAGCGAGCCGAGCGCCCCGGCGAGGCCGGCGGTGTCGGTGCCGGGCGCGACGGTCACGACCGCGACGGGGTCGCCGATCGCGGCAGCGGCGCC
>JBKHYA010000104.1:0-4734 GCA_046565745.1 Actinomycetes bacterium
TCACGCGCGGGGCCGCCCGCGCACGCAGCGCCGCCCTCTCGACCATGCCGCTCGTCCTCACGGGAGCGCTCACCCTCGGCCTCGGCCTGACCGGCCCCGTCGACTCGGCCCACGCCGCCCCGCGAAAGCCGCTCAGCCCCAAGCCTCAGCAGGCCACCGGCCCGTCGACGCTCCGCGCCGCGCTCGCCCACGTCGGCGCCGCCATCACTCCCGGCGCCATGAGCACCGTCGCTCTCACGACGAGCGCCGCGCCTGCGCTCTACACGGTCGAGGCCGGCGACACCGTCTCCGCGATCGCCGCGCGCTTCGGCCTCTCGACGGCGGGGGTCCTCGCCCTCAACGGCCTCAGCTGGAAGTCGGTGATCTTCCCGGGCCAGGTGCTCAAGCTCACGAGCGCTCCGACGAAGGGCGCCACCGCCTCGGCCCCCGTCTCGCCCGGTGGCGCGTACCAGGTCCGCACCGGCGACACGGTCTCGGCGATCGCCGCGCGCTTCGGCGTCTCGACGAAGTCCATCCTCGACGCCAACGGCCTCGGCTGGTCGAGCATCATCTACCCGGGCCAGACGCTGCTCATCCCCGGCACCTCGAGCGCCCCCGCGCCGGCTTCGGCTCCCGCGACGGAGACGGTCTCCTCCGTGACGAGCATGCCGATCGCCGAACGGCCGGTCCTCCCCGGCGGCCCCGCTCCCGCGGCGGCTCCGGCCCCCGCGCCCGCCGCCGAAACGCCCGCTCCCGCCCCGGCGCAGCCGGCCCCGGCGGCACCCGCGCCCAGCGCGCCCGTGAGCGGGAGCATCCAGCCCCTCAACGCGGAGGGCCGCGCCCACGCGGCCACGATCATCCAGGTCGGCCGCTCGCTCGGCGTGCCCGACTACGGCATCGTCATCGCGCTCGCGACCGCCATGCAGGAGTCGTCGATGCGCAACCTCTCGTGGGGCGACCGCGACTCGGTCGGCCTCTTCCAGCAGCGGCCGAGCCAGGGCTGGGGCACCCCCGAGCAGCTGCAGGACACGGCCTACGCGTCGCGCCTCTTCTACGTCGGCAACGAGGGCTACACGCGAGGCCTCCTGGATATCCGCGGCTGGCAGTCCATGACCGTCACGCAGGCCGCGCAGGCGGTTCAGATCTCGGCCTACCCCGACCTCTACGCCAAGTGGGAGACCTCCGCCTGGGCCTGGCTCTACGAACTGACCTAGGCCGTGTGGCGCCCGGCCTCGGCGGGCCTCGCGACCTAGACTGGGGCGGGTGAGCACCTCGACGACCGACCCCATGATCGGGCGGCTCATCGACGGTCGCTACCACGTCCGATCGCGCATCGCGCGAGGCGGAATGGCGACGGTCTACCTCGCCACCGACCAGCGGCTCGAGCGCCTCGTCGCGGTCAAGATCATGCACGGTCACCTCGCCGACGACAGCCAGTTCACGGCGCGCTTCATCCAGGAGGCGCGTTCCGCCGCGCGGCTCGCGCACCCCAACGTCGTCAACGTCTTCGACCAGGGGCAGGACGCCGACTCGGCCTACCTCGTCATGGAGTACCTGCCCGGCATCACGCTGCGCGAGCTGCTGCAGGAGTACGGCGCGCTCACGCCGCAGCAGACGCTCGACATCGTCGAGGCGATCCTCTCCGGGCTGTCCGCCGCGCACAAGGCGGGCATCGTCCACCGCGACCTCAAGCCCGAGAACGTGCTGCTCGCCGACGACGGCCGCATCAAGATCGGCGACTTCGGCCTCGCGCGCGCCGCCTCGGCCGCGACCGCCGCGGGCGCCGCGCTGCTGGGCACGATCGCCTACCTCTCCCCCGAGCTCGTGACGCGTGGCGTCGCCGACACCCGCAGCGACATCTACGCCGTCGGCATCATGATGTTCGAGATGCTCACGGGCGAGCAGCCCTTCAAGGGCGAGCAGCCCATGCAGATCGCCTTCCAGCACGCCAACGACACGGTGCCCGCGCCGAGCGCGACGAACCCGAGCGTGCCCGCCGAGCTCGATGAGCTCGTCCTGTGGGCGACGGCGCGCGACCCCGAGCACCGGCCGGCGGATGCCCGCGCCCTCCTCGAGCAGGTCGTCGAGACCGCGCGCTCGCTCGAGACCTCGCTCTCGGCCACGGGCCCGCAGAAGACCATGGTCTTCACGACCCCGCTCGTGCCGCCGACGATCACCGCCGAGACGCAGGTCATCGGCTCCCTCGCGACCGCCGGTGCCGCCGGCGCGGCGGGAGCGACCGCCGTCATCGGGCACTCCGCCACGGGCGAGCTCGCGCGCGCGACCGGCCGCCGCCGCAAGCGCGGCTGGATCGCGTTCGCCCTCGTGCTGCTCCTCGCCCTCGCGGCGGGCGGGGCGGGCTGGTGGTTCGGGGCCGGCCCCGGCGCCCAGGTGACGATCACGGATGTCCGAGGCCAGTCGCCCGAGGCGGCCGGTGCCGCACTGCTCGAGCAGGGTCTCGTCGTCGGCGCGGAGCCCGCGACCGCCCACGACCTCGAGATCCCGGCAGGCGCGGTGCTCGGCACCGATCCGCCCGCGGGCGAGGTCGTCCCGCGCGATTCGACGGTGACGCTCGTGGTATCTCTCGGCCCGGAGCCGACGACCGTCCCCGCGATCGCGGGCCTCCCCGAGGCCGATGCGCGCACGCTGCTCGGCGACGCGGGGTTCGTCGTCGCCGACGAGGCCATCACCCAGGTCGACGGCGCCGTCGCGCAGGGCTCGGCCATCGGCATCGTCTCGATCGGCGAGGACGGCGCCGAGACGGGAATCGCCGAGGGCGCCGAATCCTTCAAGGGGACTCCCGTCACCCTCGTCGTCTCGCTCGGCCCGCTGCCCGACGTCGTCGGCGTCGAGCCGGGCACCGCGAGCGCGGCGTTCGAGGCGCTCGGACTCACCGCCACCGTCGGCGGAGACTCCGAGTTCGACAACGACATCGCGGAGGGCCTCGTGCTGCGCGCCGTTCCCGCGGCCGACGAGCCGTTCCGCCCGGGTGACGCGTTCACGCTCATCGTCTCGCGCGGACCGGACCTCGTCGAGGTGCCAGATGTCGTCGATCTCACGATCAATGAGGCAGCGCAAGTCCTCAGGGACGCGGGCTTCCAGGTTGACGTCCAGACGGATATCGAAGATGAACGCTTATGGGGCAGCGTGATCGCTCAGGTCGATGAAACGATTCCCGGTGCGGGAGAGCAGGCTGTTCGTGACTCGGTGGTCACGATCAGATCCTTCTTCTTCGAGTAGGACGCTTCAGGCGCGCGGCGCCTTGCTGAGCTCCTCGGCGACGAGGAACGCGAGCTCGAGCGACTGCATGTGGTTCAGGCGCGGGTCGCACAGCGACTCGTAGCGCGTCGCGAGCGTCGCCTCGTCGATCATCTCCGAGCCGCCGAGGCACTCGGTCACGTCATCGCCCGTGAGCTCGACGTGGATGCCGCCGGGGTGCGTGCCCGCCTCGCGGTGCGCCTCGAAGAAGCCCGTGACCTCGTCGACGACGTCGTCGAAGCGGCGCGTCTTGTAGCCGGTGGGAGTCGTGAGGCCGTTGCCATGCATCGGGTCGGTGACCCAGAGAGGCGTGGCGTCGAAGGACGTGATCGCCTCGAGCAGCGGCGGCAGGGCATCCCGGATCTTGCCGGCGCCCATGCGCGTGATGAAGGTGAGACGACCCGGCTCGCGATCGGGGTCGAGGACGTCGATCAGGCGCTCCATGGTCTCGGGCGTCGTCGAGGGGCCGAGCTTCACACCGATGGGGTTGCGGATGCGACGGAAGAAGTCGACGTGCGCGCCGTCGAGCTCGCGCGTGCGCTCGCCGATCCAGAGGAAGTGGGCGCTCGTGTTGTACGGCGTGCCGGTGCGCGAGTCGATGCGCGTCATGGGCCGCTCGTAGTCCATGAGGAGGCCCTCGTGGCTCGAGTAGAACTCGACGCGCTTGAGCTCGTCGAAGTCGGCGCCCGCGGCCTCCATGAAGCGGATGGCGCGGTCGATCTCGCTCGCGAGGCCCTCGTAGCGCTGGTTGGCGGGGTTCGAGGCGAATCCCTTGTTCCAGCTGTGGACCATGCGCAGGTCGGCGAAGCCACCCTGCGTGAAGGCGCGGATGAGATTGAGCGTCGAGGCGCTCGTGTGGTACCCCTTCACGAGCCGCGCGGGGTCGGCCTCCCGCGACTCGGGGGTGAAGTCGTAGCCGTTGACGATGTCGCCGCGGTAGGCGGGCAGCGTCACGTCGCCGCGGGTCTCGGTGTCGCTCGAGCGCGGCTTCGCGAACTGGCCGGCCATGCGGCCCACCTTCACCACCGGCTTTCCGCCGGCGTAGGTCAGCACCACCGCCATCTGCAGCAGCACCCGCAGCTTGTTGCGGACGTTGTCGGCGGTCACGCCCTCGAAGGTCTCCGCGCAGTCGCCGCCCTGCAGCAGGAACGCCTCGCCGCGGGCCACGGCGCCGAGCTTGGCCTTCAGCTCGTCGCACTCGCCGGCGAACACCAGCGGCGGCACCTTGCCCAGCCGGGCGACCGTCGCGTCCACCGCGCCCCGGTCGGGCCAGGTGGGCTGCTGGGCGGCGCCGAGGGCGTGCAGGTCGGCGAGGTCGGGGATCTGCTGCGTCACCGGTCCAGGGTACGTCGTCGGGGCCGGTCGGCCGACCTCCGGCCGGGCCGGTGGACGCGGGGTCAGCCCTGGCCGCGAGGGCCGATCTCGGCGGTCAGCGTCGCCGGGGACGGGTCCGTGTCGCCCTCCTCGTCGGTGGCCCGGGCGGCGAACGAGTGCGTC
>JBKHYA010000105.1:0-4651 GCA_046565745.1 Actinomycetes bacterium
CATCCTCAAGGGGCGCCGCTTCGGCAACGTCGTGCTCATCGCCTCGACGAGCGAGCTCCCGCTCGACTGGATGCCGCGGCTCATGGCGCGCGGACCGCATCCGGCGACGGTCACGAGCGGCCGCGATCTCGTCAACTGGATCGCGGGGGCCCCGGTCGCGACGGATGCGACGGCCGTGCGCTCGCCCGAGCCGACGTCGGGGCTCTTCGCGCGACGCGACTGAGCGGCGCTGCGGAGTCGGTCAGTCGCGCGCCTCGGGGCCGCCGAAGATCGGGGCGCCGGGAGCGACCGAGACTCCGCGGCTCACGACGTCGTTGCGGAGGCGGGAGAGCCGCCGGACGATGGACTGCCGGTCGAGGAGGGCGACGTCAGCGGCTTCGAGCGTCTCGCGCATGACGCGCAGGAAGGCGTCGAACTCGCGGTCGCCGAGTCGGAACGGGCCATGAGCGTCGGCGAGCGTCTTGCCGGGGTAGGACTGCGCGCCCCCGAGCAGGGCGGAGAGGAACATCGAGCGGTGGCTGTTGAGGGCCTCCTCGTCGACGTCGCGGAAGTACGGAGCCATGATCGGGTCGGTCTTCACGCGCACGGAGAGCTGGTCGACGAGCGCGGCAACGCCCTCGTCACCACCGAGTCGGCGGATCAACGACATGTGACACCTCCTCACGCCAGCGCGACTGTATCCGAGCACTGTTCACGCCGCACCCGTGGAACGGTCGTGCGCTCGGTGAATAGTGTTCGCTAAACGAACATCACCGGCGAGGCGGCGCGCCGAAGGCGGTCGGCGTCCGGTGTCGGCGGCGGCTCGTAGCCTGGAGGCATGAGCGAGCTGGAGCGGGTGCGCGTGTGGGCCGAGGCCCTGCTGCGCCTGCACCTCGACCCCTCGTGGAGCTTCGGCTTCGACAACGCGACCCGGCGCGCGGGCCTCTGCAACTACACCGACCGCCGGATCACGGTCTCGCGCCACCTCGCCGCCCGCTTCGAGGACGACGAGATCCACCAGATCCTGCTGCACGAGGTCGCGCACGCGCTCGCCGGGCCGGGGACGGGGCACGGCCCCGCGTGGCGGGCGATCGCTCGCGGGCTCGGCTACGAGGGCGGGCGCACCCACGACGGCCCGATCGCCGACGAGCGCGCGCGGTGGCGCGGCCGCTGCCCGAACGGGCACGAGTTCGTGCGGTTCCGGAAGCCTGCGAAGCCCCTGTCGTGCGGGCAGTGCGCGCGCGGCTTCAGCCCGCGCCACCTCATCGACTGGGTCGATCAGCGCGCGGCCTGACGCCGGCGATCAGACGCGGCGGTGAGGCGCTCCGCTACGCGGAGACCTGCACCTCTTTCCAGAAGGCGACGTAGTTGGAGTAGTCGGTGCCGACGCGGTCGAACGACGCGGGGTACGGGGTCGGGTAGCTCCACGCGCGGTCCTGGAGCTTCTGGCCGTCGACGACGACGGTGAAGTACTGGCACTCGCCCTTCCACGGGCAGGTGTACGGCGTCGGGCTCTTCTCGAGGAACTCGCTCTTCACGCTCGACGGCGGGAAGTACCAGTTGCCCTCGATCTTGACGAGCTGCTCCTCCGGAGCCTCGGCGATGACGGTGCCGTTGACGTGGGCCTTCATGGGGGTCCTCCCGGGTCGGTGCCAGACGTGGATCTCTGACCGGGAGGAACGCTAGGCCGAGTGGCTGAATTCCCGCAGGACGACGAGCTCGGCCTGCTCGAGCCGCGCGCGGGCGGCGGGAAGAGCATCCGCCCCCTGCATCTCGGCGAGCGCTCGACCGGCGACGGAGGCGGTCAGCATGTGGCCGACGGCGCCGCGAAGACCCTGGAAGGAGGCGGCCGCGGCGGCCGCCTCGGGGCTCGTCGCGTCGATGCCGACCGCGCCGAGCGCGTCGACGATCGCGCCGGCGAGCAGGACGTCCTCGACGGGGAAGCCGTCGGGGCTCTCGAGCGGGGCTCCGGCCGCGACGACGGCGACCATCGTGCGGTCACCCCGTTCGGCCTGCAGCTCGAGGAGGCGCTGGGCGATCGCGGAGGCCGCACCGAGACGGGCGTCGACGACCTCGAGGCGGTGGGGCAGGGCATCCACGGGCACCGGCTCGGTCGCGATCGCGTCGCACCAGACCAGCAGGTGGGCCGAGCCGCCGATGCGGCGAGCGCCGTCGAGCCCGACGTCGAAGCGGACCTGGTAGCGCTCCTGGGCGGCGGGGTCGGCGGGTTCGGTGCTCGCGCGGTCGGTCACAGGTCGATGGTAGCCACGAGGAGCAGACTGGGCGCATGCCTGTGACGCTCGATCTCGTTCTCGACTGCCCGCCCGACGCGGCGTGGGAGGCCGTGCACGCGCCGGCCGTGTTCCGGGCGGTGTCGGGGCCGTGGACGACCGTCGAGTCGCTCGAGCCCGGCGGGTTCCCCGAGCGGTGGCCGGGCGGCGAGCACCGCGTGCGCCTGAAGCTGCTGGGCGTCGTGCCGATGGGCGTGCAGGTCATCAGGCTCAGCGATGAGTCGCGGATGCTCTCCGACGGCTCGACCGAGCGCATCGTGCACGACGCGGGCGGTCCGGTGTCCGGTCCGATGCGCATCGTGCGCTCGTGGCACCACCGCATGGCGATCTCGGTCGCCCCGGGCGGGCGGACGCTCTTCCGGGACCGGCTCGACGTCGGCGCGGGCATCCTCACCCCCGTCGTGATGGTCGGCTTCTGGATCTTCTGGCAGCTCCGCGCGCGGCAGATCAAGCGCGTCGCGCCGGGCTGGCGCACGCAGTTCGCGAGCCGCCCGTGAGCGCCGGCACCCTCTCGGCCGCCGACGTCGCGCTCGACACGGTGAGCTGGCGCCGCGCGGTCTTCCGCCTCTATGAGAAGGTCCGGCGCGCGACCGACCTCGAGGCCGCCCACGACCTGTGGCGCCGCGAGCGCGACCGGCTCTTCCTCGAGCACCCCGCCTCGCCCCTCCTGCCCGCCGATCGCGAGCGCTTCACCGGGCTGCGCGTGAAGCCGTACGACCGCGCGTGGCGGTTCGAGTGCGTGATCGCGGATGCTCCGCCTGCGTCGCTCGACGTGCCGACCGGCACCGACGGGGTCGTGCCGTTCGAGCGCATCGGGCTCGTCGAGGTGCCCGGAGTCGGCCCGCTCGACGTGTGGCGGCTGCGGTCGTACGGGGGCGGGCTGTTCGTGCCCGTGAAGGACGCGCTGTCGCGCGCCGAGGGCGGCACCTACGGCGGCGGACGCTACCTGCTCGACACCGTCAAGGGCGCCGACCTCGGACCGGGGCGCGAGCCCGGCTCTCTCGTGATCGACTTCAACTTCGCCTACAACCCGTCGTGCGCGTACGACCCCGCGTGGGCGTGCCCTCTCGCGCCGCCCGGCAACACGGTCGACGTCGAGATCCCGGTCGGCGAGCGCTACGGGGACGGGCGGGCGGTGCTGCAGTGACGGGAGCCGCGCGCGATGCGGACGAGCTCGCCGAGATCTGGGACGCGCGCCATGGCGCGAACGAGCGTCTCTGGAGCGGGCGGGTGAACCCCGTGCTCGAAGCGGAGGCCGCGCGTCTGGTCCCCGGTCGCGCGATCGATGCGGGCTGCGGCGAGGGCGGCGACAGCCTGTGGCTCGCGCGCCGTGGGTGGACGGTCCTCGGATACGACCTCTCCGCCGTGGCGGTCGACCGAGCGCGAGCCGAGTCGGAGCGCCTCGGGCTCGCCGACGTCTCGTCGTTCGAGCAGCGGGATCTCGCCTCGAAGCCTCCAGAGGCTGTCCACGATCTCGTATCGGGGCAGTACCTGCACGTGATTCCCGCGCAGCGCGACTCTCTCTACCGAGGTCTGGCCGCGGCCGTGCGGCCCGGCGGGGTCCTTCTGCTCGTCCTTCACGATGCGCGCGACCTCGACCTGGGCATCCCGCGCCCGCCCGCTGAGACCATGCTCGATGCGGATGCCCTGAGCGCGTATGCCGACGAATTCGCATCCGTGCACCTCGAGCTCCGCCCGCGGGCCACGCTCGATCGCGCCGGCCGGACGGCGACCGCGCATGACCTCGTGCTGCGGGCGGTTCGCTAGCAGCGGCGGCGTCCTTCCAGAACTACGGATCGCCTGAGTCCGGTTCACCCGTTCCGTACTTGTGGAAGGGCGGTCGCGCGGGCCCCGTCGGGCGTCGCAGAGCGCCCACGCGGCGGGTCAGGAACCCGACCTGCTACGGTTGGTGCATAGGCACGGCCACTGATGGTCAGCCTGCGTCGTAGAACGCTTACTCATCCCGCACCTCGCGCACTGACTCGCGCACCGCGGTTCGATACTTTCTCACGGCGAACGATGTCGGCCACTGCCGCCGTCGCCACTTCGATTCCCGCTCGCGCGCGCCGTCACGGCGTGCGCACCGCATCCTGACCGCTCGGTCGCGGATGCCGGGAGTCGCGCATGCTCGAAAGGCACCACCCCATGACCGAAACCACCTTCAGCGCGCTCGGCGTGCCGTACCCCCTCGTCGAGGTCCTGACCGCTCAGGGCAAGACCGAGGCGTTCCCCATCCAGGTCGACACCCTGCCCGACACCCTCGGCGGGCGCGACGTGCTCGGCCGCGGCAAGACCGGCTCGGGCAAGACCCTGGCCTTCGCGATCCCGCTCGTCGAGAACGCCACCGCCGGTGAGAGCCGCCGGCCGACCGCGCTCGTGCT
>JBKHYA010000106.1:0-4634 GCA_046565745.1 Actinomycetes bacterium
GCGCGCGCGATCGGATCGCCCGCGAGCGCGCGCTCGGGCAGGAGGTCGTCGGCGAGTGTGGGGCGCGGGGCGTTGCGCCACGAGCGCGCGACCGCGAAGCCCGCGAGCGCCGCTTTCGCGCTCTTGCCCGCGTCGACGACGTCGGGCACCTCGGGGCCGAGCACGAGGTGCCCGGTGCCGAAGAACGGCTCGAGCGCCTGCGCGATCTGCGGGAAGGTCGCCGGCTGCGGCGAGGGCTCGTCGGCGCGGGGCAGCGCGCGACCGATCACGACGACGAGGCGGTTGCCCTGCACGCCGATGAGGACGTCGACACCGAGCTTGCGCGCCGTGCGGCGCACCTGGTCCACGTCGAGCTGCGGCGGCGTCGTGCCGACGAGGACCGCGACCTCGCCGTGACCGTGCCAGCCGAGGGCGGCGATGCGGCTGGGCAGTTCCTCGTCGGCCTCTCCCGTGAGGATCGAGTCGACGACGAGGGCCTCGAGCCGGGCATCCCACAGCCCTCTCGCCTCAGCGGCGCGCGCGTAGACGTCGGCAGCCGCGAAGGCGATCTCGCGGCTGTAGAGCAGGATCGCCTCGCGCAGGCTCTGGTCACCGCTCGTCACGCGGTCTTCGACGACCTCGACGGTCACGCGGATCAGCTGCAGCGTCTGCTGCAGGCTCACCGAGCGCAGCAGTTCGCGGGGGGCCGCGCCGAAGACGTCGGCGGCGATCCACGGCTGCGAGGTCGGGTCCTCGTACCAGCTGATGAGCGAGCTGATGCCGGCCTGTGCGACGAGCCCGACCGCCGACCGGCGGCTCGGCGGCATCTCGCGGTACCAGGGCAGGGTGTCGTCGAGCCGCTTGAGCGTCGCGGTCGCGAGCTCGCCCGAGATGTTGCGCAGGTACTGCAGGGTCTGGGCCTTCGTCATCGACGCCACGACTCGTCCCTTCCTCGGACCGGTCGGGGCCCCGCGAGTCGCGGGGCCCCGGGTGGTGCTGATGCTGACTACGCCTCGCCGCCGGCCGACCCGGTGGTGCCGGCCGTCACGTCGTGCAGGCGGTACTGCTCGATCGCCTTCGCGACGACCGACGGGTCGAGCTCGCCACGGCGGACGAGCTGCTGCAGCGTGCGCACGACGACCGACGGGCCGTCGATGTGGAAGAAGCGGCGGGCGGCCGGACGCGTGTCGCTGAACCCGAAGCCGTCGGCTCCGAGGGTCGCGAAGTCGCCGGGCACGAACTGCCGGATCTGGTCGGGGACGGCGTGCATGAAGTCGGTGACCGCGACGAACGGGCCCTCGGCCCCGCGGAGCTTCTCGGTCACGTACGCCGTGCGCGGCGCCTCCTCGGGGTGGAGGAAGTTGTGCTCATCGGCGGCGAGTCCGTCGCGACGGAGCTCCGTCCACGAGGTGACGCTCCAGACGTCGGCCGAGACGCCCCAGTCCTTCGCGAGAAGCTCCTGGGCCTCGAGCGCCCACGGAACGGCCACGCCCGAGGAGAGGATCTGCGCCTTCCGGCCCTCGTCGCCGCCCCGCTTGAGCAGGTAGATGCCCTTGAGCAGCCCGTCGACGTCGAGACCCTCGGGCTCGGCCGGCTGGAGGTGCGGCTCGTTGTACACCGTCAGGTAGTACATGACGTTCGGGTCGGAGTGAGCACCGCCGTACATCCGGTCGAGACCGGCCCGCACGATGTGCCCGATCTCGTAGCCGAACGCGGGGTCGTACGTGACGACGGCAGGGTTCGTGCTCGCGAGCAGAGGCGAGTGGCCGTCGGCGTGCTGCAGGCCCTCGCCCGTGAGCGTCGTGCGGCCCGCGGTCGCGCCGATGATGAAGCCGCGCGCCATCTGGTCGCCCGCCGCCCACATCGCGTCGCCCGTGCGCTGGAACCCGAACATCGAGTAGAAGACGTAGACGGGGATGAGCGGCTGCCCGTGCGACGCGTAGCTCGTGCCCACGGCGGTGAAGGCGGCGAACGCGCCAGCCTCGTTGATGCCCGTGTGGATGATCTGGCCCTGCGGGCTCTCCTTGTAGGCGAGCAGCAGCTCCCGGTCGACGCTCGTGTAGTGCTGACCGTTCGGGTTGTAGATCTTGGACGTCGGGAAGTAGGCGTCCATGCCGAAGGTGCGCGCCTCATCCGGGATGATCGGGACGATGCGGTGGCCGAACTCCTTGTCGCGGAGGAGGTCCTTCAGAAGGCGCGCGAACGCCATCGTCGTCGCGACCTCCTGCTTGCCCGAGCCCTTGCGCGCCACCTCATACGCTGACGCACCTGGAAGCGCAATATCGACGTGCTTCGAGCGGCGCTCCGGCAGGTAGCCGCCGAGCTCGCGGCGGCGCTCGTGCATGTACTGGATCGCCGGGTCGTCGTTCCCCGGGTGGTAGTACGGCGGGCGGTAGGGGTCGGCCTCGAGCTGCGCGTCCGTGATCGGGATGCGCATCTCGTCGCGGAACTGCTTGAGGTTGTCGAGCGTGAGCTTCTTCATCTGGTGGGTCGCGTTGCGGCCCTCGAAGCTCGGGCCGAGGCCGTAGCCCTTGACCGTCTTGGCGAGGATGACCGTCGGCTGGCCTTTGTGCTCCTGCGCGGCCTTGAAAGCGGCGTAGACCTTGCGGTAGTCGTGGCCTCCGCGCTTGAGCTTCCAGATCTGGTCGTCGGTGTAGTCGGCGACCATCGCGGCGGTGCGCGGGTCGCGGCCGAAGAAGTGCTCGCGGATGAACGCGCCCGACTCGGCCTTGTAGGTCTGGTAGTCGCCGTCGGGGGTCACGTTCATGAGGTCGCGCAGGGCGCCCTCGTGGTCCTGGTCGAGCAGGGCATCCCACTCGCGACCCCAGATGACCTTGATGACGTTCCATCCGGCGCCGCGGAAGAAGCTCTCGAGCTCCTGGATGATCTTCCCGTTGCCGCGCACCGGGCCGTCGAGGCGCTGGAGGTTGCAGTTGATGACGAAGTTGAGGTTGTCGAGGCCATCGTTCGCCGCGAGCTGCAGCGCGCCGCGGCTCTCGACCTCGTCCATCTCGCCGTCGCCGAGGAAGGCCCACACCTGCGAGTCGTCGCCGTCGACGATGCCGCGGTTGGTGACGTACTTGTTGAGCTGCGCCTGGTAGATCGCGTTGATCGGGCCGAGGCCCATCGACACGGTCGGGTACTGCCAGTAGTTCGGCATGAGGCGCGGGTGCGGGTAGCTCGAGAGACCGCCGGTCGAGTGCGACTTCTCCTGACGGAACCCGTCGAGCTGCTCGGGGCTCAGGCGCCCCTCGAGGAACGAGCGGGCGTACATGCCGGGGGAGGCGTGGCCCTGGTAGAAGATCGCGTCGCCGCCGTTGGGGTGGTCGGCGCCGCGGAAGAAGTGGTTGTGGCCGACCTCGTAGAGCGCGGCGCTCGAGGCGTAGGTCGAGATGTGGCCGCCCACCGCGATGCCGGGGCGCTGAGCGCGGTGCACGGTGATCGCGGCGTTCCAGCGGATCCAGGCGCGGTAGCGGCGCTCAAGCTCCTCATCGCCGGGGAACTCGGGCTCGTTCTCGGGGGCGATCGTGTTGAGGTAGTCCGTGGTCGGGACCATCGGCACGCCGAGGTGCAGCTCCTTCGAGCGCTTCAGCAGGCTGAGCATGATCTCGCGCCCGCGCTGCGGCCCGTGCTGCTGCACGAGGGCGTCGAGCGACTCGTTCCATTCGGCGGTTTCCTCCGGATCCGCATCCATGGTGTGCACCGAGTACGGATCCTGGTCGTTGACCGTCACCCTGAACCTCTTCCTGGTGGTGATTAGGGGGAGTGTGTCGGCGCCGCGGACCGGGTCACGGTCACGCGGACTGGCGAACCCTCCCACTCTAGACCCGCGGGCCCTCGTGCTCGCCGAGGCGGCGGTAGCCTGCACGAGTGCCCCTCGTCGTCGGCTCGCCCGCCCCGTCCTTCGCCCTGCGCGACCAGTTCGGGCGCACGATCGCGGTGCCGGATGCCCGGCTCGGGCGCGCCGTCCTCCTCGTGTTCTTCCCGCAGGCGTTCACCCCGACGTGCACGGACGAGCTGCGCTCGCTCGCGGCCGAGCGCGCGACCCTGGAGGCCGCCGGCGTCGCCGTCCTCTCCGTGTCGGTCGACTCGATGGCCGCCCTCCGCGCGTTCGACGAGGCCGAGGGGCTCGGCCTGACCCTGCTCTCCGACTTCTGGCCGCACGGCGCGGTCGCGGAGGCCTACGACGTCCTCCTCCCCGAGCGCGGCTGGGCCGACCGGGTGTCGGTGCTCGTCGACGCCGGCGGCATCGTGCGCGCCGTCGTCACCGGCTCCGATGCGGCGCCGCGCGACGGCGAGACGCATCACGCGATGCTCGCGGCCCTCGACGCGTCGGCTGACGAGCGCGCGGCCCGCGGCTAGGCTGACCGCGCGGGCTCTTAGCTCAGTTGGTAGAGCGCCTCGTTTACACCGAGGATGTCGGGGGTTCGAGTCCCTCAGGGCCCACCGCACTCGTCTTCCTCCGCATCGTGCGTCCGTGTCGGCGGTCGCCGCTAACGTCGCCGACGGGGCGCGCCGGCGCCCGGAAGGGAAGCGGGAGCGTGCCCGAGAGCGTCGAGCAGTGGTGGGCGCGCCGGCAGTGGACGACCGGGCGCGAGGTGCCCTATCCGATCGGGCGCTATCGGGATGCCTGGGCCCCGTTCGCGATGCTCGTC
>JBKHYA010000107.1:0-4564 GCA_046565745.1 Actinomycetes bacterium
GGGTCGCGGTGGCTGGCCATCACCCCGCTGCCGGCCAGCAGCGCGCGCAGGTTCGCGGCGGACGCCGCCTGGCCGGGGTGCGGCCGCAGCGCCTGCAGGTCGTCGGCGAAGACGGCGTCGGTGCCGAGCAGCGCCTCCACGCTCATCGCCGCGGCGACGTCGGCCGCGGTGAGCAGGCGGTGCAGGTCGTGCGCGGCGAGCACGAGCTGGCCGAGCATGCCGTCGGTGCCGTTGATGAGGGCGAGGCCCTCCTTCTCCTCGAGCTCCAGCGGGCGGATGCCCGCCGCCGCGAGCGCGTCGCCGGCGGGCACGAGGTCTCCCGCGGCGTTCCTGACCGAGCCCTCGCCCATCGCGGCGAGCGCGCAGTGCGCGAGCGGCGCGAGGTCGCCCGAGCAGCCGAGGCTGCCGTACTCGCCGACGGCGGGGGTCAGCCCCGCGTTGAGCATCGCCGCGTAGGTGTCGGCGACGACCGGGCGCGCGCCCGTGCGGCCGGTCGCGAGCGTCGCGAGGCGCAGGAGCATCGTCGCGCGGACGACCTCGCGCTCGACCTCGGCCCCCGAGCTCGCTGCGTGCGAGCGGACGAGCGAGCGCTGCAGCTCGGCGCGCTTCGCGAGCGGGATGTGCGTGGTCGCGAGGGCGCCGAACCCGGTCGAGACGCCGTAGTGGGGCACGGTGTCGTGGGCCAGCCCCGCGATGAGGGCGCGCGTCGCGGTCATCGCGTCCAGGGCATCCGCGTCGATGACGACCTCGGCGCCATGGCGGGCGACGGCGACGACGTCGTCGCGAGTGAGGGTGCGGGAGCCGACCGTGATGCGCATGGCCCCAGTGAACCGCTCGCGCGGGGCGCCGGCACCGGCCCGGCGCGATAATGTGTCTGAGATTTCAGACGATATTCATGAGGGCGGGGGCCGCACGATGCCGGATGTTCCCGCCGCGCGCGCGGCCCTGCGCATCGTCACGCACCTGGCCCACCACAGCGAGCCCGTGCCCGCCTCGACGATCGCGCGCGAGCTCGGACTGCCGCGGTCGTCGACGTACCAGCTCATCCGCGTGCTGCAGGAGGAGGGCTACGTCGTCCACTACCCCGAGCTGCGCGCCTACGGGCTCGGCGGGGTCGTGGCCGAGATCGGGTCGAGCGTGCTGCAGGCCAGTCGGCTCGCGCGGCTCGCGAACCCGCTCATCGAGCGCCTGGTGGCTGAGGCGCCCGTGCCGGCGGTCGCGCAGCTCGCGGTGCTCAGCGGATCCGACGTCTCGTACGTCGGCCAGGCCTCCGCCCCGCGCGCGCCGACGACGGTCGCGCGGCTCGGCGTGCGCCTGCCCGCGCACCTCACGGCGACCGGGCGCGCGATGCTCGCGGCGCTGCCCACCGCGCAGGTGCGGGCGCTCTACCCGCACCGCGACGCGCTCATCACGCGGCACGGCATCGGGCCGGCGACCCTGCGCGAGCTCGACGGGATCCTCGCCGAGACCCGCGAGCGCGGCTGGGCCGGCGAGCACGGAGAGATCACGCCCGACTACTCCTCCGTCGCCGCCGCGGCGACCGACCGCATCGGCTACCCGAGTGCGGGCATCGGCCTGACCTATCGGGGCGAGGCGGTGGAGGCCCTCGCCGAGGCCGCGCTCGCGCGCGCGGTGCGCGCGGCCGCCGACGCCCTGACGGCCCGTCTCACGGGGCGCTGAGCGGATTCAAATGTCACGCGTGACAGCATTCGTTGCATGGGGAAGGGCGACGAGGAGGATCGGCCATGATGCTAGGAGCACGATCGGGGGGCACGGTCGCCCTGCGACACCTCGTGATGGCGGCGATAGCCCTCGCGCTCGCGGGGGCTGCCTGGGCGCTGTACAGCTCCTGGAGCGCCGACATGAGGCTCTGGAAGTCGCTCGGGGTGTCCGCGATCGGGCTGCTCTGGTGGGCCATCATCATCGGACCGCTCGCCCGCCTGTGGCCTCGACTCTCCGGGCTGGTCCCCTGGCGACGAGAGGCCGGGATCTGGTTCGCTCTCGTCAGCGCGCTCCACGGCTACCTCGTCTGGGACGGCTGGGCCCGGTGGGATGTCGCCGGCCTTCTTGGGTACCAGTTCTCACCGGAGTCGGGACTCTACCTGCGAGCAGAGCCCGGCTTCGGCCTCGCCAACCTCCTCGGCGTCGCTGCGCTCGGACTCGGCCTCGCGCTCGCCGCGACATCCTTCGATCGTGCCGTCGCGTTTCTCGGGATCGGCTCATGGAAGTGGATGCACACTCTGGCCTATGCGGCCTTCTACCTCGTCACGCTGCACGTGCTCTACTTCGCCTTCATCCACTATTCGCCATCACCGACGAGGCTGACGATCTACGAACCGAATCCGCTCCGCTACTACTACCTGGCGTTGTTCCTGACCGCGGTCGGCGCTCAGGCCTCCGCATTCACCGCCGCCGTCTGGCGCCGACAGAAGGTCGGAGCGCTCTGATGCGGTCGAACAGGCGTCGACCTGGCGCGGAGCTCCCCCGATGAGAGGTGCACTGCGAGCGACCGGTCTCGCGCTGATCGGACTGAGCCTCGTCCTCCCTCTCGCCCTGCTGTCGGTCGTCGTCGTCGCGGCCGAGCAGCAGGTGACCAGCACAGCGTCCGCGGCACAGCAGAGCGAGACCCCCGCTCCCTACGCGCAGACGTTCGCGATGACGATCCTCGAGGAGCAGCGAACGATCGATCTGTGGCTGGTCGACCTGGATACGGAACCGTTCTTCCGTCAGACCATCACAGCGGGCGGCACGGTCGTGTCCGACCAGATCTACCGATTCGATGAGCGCGCCCTCTACACGTCGGATGACGGATCCCCGGACGCGCCGGCCTGGTCCGTGCTGTCTCCTGTGGAGCCGGAGGCCCTCGGGCTCCCCGATCTCTCCGCTGGACCGGCGCAGTGGGCGGCGCAGTTCGGGGCGGGGGAGCAGCAGATCCCTCTCGCTGACGGCACCACGGTGAACGTGGTCATCCACGCAGTGGATGACCCCATCGATCCGGCGATCTTCACGCTCCCCCCCGACGCCGTCGTGACGCCGGCCGGGCCGTAGGATGCGGGGCGATGACCGGCCGCAGGCCATGGAGACGCAGGGATCATCGGTGAGAGGGCACGTCGCTCGGCGACGTTCATGGCTGACCCGCATCGTGGATCGGAGAGTGATCGCTCCGGATGTGATCGAGATCTCGGTGAGCCGCCCCCCGGGCTTCGATTTCGACGCGGGGCAGCACGTACAACTGGGCGTCCTCGCACTGGACGGACGCGACCCGCATGGCCGTTCGCGCGTCTTCTCGATCACCTCGTCGCCCAACGACAGAGACATCCTGGCCGTCGCCTTTCGACGGTCTCCGAGCGCCTACAAGCGGACCCTCGCCGGCCTCGCCTTCGGTTCGACGGTCAGGCTGTCGGGACCTTACGGCCACGTGACGCTGACGAGGAAGTCGGACAGGCCCCGCGTCCTGGTCGCGTTCGGCGTCGGAATCACTCCTCACGTGAGCATGATTCGCTTCGCTTCCGAGGAGGCGCTGGACGTCCCCATCGCCGTGCTGCACGTCGCGAATCACGAGAGGCGCGTCGCCTATGCGGATGAACTCACTCGGTGCGCTGCGGAGAACCCCGCGATCCGGCTTCTCGCTCGATCCTCCTCACTGGCTCTCGCCGACCTGGAGCGGGCTCGTGACGAGCACCCGCACGCGATCTGGTACCTCTCCGGCCCTCCCACTCGAGTGGGTAGCGCTGTCGCCGACCTCCGGGGTCTCGGGGTGCCGGAGCGGGACATCTTCACGGAGGAGTTCATCGGCTACTGACACCGGGATGCGTGCCGCGGGCGACCCGGCGGGCTGACTCGCGTGGGTCACCGGCTCCTGCGACGGGGGGAAACGATCAGCAGCTCGGTGACGAGTACCGCGATGATGGCCGCGACCAGGAGGACGGCGCCCGCTCCGAGCGCGATCGCGATGATGAGGCCCGACCAGCCGCTGTCGGCCGGCCCGGCGACGAGCGCGAGCAGGCCCGTGTTGACGCCCACCGCGATGACCGCGCTCAGCAGGTGCACGCCGATGCGGACGCCGACCGGGCGGTGCCGCAATGCGAGGGACCCGGCGATGAGCAGGAGCGTCCAGAGCCCGAGGGCGATGCCCGTGGCGCCGAAGAGGAACCGGGCGGCGTTCGGGACGATATCGCCCGGTGCCGCGGCGTCTCCCGTCGTGACGAGGGAGAGCCCGACGAGGGCGAGGACGATCGTGATGCCGAGGATCGACCCGACCTCGGTGAGGATCCGCTTGCCCATTCGTGCCGCCCTTCGCCGGGCATCCGTGTCATCGCGGACGCTCTGCCGCGACTGTAGCGCCCCGCGGTGCCGCAATGGGAGCAGGCGCGGACGACGCGCTCCGGGAACGACGAAGCGGGGGCCGGGCTTGCGCCCGACCCCCGCTCGTGGTGCTGCGAAGAACTACTTGATGATCTTCGTGACCGTGCCGGCGCCGACGGTGCGGCCACCCTCGCGGATGGCGAAGCCGAGGCCCTCCTCCATGGCGATGGGCTGGATCAGCTCGACGACCATGTCGGTG
>JBKHYA010000108.1:0-4411 GCA_046565745.1 Actinomycetes bacterium
CGTCACCGGCGGCAATGGCGGCATCGGGCTTGGCCTCGCGCGTGGGCTGGCCAGGGCCGGCGCGGCCGTCATGCTGGCCGGGCGCAAGGCGGAGAAGAACGCGGCCGCGGTCGCCGAGCTGCCGCTCGAGGCGTTCCGCCTCGGCCGCGGCGAGTCCGTGCTGCCGACCGTCGTGCGCTGACGACGATCGAGCACGGACCCGCCGCCGGCGTCAGCCCTGCTCGCCGTCCTTGCCTCGCCGTCGCCAGCCACCGCGGCGCGGTGTCTCCTCCGGCTCCGGAGGGATGACGAGCTGCGACGTCGTGATGTCGGTCGGACGGTCGCCCGGCTCCCACATCCGGTTCACCGCCGCGGAGACGGAGGTGTCCGCGGCGAGCGCCGCCTCGAGGGCTCTCTCCATGCGGCTCTGCCGGCGGCGCAGCCACAGGCCGATCGCGATGAGCAGGATGAGCGCGATGTAGCAGGTCGCGGCGAAGGGCCGCGTGAAGAGGGACGTGAGATCACCCTGGTTGAGCTGCAGCGAGCGTCGCAGCTGCGCCTCCCCCATCGGCCCCAGGATGAGCCCGACGACGAGCGGAGCGATCGGGTACCCGTAGCGCCGGAGGAAGAACCCGAGGACGCCGATGAGCAGCAGGATCACGATGTCGGTCAAGGCGAAGTTCACCGCGAACGCGCCGAGCACCGCGAACGTGAGGATCCCCGCATAGAGGTAGGGGCGCGGGATCTGCAGGAGCTTCACCCAGATGCCGACGAGCGGCAGGTTGAGCACCAGGAGCAGCACGTTGCCGATGTAGAGGCTCGCGATGAGCGACCACACGAGCGCCGGCTGGTTCTGGAACAGCTGCGGACCCGGCTGGATCCCGTACGACTGGAAGGCCGACAGGATGATCGCGGCGGTCGCGGTCGTCGGAAGGCCGAGCGTGAGAAGCGGCACGAGCACTCCCGCGGCCGCGGCGTTGTTCGCCGACTCGGGGCCGGCGACGCCCTCGATCGCTCCGCGCCCGAACTCGTTCTTGTGCTTGCTGAGCTTCTTCTCGGTCGCGTACGAGAGGAAGGTCGCCACGTCGGCTCCTCCTGCCGGGATCGTGCCGATCGGGAAGCCGATCGCCGTCCCGCGCAGCCACGGGCGCCACGAGCGGCGCCAGTCGTCGCGCGTCATCCAGCTCCGCCACCCGCGGGTGACGGGGATGAGCGCGACGGGGCCTCGACGCAGTCGCGAGGCGACGTAGAGGGTCTCGCCCACGGCGAAGACCCCGACCGCGACGAGCACGACATCGATTCCGTCGGCGAGGGGCAGGAGGCCGAACGTGTAGCGGGCCTGTCCCGTGAGCACCTCGGTGCCTATGAGTCCGATGAAGAGACCGATGCCGAGCGACACGAGCCCCCGCCAGACGGAGGAGCCGAGAAGCGCCCCGACGGTGACGAACGCGACGACGATGAGCGCGACGTAATCCGCCGGTGCGAGGTTCACGGCCCAGGCGGCGAGCACGGGGGCGAGCAGGGTGAGGCCGATCGTCGCGATCGTGCCCGCGACGAACGAGCCGAGGGCGGCGGTCGCGAGCGCGGCGGCGCCGCGACCGATCTTCGCCATCTTGTTGCCCTCGAGCGCCGTCACGATCGAGGCGGACTCGCCCGGCGTATTGAGCAGGATGCTCGTGGTCGAGCCGCCGTACATGCCTCCGTAGTAGATGCCCGCGAAGGTGATGAGGGCCGCGGTCGGCTCGAGCGTGTAGGTGAGGGGCAGGAGGAGGGCGACGGTCATCGCGGGCCCGATGCCGGGCAGCACCCCGACGGCCGTGCCGATGAGCACGCCGAGGAAGGCGTAGAGCAGGAACTCCGGGTTCAGGGCGACCTGGAACCCTTCGAGCAGTGCGAGCAGGTTGTCCATGAGTGGCCCTTCTAGGCGCCGAGGAGCGGGCCGAGCACCGGACCGAGCGGGAGGGAGAGTCCGAGCCCGAGGCCGAACCCGAGCTGGATCGCGAGACCGAGCGCGAGACCGACGAGAGCGGCGACCCACCAGCGTCGCGCGCCGAGCGCCCACGCGACGATCGCGAACAGCAGCGCGGCGGCGAAGGCCCAGCCGATCACGGTGACGAGCGCGATGTGCGCGATCACGGCGATCACGATCTTCGCGAGCGTGAGCCAGTCGGTCGCGGCGGCGGAGTCGATGTCCTCCCCTTCCTCCTGCGAACTCGAACGGCCGCGGAGGACCTCGACGAGGACGCCGACGGAGGAGACGATCAGGATGCCCCCGACCAGGTACGGGAACGCGGTGGGCCCGACGGCGTTCGCCGATTCGGGGACGCGGATGCTCGAGGCGCCCACGAGCGCGAAGACGCCGAGCGCGAGTGCGAGGCTGGCGAAGACGAGCTCGCCGACCCGTCCCCGCCAGGGTGCGGCGTCGGGGGCGACGTCGGGAGCATCCGCCCCGGAGGGGCCGGGCCGCGCGGGCCCGACCCCTCCGTGAGTCGATGAGGAGCTCATCAGCCGGCCAGGAGACCGATCGTGCGCAGCGTCTGCCCGACCTCGGCGATGTTCGCGTCGACGAAGTCGGCGAACTCGTCGCCGACGAGGAAGGCGTCGGCCCAGCCGCGGGTCTCGCGCGTCTCGGTCCAGGCGTCGGAGGAGTGGAGCTCCTCGGCGATCGTGACGAGCGCCGCGCGCTCCTCCTCGGTGATGCCGCCGGGGGCGAGAAGCCCGCGCCAGTTCGTCAGGACGACGTCGTAGCCCTCGTCGCTGATCGTCGGGGCGTCCGGCAGGTTGTCGACCGGCTCCTCCGAGGAGACCGCGAGCGCGCGCATCGTGCCCGCCTCGATGTGCTCGACGAACTCACCGACCCCGGAGATGCCGGCGCTCACGTTGTTGCCGAGGATGAGCGTGACGGCTTCGCCACCACCGGAGTTCGGGATGTAGTTCAGCTGCGCGGGGATCTCGGCGGGGTCGAGCCCGGCGGCCTCGAGCAGGAGGCCGGCGAGGATGTGGTCGGCGCCGCCTGCGGAGCCGCCCGTCACCGTGACGTCCTGCCCGTTCTCGACGATGTCGTCGACGAGGTCCTCGAGGGTCTCGTACGGCGAGTCGGCGGGGACGACGACGACGAGGGCCTCCTCGGTCAGTCGCGCGATGGGCGTCGTGTCCTCGAGGCGACGCTCCGACGCGTTGGTCTCGACTGCACCCACCATCACGAGGCCCGTGACCATGAGCGTGTACGGGTCGGTCTCGTTGGCGAGAGCGGCGAGGCCGACGGTGCCGCCGGCGCCGCCGATGTTCGTGACGGGGGCGGAGCCGACGATGCCGTCGGCGGTGAGCACCTCGCTCACGGCGCGACCCGTCTGGTCCCATCCGCCGCCGGGGTCGGCGGGGACGATGATCTGGACAGCGTCGGGAGCGACCGCCTCGGCCGCCGGAGCGTCCGGGTCGGGTGTGGCCGACGGCGAGGCGCACGCCGCGAGGGCGAGGGCCGTCGCCGACGCGACGAGGACGGTGGTGAAGGAACGCATGTGGTCTATCTCCTCATTGAGAGCCCGCGTCATCGCGGGCGGTGAACGTGCTGCGTGATCGATGACGGTAGGGCGGGCGACGGGCAGGTGCGAGCCGCCGAGGGCTTGCGTAACTATTGGTCGCTCTGGAACTTGTGGTCGGCACGGCAGACTGAGGGCGTGGGCCGATCGATGTCGCTGCGCGTCCAGCTCCTGCTGCTGCAGGCGCTCATCGTCGTCGCGACCGTCGCGGGCACCGGCGTCCTCGTCGGAGCCCTCCAGGAGCGGCTCCTCCGCGATGCCTACCTCGACCGCATGACGGCCGTCGCCCAGTCCGTGGCTCGACTGCCGGTCATCCTCGACGCCTACGGCTCCGCCGACCCGAGCGCGGTGATCCAGCCGGTCGCGGAGGTCATCCGGGAGGCCTCGAACGTGACCTACGTCGTCGTGACCGACGCGCAGGGCATCCGGTACTCGCATCCGAACCCGGAGCGCATCGGCGAGCCCGTCTCGACCGACCCCTCCGTCCCCCTCTCGGGCGAGATCTTCGTCGGCACCGAGACGGGCACCCTCGGGGAGTCGTGGCGCGTGAAGGTGCCCGTGTTCGCCGAGGACGGCGACATCATCGGCGCGGTCTCGGTCGGGATCCTCGAGAGCGCACTGCGAGAGGAGTACGCGGGGAGCCTCACACCTCTGCTCGCCGCGCTCGGCGGAGCCGCTCTCCTCGGCGTCCTCGGCGCGGCAGGGGTCACCGCGATCATCCGACGGCGCATCTACCGGCTCGAGCCGAAGCAGATCGCCTCGCTCGTGGACGCCAACGAGATCATGCTGCACGGCCTCAGCGAGGGCGTCATCGCCGTCGACGGCGCGGGGGTCATCACCGTCGCGAACGACGCGGCGCGAGAGCTCCTGGCTGCGGGCGACCGAGAGCTCGT
>JBKHYA010000109.1:0-4168 GCA_046565745.1 Actinomycetes bacterium
CACGAGCACCGTCGTCAGCCGCCGCACGAGCCGCGACTCGAGCCGCGCGCCCGTGAAGTCGGGGATCGTGTACGCGCCCGACCGCCGCAGCGGCGCCGCGACGAACAGCAGGAGCATGAGGTAGCCGGCCGTATAGCCGATCGGGAACCACAGCCCGCCCGCGCCCTGCAGCAGGATGAGCCCCGCGATGCCGAGCACGCTCGCCGCCGACAGGTACTCGCCGCCGATCGCCGACGCGTTCCACCACGGGCGGACGGTGCGCGAGGCGACGTAGAAGTCCTGCGTCGTGCGCGAGATCCGCAGGCCGAAGAAGCCGATGAGCGCCGTCGCGATCGTGACCGCGGCGATCGCGACGTAGCCGAGGACGGGGTTCACGACTCCGGCTCCGCGCTCATGAGCGAGCGGTAGCCGGCCTCGTTGCGCGTGCTCGCGACCACGAAGATGACGGCGAAGGCGAGGATCGCGGGGTAGGCGCCGAAGGCCAGCAGCAGCCACGACACGGGCGCGCCGGCGATCGTGATGCCGTCGAGGGCGGGCGCGGCGGCGAGCACGAGCCAGAGCATCCCGAGGCTCACCACGAAGCCGGTCGCGCAGACGATGGCGAGGCGCAGCTGGGATCGGATGAGCGACCGCACGTAGACGGTCGCCGTGTCGCTGCGCTCGATCGACGGATGCTCGGCCGGGGCCGCGATGGGCTCGCCGGGTCTCGGCGCCGTCACCCGCACCCGCTGCGGGCGCGCGGGGCCGGTGCTCGGCGCGGGCGCCGGCTGCTCGTGCGCGTCGCTCACGCCCGCGGCCGGATGCGGTTGGCGGCGACGCGGTCGCGCAGGGCGGGCAGGAGTCGGCGGCTCACGGGCAGCTCGGTCGCGCCGACGAGAACGGTCGGGCTGCTCGCACCGAGCCGGAGGCGCGAGACGTGCGCGAGCGAGACGAGGTACGAGCGGTGGATCCGCACGAAGCCCGCTGCGGCCCACTGCCGCTCGAGATCGCTCATGGGCACGCGCACGAGGTAGCTGCCGTCGTCGGTGTGCAGGCGCGCATAGTCTCCCTGCGCCTGCACGTACTGGATCGAGTCCTGCCGGATCATGCGCGTCGTCCCGCCCAGGCTCACCGCGACGAGGGCGGGGGTGGCCGCGGTCGGCGGGGCGGCGGGCGCCGTCGGCGCGGTTGCGGGGGCGGGGGCGGCGGCCGGGGCGGTCGCGCTCGCCTCGGCCGCGCTCGCCGTCCGCGCCTCGAGCAGGCGCCCGACCGCGCGGGCGAGCCGCTCGGCGCGGACGGGTTTGAGCACGTAGTCGACCGCCGAGAGGTCGAAGGCCTCGAGCGCGCGCTCCTCGTCGGCGGTGACGAACACGAACGGCGGGCGGCGGTCGAAGTGGCCGAGCGCGCGGGCGAGGTCGATGCCGCTGAGCCCGGGCATGTGGATGTCGAGGAAGACCGCATCGATCGTCTCCTGCGTGAGGATGCGCAGGGCGTCGGCCCCGTTCGCGGCTCGGTGGATCGTGCCGATGCGCTCGTCGTGGCCGAGCAGGAACGCCAGCTCGTCGAGAGCCGGCTGCTCGTCGTCCGCGACGAGCACGGTCATCGGGTCGGTCACGCGTGACATCCTCGCACTCAGCTCGCCGACCGCGGGGCGGTCGTGTTCTGGGGCTGCGACTTCGGCACGCGCATGCGCACGAGCGTGCCCGCATCGAGGTTCGTCTCGACCACGAGCCCGTGCTCGTCGCCGTAGAGCTGCCGCAGCCGGGCATCCACATTGCGCACCCCCACGTGATCGGCCGACGGCCGCCCGGCGAGGATGCCCCGCAGACGCTCGGGATCGATGCCGACCCCGTCGTCCTCGACCTCGATGAGCGCGACCGCGCCCGCGTCGCTCGCGCGGATCGTGATGCGGCCGCCGTCGGGCTTCGGCTCGAGCCCGTGCCGGACGGCGTTCTCGACGAGCGGCTGCACGCTGAGGAACGGGATGACCGTGCTGAGCACCTCGGGCGCGACCTGCAGCGTGAGGGTGAGGCGATCGCCGAAGCGCGCGCGCTCGAGCTGCAGGTAGCTGTCGACGCTGCGCAGCTCGTCGGCGAGGGTCGTGAAGTCGCCCTGCCGGCGGAAGGAGTAGCGCGTGAAGTCGGCGAACTCGAGCACGAGGTCGCGCGCCCGCGGCGGGTTCGTCGTGATCGTCGACGCGATCGCCGTGAGGGCGTTGTAGATGAAGTGCGGGCTGATCTGGCTGCGGAGCGCCTTGACCTCGGCCTCGGCGAGCGCGGCGCGGCTCGCGTCGAGCTCGCCGAGCTCGAGCTGCGCCGCGAGCCACTCGGCCACCTCGCCCGTCGCCCGCACGAGCCCCGGACGGACCGTGGGAGAGAACGCGACGATCGCGCCCGCGGTGCGGTCGCCGGCGATGATCGGGGCGGCCACGGCATCCGTCGCCTGGATGCCGCGCCCGGTCGGGTCGATGCCGCGGAACACCTGCGGCTTGTCGCCCGCGCGCACCTCGGCCGCGAGGCGCTCGGCGGTCGCCCGCAGGTGCTCGGCGAGGCGCTGATCGGCCGGGCCGGCGTCGATCGCGAGGATTCCGTGGTCGTCGGCGAGGGCGAGGACGCGGCAGTCGAGCAGCTGGCGCAACGGCCGGACGGCGCGCTGCGGGTCGCCCGTGTCGAGGCCGCCGCGCACGTGGGTCGCCGCCTGGCTCGCGAGATGCAGCGTCGAGTAGGTCGCGCGCTCGGCGGCCGTGCCCATCTCGCGCGAGAGCCGCACGACGCGCCACGCGACCACGAGCAGCACCGCGGCGGCCACGCCGACGAGCACGCCGATGGCGAGGGCGAGCAGCACGGACTCGGTCACGGCACCACGGTAGGCGATGCGGGTGCGGCGGCGAGAGCGCCCAGCGGCACCGGGTCGCCGTTCGTCGCACGAGCGGCGCCGCCCGCCGACGACGAGCGCGCATCCCGGTGACGCGACCCCGCGATCGGGGGATGCTGGCGGGCGTTCCGCCACCAATCGGCAGCGTCGCCGTCGTCGCTGCCGCGACCTCTCGAGGAGAACCCATGGGCAACGACGCCCTGAACGTGGAGCACTCGTCCGGCCAGTCGGCCGCGGTGTTCCGAGAGACGCAGGATTCGGAGCAGTTCCGTCGGCTCAAGCGCAAGCACCGCAGCTTCGTGCTTCCCGTGACCGCGGCCTGTCTGCTCTGGTACTTCACCTACGTGCTGCTCGCGGGCTACGCGCCCGACTTCATGGCCACGCCGGTCTTCGGCAGCGTCAACATCGGCATCCTGCTCGGGCTGTCGCAGGTCGTCACGACCTTCGCGGTGACGATGATCTACGTCTCGTACGCGAACAAGCACCTCGACCCCGACGCGGCGGCCATCCGCGACTGTCTCGAGACCAAGGAGGGCGTGCGCTGATGCTGCACCTCGCTGTCACCGCCCCGGCCGCTCCCGGCGACCCCATCCTCAACATCGCGATCTTCGGCGTCTTCGTCGCGATCACGATGATCATCGTGTTCCGCGCCTCGCGGAACAACAAGACCGCCGCCGACTACTACGCCGCCGGCCGCTCGTTCTCGGGCGGGCAGAACGGCTCGGCGATCGCGGGCGACTACCTCTCGGCGGCGTCGTTCCTCGGCATCGTCGGGGCGATCGCGATCAATGGCTACGACGGGTTCCTCTACTCGATCGGCTTCCTCGTCGCGTGGGTCGTGGCCCTGCTGCTCGTCGCCGAGCTGCTGCGCAACACGGGCAAGTTCACGATGGCCGACGTCCTCGCCTTCCGCCTCAAGCAGCGCCCCGTGCGCATCGCCGCGGCGATCTCGACGCTCGTCGTCTGCTTCTTCTACCTGCTCGCGCAGATGGCGGGCGCCGGCGGGCTCGTCGCCCTGCTGCTCGGCATCAACGACCGCGTCGGCCAGTCGGTCGTCATCGCCGTCGTCGGCGCGCTCATGATCCTCTACGTCCTCGTCGGCGGTATGAAGGGCACCACCTGGGTGCAGATCATCAAGGCCGGCCTGCTCATCGCCGGCGCCGGAATCATGACGGTCTGGGTGCTCGCGATCAACGGGTTCAACCTCTCGACGCTGCTCGACAGCGCGGTCGAGACCTCGGGCAACCCGGCGATCCTCGCCCCCGGCCTGCAGTACGGCCTGAGCGACATCACCCGCCTCGACTTCCTCTCGCTC
>JBKHYA010000110.1:0-4163 GCA_046565745.1 Actinomycetes bacterium
GCGCTCGCGCGGCGCAGTCGCGACGCAGGGCCGGCCCGCACGCCGTCGGCTGCGCGCTCCGGTTCGCGGAGCCGGAGCCGCGTCGCCCTCGTCCTCGTCGTGTGCTCGGCGATCGCGGCCGGCATCCTCGTCCTCGGCCTGCTCGCTGTCGGAGCGATCGTCGCCGACGGCGCCGTCCGCGGGGCGATCCGCGACGAGGTCGCCGATCAGGTGCGCGCCGTCCTCGAGCTCGACCCCGAGCATCCCGTCGAGGTCGACATCGCGGGCCGATCGGTCCTGTGGCAGCTCGCGACCGGGCGCTTCGAGCGCGTCGACGTCGACGCCGGCGAGATCGCCGCAGGAGACCTGATGGGCGAGCTCACGATGTCGGCCACGGGCATCCCGACCGATCGCACGCAGCCGACCGACCGCATCGATGCGCGGTTCGTCGTCGCCGAGGGCGACATCGCCGCGATCGCCGGGGCGCTCTCGGGCGCCTCGATCGACGACGTCGCGCTCGACGGCGGCCAGATCCGGTTCCGGTCGACGCTCGACCTCCTGGGGTTCCCACTCGAGGTCGGCGTCGGGCTGCTTCCCGCCGCCGTCGACGGAGCCCTGAGCTTCACCCCTGCGTCGCTCGTCCTCGGCGAGGAGGAGCTCGACCTCGAGAGCTTCGCCGAGCAGTTCGGCGGGCTCGGCGACGGTCTGCTCTCGGCCCAGTCGGTGTGCGTCGCCGAGCACCTGCCGAGCGGACTGCTGCTCGAGGAGGTCGTCGTGGAGGACGACGCGCTCGTCATCTCCCTCGGCGGAGACGAGGTCGCGCTCGACGGGCCCGCCCTGACCGAGCGCGGCACCTGCTGACGCGCGCTCTGAACAATCTGACGCGCTAGACCTCCACCTGCTCGCCCTGCTCGGGCACGCGGGCGCGGACCCCGAGCTCGCGCTCGATGCGCCCGCGCAGCACGTCAGCGGCATCGGGCTCGCCGTGCACGACGTAGGCGCGGTCGACGTGCGCGCCGCGCATCCAGTCGAGGATCTGCTCCGCATCGGCGTGCGCCGACATGCTCTCCAGCTGCACGACCTCCGCCGCGATCGGGATCTCCCTGCCGAAGATCCGGAGCGAGTCGGCCCCGCCGGCGAGAGCCGCTCCGCGCGTCCCGCCCGCCTGGTACCCCGTGAGCACGATCGCGTTGCGCGCATCGCCCCCGTAGGCGGCGAGGTGGTGCAGGATCCGCCCGCCGGTGAGCATGCCGCTCGCGGCGACGATGATCATCGGCCCGCCCCGCAGGTTCAGCAGCTTCGAGTCGTCGACCGTGCGCACCATGGTCGCGAGCTCGTACAGGTCGGCGAGGTCATCACCGGTCACGCGGTGCTCGTCCGGGTGCGCGCGGTACAGGGCCGTCGCATCCACCGACATGGGGCTGTTGAGGTAGACCGGCACGCCGGGGATCCGGCCGGCGCGCCGCAGTCGCGACAGATGCAGCAGCAGGGCCTGCGCGCGCCCGACCGCGAAGGCGGGGATCATCACGACGCCGCCCCGCCCGAGCACGCGCTCGAGAACGGGGGTGAGCTCCTCCGCCGGGTCGGTGACCGGATGCGCGCGGTCGCCGTACGTCGACTCCACGAGCAGCGCGTGCGCGGGCGGCAGGGCGGAGAGCGGCTCGGGCGCGATCATGAGCGCGTCGTCGGCGCGGCCGAGGTCGCCGCTCACGTGCAGCTCGCGCCCGCTCGCCCGGAGGCGAACGTGCGCGGCGCCGAGGATGTGCCCCGCGTGATGGAGCTCCGCCTCGACCCGACCCGGGAGCCCGATCGTCTCGCCGAAGCGCCGCACGCTCACGCTCTCGAGCGCGCGCTCGGCATCGGCGGTCGTGTAGAGCGGGGCGGGGGAGTCGTGCTTCGAGAACCCCTTCCGCGCCGCGAACCGTGCCTCCTCCTCGAGCAGGTGCGCCGAGTCGGGCCAGAGGAGGCCGACGAGCGCCGCCGTGCCCGCCGAGCAGACGATCGGACCCGAGAACCCGTCGCGCACGAGCGCCGGGAGGTACCCCGAGTGGTCGAGATGGGCGTGGGTCAGCACGACCGCGTCGATCGACGACGGCGGTACCGGGAAGGGCGCCCGGTTGCGCAGTCGCAGCTGCTTGTACCCCTGGAAGAGCCCGCAGTCGATGAGGATGCGCGCCCCGCCCGATTCGAGCAGGAACCGCGACCCCGTCACCGTTCCCGTCCCGCCGAGGAACTTCAGCGTCGGGCGCTCGTCGTGGGCCATGTCCGCTCCCTCCGCGCGAGACGGCGCCGTCTCGTCGCCCGCCCAGTGTGCTCCCGCGCCCCGTCGCCGCCCAGGGGCGAAAGGCCCGGGTCGGCGCACGGTAGAATTCCTCTGGCTTCAGGGACCAATCCGGGTTCGCTCGCCTCACTCGTGTCTCAAGCTCCCCGTGAGGTGTCATGTCCATCAGCCCGCTCGCGCCGTCGTGGCTCCGCCATCCGGCCGACGCCAACGCGCTGCCCACGCACGTCTGGCCGTCCTCGGCCGCGCGCGGCGCCGACGGCACCCTCCAGATCGGCGGCGTCCCCGCCCCGGCGCTCGCCGCCGAGTTCGGCACGCCCCTGTACGTGATCGACGAGGCGGATGCCCGCTCGCGGGCCGCCCGCACGCGCGACGCCTTCCGCACCGCCTTCTCGGCCCTCGGCTACGACGCGGTCGTCTACTACGCCGGCAAGGCCTTCCTGTGCACCGAGGTCGTCCGCTGGATGCTCGACGCGGGCCTCAACATCGACGTCGCGAGCGGAGGGGAGCTCGCCGTCGCGCTCGCGGCGGGAGCGGACCCCGCCCGCCTGGGCCTCCACGGCAACAACAAGTCGCTCGCCGAGATCGATCGCGCGGTCGGCGTCGGAGTCGGCGCGATCGTCATCGACTCGCTGCTCGAGATCGAGCGCGTCGCCGAGTCCGCCGCCCGGCACGGCCGCACGCAGGCGGTGCGCGTGCGCATCAACTCGGGCGTCCACGCCCACACGCACGAGTACCTCGCGACGGCGCGCGAGGATCAGAAGTTCGGCATCCCGCTCGCCGAGGCGGCCGACGCCGTCGCGCGCATCCGCGCCCGCGCGCCGCACCTGCGCCTGCTCGGGCTGCACTCGCACATCGGCTCGCAGATCTTCGTCGTCGACGGGTTCCTCGAGGCCGCCCGTCGCCTGCTCGCCGTGCACGCCGAGCTGCTCGCCGGGGGAGAGGTCCCCGAGCTCAACCTCGGCGGCGGCTTCGGCATCGCCTACCTCGAGAGCGACGAGGCGCCCGCGATCGAGAGCATCGCGACGGGTCTCGCCGAGGCGATCGGGTCCGTGTGCGCCGAGCTGGGCATCCCCGTGCCGCGCATCGCCGTCGAGCCCGGCCGCACGATCATCGGCCCCGCGGGCGTCACGCTCTACGAGGTCGGCACGACGAAGGACGTCGTCGTCACGACCGACGACGGTCAGTCGGCCGTGCGCCGCTACGTGAGCGTCGACGGCGGCATGAGCGACAACGCACGCCCCGCCCTCTACGGCGCCGACTACGGCGTGCGCCTCGCCGGCCGCGCGTCGAGCGCCGAGCCCGAGCTCGTGCGCGTCGCCGGCAAGCACTGCGAGAGCGGCGACATCGTCGTCCAGGCCGACTACCTTCCCGGCGACGTCGCGCCGGGCGACCTCGTCGCCGTGCCCGCGACGGGCGCCTACTGCTTCTCGCTCGCGAGCAACTACAACTACCTCGCTCGCCCCGCCGTCGTCGCCGTCCGCGACGGCGCCGCCCGCATCATCGTGCGCGGCGAGACCGAGGCCGACCTCCTCCGCCGCGACGCCGGCATCGCCGCCGCCGACGCGCCCCCGAACCCCGCAGCCCGACCCGAGAGGATCACCCGCCCGTGATCGAGTACCGCAACCTCCGCATCGCCCTGCTGGGAGCCGGCAGCGTCGGCGCCCAGGTCGCCGACCAGCTGCTGACCCACGCCGACGAGCTCGCCGCGCGCGTCGGCGACGTCCGCTTCGTCAAGCGCTTCGCCCGCGCGAACCGCCCGGGCGCGTACCTCGCGATCACCCGCGAGGGCGAGCTCGGCGCCGGCGACGCGGTCGAGGTGCTCGAGCGCCCGGACCACGACGTCACGATCGCGCTCATGAACGAGGCCACGGTCATCGATCGCAGCAAGCTGCCGCTCCTC
>JBKHYA010000111.1:0-4163 GCA_046565745.1 Actinomycetes bacterium
ACGACGGCGGCGACCATGACCCAGAGCTCGTCGACCATGCCGACGGCGGTGATGACGGAGTCGATCGAGAAGACGAGGTCGAGGAGGAGGATCTGCACGATGACGGCGCCGAAGGTGGCCGCCTTGCCGCCGGCGGAGGCGTGGCCCTCCTCGCCCTCGAGTCGCTCGTGGATCTCGGTGACGGCCTTGTAGACGAGGAAGAGGCCACCGGCGATGAGGATGAGGTCCTTGCCGGAGAAGCCCATGCCGAACAGCTCGAAGAGGTCGGCGGTGAGGGTGATGACCCACGAGGCGGCGAACAGCAGACCGATGCGGAGGAACATCGCGAGCGTGAGGCCGAGGATGCGCGCCTTGTTCTGCTGCTCGGGCGGGAGCTTGCCGGCGAGGATGGAGATGAACACGACGTTGTCGATGCCGAGCACGATCTCGAGGACGAGCAGGGTGGCGAACGCGACGAGCAGCTCGGGCGTGAAGACGATGTCCATGTCGAGGATCCTACTGATCGGCTCCGGAGCGCCGGCTCAGCGCGGCGAATCCTCCCATCCGAGCCGCGCCTTGACGACCGCCGCGGCCTCGGCGGGCCAGTCGGCCCAGCGCGCGATCGCGGTCGCCTCGGCGACGTAGAGGAGCCCGCGCGCGGCGGTCTCCGGGTCGCGCTCGAGGGCGCGCTCGATGACCGCGGCGAGATCGGGATGCACCTGCTCGACCCGGCGGAAGAGGTCGAGGTCGTCGAGCCGGGGGTCGTTGGCGCCCGGCACGACGCGGCGGTGCAGCGCGAGCAGATGAGCGAGGGCGTGAGTGCGGATGAACTGGCCGGCCGTCAGGGTCTCCCCGCGGCGCGCGCGACCCACCCCGATGAGCACGAGCGCGAGGAACAGCTGGGCGTGCTCGAGCGGCGACCGCTCGGAGCCCGGCTTCGGCTTCGCAGCGACATCCTTCATCGTCGCGTAGACGCCGCCGCGATCGAGAGGCACCTCGAAGGCGTTCGCGTGCGCGAGGCTCAGCTCGCCGGGCCCGAACACGGCGAATTCGAGCACGTGGCCGTCGCGGTAGACGCACTTGAGCCCGTGCTCGGTCTCGCGCGCCGCGATGACGAGGTCGTGGTGGTCGGGCAGCCACCGCAGGTCGGTGCGCATCGCCTCGGCGTCGTGGTGGCTCGAGCACACGACGAGGAAGTCGTGATCGCTCCACTCGTCGACGCGCGAGCGGTCGGCGGTCGAGCCGGCGAGGACGAGGCCCGTCACCTCGGGTCGCGATTCGAGCGAGTCGATGAGCCGATCGAGGTAGGCAGAGAACGCGCGGCGGACGCCGCTGATGTCGAGCATGCGCACCACCCTACGGGCGGAGGAGGCGTACACTGGGCGCTGTACACGGGAGTCCGGTGAGCCGGGCTGAGAGGAAGCTTCTCCAAGCTTCGACCGTCGAACCTGATCCGGATCATGCCGGCGCAGGGAGGACTTCTCGCACCCGTGCCGAACCGTTCGGCGTCCCCTCGACGCCCTTCTCGAAAGGCACGATCCTCATGGTCTCGACCGCACCCTCCACCACTTCCGCGGCCCGCGCGCCGCGCCCCTCGATGCGCTGGCGCGTCGTCGACATCGTCGTCGCGAGCGTCCTCGGCGTCGCCGGCGGCCTCGTCATGGTGGTCTGGAACCTCACCTACCAGCCGATCACCGCCCCGATCGAGGCCGCTCTGCCCGGCCTGCAGGCGCTCCTGTACGGCGTGTGGCTCTTCCCGGCGGTGCTCGTCGGCCTCGTCGTGCGCAAGCCCGGCTCCGCCCTCTACGGCGAGCTCGTCGCGGCAGCGACCTCGGCGCTCCTCGGCGGGTTCTGGGGCTGGACGGCTATCCAGTGGGGACTCGTGCAGGGCCTCGGCGCCGAGCTCGTCTTCGCGATCCTGCTCTACCGCGCGTGGGGCCTCGTCCCCGCCCTCCTCGCCGGTCTCGGCGCGGGCGTCGGCATGGCCGTCATGGATCTCACGTTCTACTACCCCGACTCGCGCCCCGAGTTCGCGGCCATCTACGCCGTGAGCGCGATGACCTCGGGCGCCGTGCTCGCCGGTGGAGGCTCGTGGCTCCTGACGCGCGCTCTCGCGCGCACGGGCGCCCTGAGCCGGTTCGCGGCGGGGCGCGAGCACGCGGCGCGTGCCGATTCCTGACACCGGCCGACCTCCGGGCGGGGATGCCGCTCTCGCGCCGCGCGCGGGCGCGGCGTCCCTCGCCGCCGAGGCCTGGAGCTGGACCCCCGCGGGCCGCACCGCGCCCGTGCTCGCCGGCCTCGATCTCGCGATCGAGCCCGGTGAGCGCGTGCTGCTCCTCGGCGCCTCCGGCAGCGGCAAGTCGACCCTGCTGCAGGCCTTCGCGGGCGTGCTCGGCGGCGACGACGAGGGCACGCGCGCGGGGGCGCTGACGGTCGACGGCCGCGACCCCGCCGAGGCCCGCGGCCGGGTCGGCCTGCTCCTGCAGGATCCGGACGCCCAGCTCGTCCTCGCCCGCGCGGGCGACGACGTCGCCTTCGGCCCCGAGAACCTCGGCGTGCCGGCGGAGGAGATCCACCGCCGCGTCCCGCTCGCGCTCGCCGCGGTCGGCCTCGACCTCCCGCTCGACGCCGACACGACGCGGCTGTCGGGCGGGCAGAAGCAGCGGCTCGCGCTCGCGGGCGTGCTCGCCCTGCGACCCGGCGCGCTCCTGCTCGACGAGCCGACGGCGCAGCTGGACCCGGCGGGCGTGATCGAGGTCGCCGCCGCCGTCTCGGCGCTCGTCGCCGACCGATCGATGACGCTCCTCGTCGTCGAGCACCGCGTCGACGTGTGGGCGCCCCTCGTCGACGTGTGGGCGCCCCTCGTCGATCGCGTCATCGTGCTCGAGGAGGGGCGGGTCGTGGCCGACGGGCCCGTCGCCGACGTCATGCGCGCGCAGGGGGAGCGGCTCGCCGCGCGCGGGGTCTGGGTTCCCGGGCGCGCGCCCGAGCATCCGTCGCCGGCGTCGCGTGCGCCGGGCGAGACCCTGCTGAGCGCGCGAGGGCTCGCGGTGCGGCCCCGCGGCGGCGCGGTCGTGCAGACCGGTCTCGACCTCGACGTGCGCGCAGGTGAGGTCATTGCGCTCACCGGGGTCAACGGCGCGGGCAAGACGACGCTCGCCCTCACGCTCGCGGGCCTCCTCGAGCCGGCCGCGGGCGAGGTCGCGGCGACGGATGCCCTGCGCGGCATGGATCCGCCCGTCGACGACCCCTCGCCCGCCGCGTGGAGCTCCCGCGCCCTCGTCGCCCGCCTCGGCGTGGTCTTCCAGAACCCCGAGCACCAGTTCGTCGCAGCGACGTTGCGCGAAGAGCTCGGAGTCGGGCCGCGCGCGCTCGGCCGTTCCGACGGCGAGGTCGCGGCGATCGTCGAGCCGCTGCTCGACCGCCTGCGACTGCGCGCGCTCGCCGGGTCGAGCCCCTTCACCCTCAGCGGCGGGGAGCAACGGCGGCTCTCGGTCGCGACGGCGCTCGCGACGGCGCCTCCCGTGCTCGTGCTCGACGAGCCGAGCTTCGGGCAGGACTCGCGGACGTGGGCCGAGCTCGCGGCCCTGCTCGCCGCGCACCGCGACGCCGGCGGCGCGATCGTCATGGCGACGCACGACCGCGAGCTCGTCGCGGCGCTCGGCGCGCGCGAGGTCGTGCTGCCCGCGCCGTCGGCCGCGCCCCCCACGCTGGCGTCGCGCACCGCGGCGTCACCTACCCCGGCGCCGCCCGCCCCTGCCACCGGCGGCGGCTATCGGTCCGTCGGTGCGGGCGACTCCCCCGACTCCCGCAACGAGCGACCGATAGACGGCGAGAAGGCACCGCGCGCGCCGCGCGCCCCGCGCCGCCCGCTCGTCGAGCGTCTCAACCCCGTCGCCGCGATCGCGGCGAGCCTCATCCCCGCGCTCCTGCTCATCGTGACGCTCGACATCGTCTCGGCGGGCGTCGCGCTCGCGCTCCAGCTCGCCCTCCTGCCGCTGCTCGGCGCGCCGGCCCGGCTCCTTCTCCTGCGGCTCTCTCCCGTCCTCATCGCGGCGCCGCTCACGGCGCTCACCCTCCTGCTCTACGGCGAGGAGGGCGGCCGCATCTACGCCGAGTTCCTGCTCGTGCGCATCAGCGACAACTCGATCGCGCTCGCGGCGGCGACGTTCCTGCGGGTGCTC
>JBKHYA010000112.1:0-4161 GCA_046565745.1 Actinomycetes bacterium
CATCGGGCCCAGCCGTGCGGTCCGCCGCGGCACGGCTGGTGCGTAACTCAGGAATCTCCGACAACTCGCACTTGCTGACCCCTTGAAAAACGGGGGTAGAAAGCGCCGATGCCGTCACCCTTCCTGAGTTACGCACCCGCCCCGCGGCGATCCAGGCGCTACTCGTGCTCGGGGTTCGCGGTCTGGGTCCCCTCGGCCTCGGGCTGCGTCGCCGGCGGCGCCGCGTCGAATCCGAAGCGCTCGCCGTCCTCCCAGGCGCCGGGCTGGTTGCCGCCGACCGGGAACCCGCCCGCATCCTTCAGCAGTCGCGCGAGGTGCAGCAGGTTGTAGGTCGCGAACGTCGTGTTCCGGTTCGTGAAGTCGCTCTCCGGCCCGCCCGAACCGTCGTCGAGGTAGCTCGGACCGGGGCCGACCGGGCCGATCCAGCCGGCGTCCGCTCCCGGCGGGATCGTGAAGCCGATGTGCTGCAGCGCGTACAGCAGCGAGGCGCCGACGTTCTTGACGCCGTCCTCGTTGCCCGTGACGATCACGCCGCCGACCTTGCCGTGGAACACGCTCAGGCCGTCCTCCCCGGTCTCGCTCGAGTGCGCGTAGAGGCGCTCGATCAGTCGGCGGGTGACGCTCGACTGCTCGCCGAGCCAGATGGGGCTGCCGATGATGAGGATGTCCGCCTCGGCGATGCGCGGCCAGAGCGTCGGCCACGCGTCGACCTCCCATCCCTGCTCGCGCATGTCGGGCTGGACCCCTGGGGCGACGTCGTGGTCGACGAGCCGGAAGGCGTCGACCTCGACCCCGTTGTCGCGCAGCAGCGCGATCGAGCGGTCGAGCAGGCCCTGCGTGTTGCTGGGCTCGGGGCTGCGCTTGAGCGTCGTGTTGACGACGACGGCGCGGAGGTCTCGGAAGCGGTCGGGGTTCGGGACGGAGATCTGGGTCATGCGCTCCACTGGAGCACGAGCATCCTGAACGGCGTAAGGGGTCTGCGCCGACCGCGAACAGATCAGCGCCCGCCAAGAGGCGCCCGATACCGTTAACCGTTCACCTCGTATCCCGAGTTCCGGACGAACGCTCGCAGAAAGGTGCGGCTCGCCTCATGGCCCGCAAGAAGTTCGATGCCAAGCGCATCGTCAAAGGCCCCTTCCTCTACATCATCGCGGGCGCCATCGCGCTCTGGATCGGCTTCGGCCTGCTGAGCGGGGGCGGCTTCCGCACCATCACCACGCAGGAGGGACTCGAGCTCCTCGAGGGCGGGACGGTCGAGAAGGCGACGATCATCGACGGCGAGCAGCGCGTCGACCTCGAGCTGAGCGAGCCCGACGGCGACAACGGCGACCGGGTGCAGTTCCAGTACGTCGCGCCGCGCGGCGAGGCGATCGTCGCCGCGATCGACGACGCGAACCTCGACGAGTTCGACGACCAGGTGCCGCAGACCAACTGGTTCGTGAGCCTGCTCGGCCTGCTCATCCCCTTCCTCATCATCGGCGTCATCTTCTGGTTCCTGCTGACGAACCTGCAGGGCGGCGGCAGCCGCGTCATGCAGTTCGGCAAGTCGCGCGCGAAGCTCGTGAGCAAGGAGAGCCCGCAGGTGACCTTCGACGATGTCGCGGGCGCCGAGGAGGCGATCGAGGAGCTCCACGAGATCAAGGACTTCCTGAAGGACCCGACGCGGTTCCAGGCCGTCGGCGCACGCATCCCCAAGGGCGTGCTCCTGTACGGCCCTCCCGGCACCGGCAAGACGCTCCTCGCGCGCGCAGTCGCGGGCGAGGCGGGCGTGCCGTTCTACTCGATCTCCGGCTCCGACTTCGTCGAGATGTTCGTCGGCGTCGGCGCGAGCCGCGTGCGCGACCTCTTCAAGGAGGCCAAGGAGAACGCGCCGGCCATCATCTTCGTCGACGAGATCGACGCCGTCGGTCGTCACCGCGGCGCCGGCATGGGCGGCGGGCACGACGAGCGCGAGCAGACCCTCAACCAGATGCTCGTCGAGATGGACGGCTTCGACCCGAACGCGAACGTCATCGTGATCGCGGCGACCAACCGCCCCGACATCCTCGACCCCGCCCTGCTGCGCCCGGGCCGCTTCGACCGGCAGATCCAGGTGGATGCGCCCGACATGAAGGGTCGCCAGAAGATCCTCGGCGTGCACGCCAAGGGCAAGCCCATGGCCGAGGATGTCGACCTCGAGGTGCTCGCGCGCAAGACGCCCGGCTTCACGGGCGCCGACCTCGCGAACGTGCTCAACGAGGCGGCGCTGCTCACGGCGCGTACGAACGGCGAGATCATCACGAACCGTAACCTCGACGAGGCCGTCGACCGCGTCATGGCCGGCCCCCAGCGCCGCAGCCGCGTCATGCGCGATCACGAGAAGCTCATCACCGCCTACCACGAGGGCGGCCACGCGCTCGCGGCCGCGGCGATGCGCCACACCGACCCCGTGACGAAGGTCACGATCCTGCCGCGCGGCCGGGCCCTCGGCTACACGATGGTGCTGCCGCTCGACGACAAGTACTCGGTCACGCGCAACGAGCTGCTCGATCAGCTCGCCTACGCGATGGGCGGCCGCGTCGCGGAGGAGATCGTCTTCCACGACCCGACGACCGGTGCGAGCAACGACATCGAGAAGGCGACGAGCATCGCCCGCAAGATGGTCACCGAGTACGGCATGAGCGCCGAGGTCGGCTCGATCAAGCTCGGCCAGTCGAGCGGCGAGGTCTTCCTCGGCCGCGACATGGGCCACCAGCGCGATTACTCCGAGCGGGTCGCCGAGCGCGTCGACGCCGAGGTGCGCGCGCTCATCGACCAGGCGCACACCGAGGCGTGGAACGTCATCAACGACAACCGCGACGTGCTCGACCGCCTCGCGACCGAGCTGCTCGAGAAGGAGACCCTCGACCACCTGCAGCTCGCCGAGATCTTCGCGAGCGTCAAGAAGCTGCCCGAGCGCCCGCAGTGGCTCTCGAGCGACGACCGCCCGCTGCCCGACCTGCCGCCCGTGCCGATGCCGGCGAAGGCGCCGATCGACCCAGCCGTGACCGACGGCGGCGTCGCGAGCGAGCACGCAGCGCCCGCGAGCGTCGCGCGCAGCGAGGCCGACACGGGAACCGACCAGGCGAGCTGACGCTCATGGCGCCCATCGACATCCCCCGCATCGAAGCGGCGGTCGCCGAGATCCTCGCCGCCATCGGCGAGGACGTCGAGCGGCCCGGCCTCGCGACGACGCCGGAGCGCATCGCGAAGGCGTACGGCGACTTCTTCGCCGGCGTCGGCGTCGACCCCGTGCCCGAGCTGCAGGACGGCGCCGAGATGGCGACCGAGCCCGGCGAGCGCGGCGAGCTCGTGCTGCTGCGCGACATCGCGCTGCGGTCGATGTGCGAGCACCATCTGCTGCCGTTCACGGGCGTCGCGCACGTCGCCTACGTGCCGGCCGAGCGCATCATCGGGCTCGGGCGCATCCCGCGCCTCGTCGAGATCGTCTCCGCCCGCCCCCAGCTGCAGGAGCGCCTCGGCGAGGACGTCGCCGACGCGCTCGACCGCGCGATCTCGCCCGCCGGCGTGCTCGTCGTGATCGAGGCGCGGCACGGCTGCGTCACCGCGCGCGGCGTCCGCTACGCCGAGTCGACGACCGTCACCGTCGCCTCGCGCGGCACCCTCGCCGACCCCGTGCAGCGCGCCGAGGTCATGGCGCTCATCGGCCGGAGCGGCGCGTGACCACCGCCCCCGGGCCCGTGCGGCCCGAGGTGTGGGGCGTGCTCAACGTCACGCCCGACTCGTTCAGCGACGGCGGGCGCTACCTCGAGCCCGAGGCCGCGGTCGCGCAGGCCCGCCGGCTCGTCGACGACGGCGCCGACGTCATCGACGTCGGGGGCGAGTCGACCCGGCCCGGCGCCGAGCCCGTGAACGCGATCGAGGAGGCGGAGCGCGTGGTGCCGGTCGTGCGCGCGCTCGCCGAGGCGGGCATCCGCGTCTCGATCGACACCCTCAACGCGTCGACCGCGCGCGCCGCCGTCGAGGCGGGAGCGGTCATCGTCAACGACGTGAGCGGAGGCCTCGAGGATCGGGCCATGCTGTCGACGGTCGCCGCGCTCGACGTCGACTACGTCGCGATGCACTGGCGCGGCCGCAGCGACCGGTGGGATGCCGTGAGCGACTACGCCGACCCCGTCGCCG
>JBKHYA010000113.1:0-4141 GCA_046565745.1 Actinomycetes bacterium
AAGCCGCTCACCGACGAGGCGGTGCGCGCCGCCGACGTCGTCGTCACGATGGGCTGCGGCGACGCGTGCCCCGTGTATCCGGGGCGGCGCTACCTCGACTGGGCGGTGGACGACCCCGTGGGGCGCCCGCTCGAGGAGGTGCGCCGGATCCGCGACGACATCGATGCGCGGGTGCGGGGGCTGCTCGACTCGCTCGTGTGAACAGCGGGTGAATCGTTCGGCAGCGAGTGGAAATCGCATAGATCACCATCTATGCTTACGAGCATGAGCGACAACAGCATCCCCACCGTTCTCTTCGTCTGCGTGCACAACGCCGGCCGCTCGCAGATGGCCGCGGGCTACCTGCAGCACCTCGCGGGCGACCGCGTGCAGGTGCTCTCCGCCGGGTCGGCGCCGAAGGACCAGATCAACCCCGTCGCCATCGACGCCATGGCCGAGGAGGGCATCGACATCGCGCACAACGTGCCGAAGGTGCTCACGACCGAGGCGGTGCAGGAGAGCGACGTCGTCATCACGATGGGCTGCGGCGACGTGTGCCCCGTGTTCCCCGGCAAGCGCTACGAGGACTGGGAGCTCGACGACCCGGCCGGCCAGGGCATCGAGTCGGTGCGCCCCATCCGCGACGAGATCAAGCGCCGCATCGAGGTGCTGCTCGGCGAGATCCTCCCCGCCTGAGCCCCGCGACCTGCGCAGCCGGGCTACGAGTCGACGCGCTCCGCCGCCTCCTCCTCGTGGAGGGTGAAGCGGTAGCCGACGTTGCGCACGGTGCCGATGAGCGACTCCATGTCGCCGAGCTTCGCGCGCAGGCGTCGAACGTGCACGTCGACCGTGCGGGTGCCGCCGAAGTAGTCGTAGCCCCACACCTCGCTCAGCAGCTGCTCGCGCGTGAAGACGCGGCTGGGGTTCGCGGCGAGGAAGCGGAGGAGCTCGAACTCCTTGAAGGTCAGGTCGAGCGTCCGGCCGTGCACCTTCGCCGAGTAGCTCGCCTCGTCGATGACGACGCCCGAGGCCTTGATCATGCTCGACCCGCCGTCGCGCGACTGGCGGCCGATCGCGATCCGGAGCCGGGCATCCACTTCGGCGGGCCCCGCCGCGTCGAGGATGACGTCGTCGATGCCCCATTCGGCGGTGACGGCCGTGAGGCCCCCCTCGGTGATGACGAGGAGGAGCGGCGAGCCGGCGCCCGTCGCGGTGAGGATCTTGCACAGGCCCTTCGCGGCGGCGAGGTCGGAGCGGCCGTCGACGATGATCGCGTCAGCCGAGGGCGCGCCGACGAGGGCCGCAGGCTCCGCAGGGATGATGCGGACCCGGTGGCTGAGGAGTCCTAGCGCGGGCAGAACGTCGCTGTTCACCTGCGAGGTCAGGATCAACAGCTGAGCCACTCGTCCTCCAGGGTGTCCGGCTCAGTCTACAAGCGCCCTAGCATGGGGGAATGCGCCGGACCCTCGCGACCGCGATCCCCGTCTGGGTGGCCGTCGTCGCGGGCGTCATCGCCCTCGTCTCGCTCGGTCGTCCCGAGGTGTGGTTGCCGTCGGTGCCCGTGATCGGGGCCGGCGCCCTGCTGCTGACCTTCCTCGTGCAGGTGAGCCTGCAGTCGAAGGACGGCCTCGTGAAGCGCATGCTCGTGAGCGTGACGGGCGTCGTGGTGATCCTCGCGATCGCGTCGTTCGCGATGATTCTCACAGTCCCCAGCGCGTAGACTGAGCGCATGCTGCTCGCGATCGAAATCTTCTTCCTCGGCCTGCTCGCTCTGGCGTCGCTCGCGATCGGCGGCGTGTCCATCGTCGTCCTGCGCAACCTGTACCGCGGCCAGCGCTGACATCGGCGGCGTCGTGTTCAATCTCGACACGAGCCTGCCCGCCGAGCTCGCCCCCCTCTCGTGGCTCATCGGGGTCTGGGAGGGCACGGGCGTGGTCCACTACGACGACGCCGGCACGACGCGCGAGCACGAGTTCGGCCAGCGCGTCAGCTTCAGCCAGGACGGCCTGCCGTACCTGAACTACTCGTCGACGACGTGGATCCTCGACGAGTCGCTCACCCCCCTCAATGCCGAGGCCGGCTACTGGCGGCTGCACCGCCCCTCGCAGCCGGGCGACCCCGGCCCCGGCATGCTCCCCGGCGTCGGCGAGCGGCCCTACCCGACGGCCGAATCGGTCGAGACCCTGCGCACGCCGCGCGGCGACTTCGAGATCGAGGTCGCGCTCATCCACCCCGGCGGCGTGAGCTAGCTCTACCTCGGCACCGTGAGCGGCCCGCGCATCGACCTGCAGACCGACGCCGTCATGCGCTCCGCGAGCGCCAAGGAGTACGCCGCCGCGACGCGCCTCTACGGTCTCGTCGACGGCCGCCTGCTCTGGGCGTGGGACATCGCCGCGCTCGGCAACGACCTCCGCACGCACGCCTCGGGGACGCTGACCCGTGTCGACTGAGTCCGCCTTCCTGAGCCTCCCCGGCGCGGTCGCCGGCGCGCCCGCTTCGCCCGACGGCGTCGTCACGGCGGCCCACTACGGCGACCCCGTCTCCGAGCAGCGGATGCTCGCCGCGGGCCGCGCGATCGTCGACCTCTCCGACCGCGGCGTCGTGACCGTCACGGGCGACGACCGCTTGCGCTGGCTCGACTCGCTCACCTCGCAGGCCGTCGGGCAGCTCGCGCCGGGATCGAGCGCGGAGACCCTGCTGCTCGACCCGCAGGGGCGGCTCGAGCACAGCATCCGTCTGCTCGATGACGGCACGACGACGTGGCTGCTCGTCGACGCGGCGCAGGCCGCGCCGCTCGCCGCCTGGCTCGACCGGATGCGCTTCATGATGCGCGTCGAGGTCGCCGACGTCTCGGCCGACTGGGCGACGCTCGGTCAGCTGCTGCCGGAGGGCGCGCGGCTGCTGGTGTCGGCGGCCGAGCCGAACGGCACGCCGCTCGTGTGGCGCGACCCGTGGGTCGAGGTGCAGTCCGGCGGCTGGCAGTACGCGGGTGTCGAGACGCACCCCGGCGCCGAGTTCCCCGCCGTCGAGCTGCTCGTGCCGCGCGACTCGCTTCCCGGTCTCGTCGCGGGGCTGGGGGCGGGCCTCGCTCATGTCGCCGGCTCGCTCGCGCTCGACGCGCTGCGCATCGCCGCATGGCGTCCGCGGCAGAGCGACGTCGACGAGCGGTCGATCCCGCACGAGCTCGACTGGCTGCGCTCGGCCGTGCACCTGTCGAAGGGCTGCTACCGCGGGCAGGAGACCGTCGCGAAGGTCCACAACCTCGGGCACCCGCCCCGCCGGCTCGTCATGCTGCACCTCGACGGCACCCTCTCGCTGCTGCCCGCCCCCGGGTCACCCGTGCTGAGCGGCGGAGCCGAGGTCGGCCGCGTCACCGCCGCCGCGCGGCACCACGACCTCGGGCCGATCGCGCTCGCCGTCGTCAAGCGCTCCCTCGCCGTCGACGCGCCGCTCGTCGGCGTGCTCGGCGGGGTCGGGCCGCTGGCCACGGTCCTGTTCCTGGACCGCGTCGTGCGGCTCACCGACGCCGCGCGCGACCAGGAGGTCCATGAGCTCGCGCACCGGTCCCTGCGCCTGGGCGACCGCCATGCCGTAGCCCGGCACGATGATCACGCGCTTGCCGTACGCCATGAGCACCGCGGCATCCTCGGCGCCGATCTCCTTGAGCGACTCCTCGCCCTCGGCCCCCGCAGCGACCGCGCCGCCGGCCGTGCCGAAGCCGGCGAACAGGACGTTGAAGAGCGACCGGTTCATCGCCTTCGTCATGAGCTGGGTGAGAATCGCGCCCGAGGCGCCGACGAGCGTGCCGGCGATGAGCAGGGCGTAGTTGCTCAGCACGAAGCCGGATGCCGCCACGGCGATGCCGGTATAGCTGTTGAGGAGCGACACGACGACCGGCATGTCGGCCCCGCCGATCGGCATGACGAGCACGACACCGGTGACGAGCGCGAGCGCCACGAACACGAGGAAGAGCGGGATGCTGTTCTCGAACGCCGCGACGTACACGGCGATCGCGAGCATGGCGAGGAAGAGGAGGCCGGTGACGATCCGCTGGCCCGGCAGCATGTACGGCCGCGCGGTGACGATGCCCTGGAGCTTGCCGAAGGCGATGATCGAGCCGGTCAGGGCGACGGAGCCGATGATCGCGCCGGCGAGGACGGCG
>JBKHYA010000114.1:0-4037 GCA_046565745.1 Actinomycetes bacterium
CGGCCCGTCGTTGCCCTCGAGCATGTCGACGCCGGCGACGCGCAGCCCCATGATCTGGGCCGAGCGCACGGCCGCACGCTCGTACTCGGGCGTGAGCGACACCGCCTCGACCGAGCCGCCGCGGTGCACGTTCGAGCGGAACTCGTCGCCCTCGGCCGTGCGGCGCATCGCCGCGACGACGCGGTCGCCGACGACGAGGGCGCGGATGTCGCGGCCGCGGCTCTCGGAGATGAACTGCTGGATGAGCACGTTCTGGTTGGTCGAGTGCAGCGTCTCGATGATGGCCTCGGCGACCTTGGCCTGCGGGGCGAGGATGACGCCGATGCCCTGCGTGCCCTCGAGGAGCTTGATGACGACGGGGGCACCGCCCACGCGCTCGATCGCGGGGCGCACGTCGGCGCGATTGCGCACGAAGGCCGTCGCGGGCATCCCGATGCCGTGTCTGCTCAGGATCTGCGTGGCTCGCAGCTTGTCGCGGGCGTTGCTGATGCCGTTGGAGGTGTTGGGGGTGAAGACGTCCATCTGCTCGAACTGACGCACGACGGCCGTGCCGAAGTAGGTGATCGAGTTGCCGATGCGGGGCAGGATCGCGTCGTAGGTCGACAGCGGCTTGCCTCGGTAGTTCAGGTCGGGCTCGGGACCGGTGAGGTCGACGGCGAAGCGCAGGGTGTTGAGCACCTTGACGCGATGACCGCGCTGCTCGGCTGCCGCGCGCAGCCGCTGCGTGGAGTACGAGTGCGGGGCACGCGAGAGGATGGCGAGTTTCATGGAGCGCCCCTGACAAGATGAGGGTGTGACGGAGTCCGCCCATTCAATCACCATCGCCGGATGGCGAGAGTGGATCGCTCTGCCCAGCGCGGGCATCCCCTGGATCAAGGCGAAGCTCGACACGGGCGCGCGCACGTCGTCGGTGCACGCCTACGACGTCGAGCTCGTCGGCGAGGGCGCGGACGAGCGCGTGCGGTTCCGGATCCGCCCCTGGCAGGAGTCGGCCGACGACGCGGTGCTCGTCGAGTGCCCCGTGCATGACCGCCGCAGCGTGCGCAGCTCGTCGGGCCACGTCGAGGAGCGCCTCGTCGTCCTCATGGACGTCGCCATCATGGGCCGCCCCGTGACGACGGAGGTCACGCTGAGCAATCGCGACACGATGGGGTTCCGGATGCTCATCGGCCGTCAGGCGCTGCGTCACGGCTTCGTGGTCGACTCGGCCCGGTCGTTCCTCGGGGGCCGCGCGCCCAAAGAGGTGCGCCGAGCCAACCGCGGCCGCTGACCCGGTAGAAGGAGTCCACTGCGCGAAGCGCGACGACCGCGCTCGTCGCGCGGAGCGCGCTGCGCCGCAGGAGCGGCGGCGCAGCCAGAAATGAACACAGCGCCCCCGACAGGATTCGAACCTGCGGCCCTCAGTACCGGAAACTGATGCTCTATCCCCTGAGCTACGGAGGCGAGAGTCAGCCTAGCGGGTTCCCCGCGGACCTGGCGCCGTGCCAGCATGTGCCCATGACGCCGGCGTCGGTCCGCACCGCGCTCGTCCGCGAGGTCGGATGCGCGCTCGACGGGGTGCTCGGAGCCCCGGCGGCGCTCGTGCTCGCGATCGCAGTCGCCGACGCGGAGGGTCTGTCGCGATCGGAGCGTCTGCACGTCGCGGTCGACGGCCGCGCGCTCGACGTCGCGGAGCATCCGGGCCCCGTCGGCACGCGGTGGCACACGGTCGATGCGCCCGCGGGCGCGCTCCGGATCGAGTACGAGGCGACGGTCCGTGGGCGCGCGCTGCCGGCGGCGGTCACCCCGCTCGAGCGGATCCTCGACGTGCGGCCGAGCCGGTACGTGCAGAGCGACATCCTGCCCGCGCTCGTCGACGAGGAGGTCGTGCGGGCCTTCGCGACGCTGCCGCCGCTCGAGCGGGTCGGGGCTGTGCGCGAGGCGGTGGCGGGAGCCCTCGAGTACTCGTGGGCGTCCACGCGACCCACGGATGGCATCGCCGAGCCGCTGCAGGCCGGCCAGGGGGTCTGCCGGGACTTCGCTCACGTCGTCGCCGGCCTCCTGCGCGCGACCGATCTGCCCGCGCGCGTCGTCTCGGTCTACGCCCCGGGTCTCGAGCCGATGGACTTCCACGCCGTCGTCGAGGTCGCCGTGGGTGACGAGTGGCTGCTGCTCGACGCGACGGGCCGCGCGCCGAGGCGGTCGATGCTGCGCATCGCGACGGGGCGGGATGCCGCGGACACCGCGTACCTCGCGAGCGACGGCTCGGCGCTCGCGCTGACCTCGGTGCGGGTGCGGGCCGCGGCGAGCGAGCTCGCGCCGGAGCAGCCGACCGAGTTTCTCGCCCTCGGCTAGGAGAGGGCCGCGCGCATCGGCTCGGCGAAGGAGTTCGCCTCGCCGGGATCGGTGAGGACCGGAGAGTCGATGACGATCCAGTAGTCGCCGCCGATGATCTCGGTGTGCCCGCTCCCACCGCTGACCCGGAAGAACCCGTCGGGGATCACGGCGCTCGGCTCGGCGCGGTCGAGGGCGGTCGAGCGAACGGCGGCGAGAGAGTCGGGAGTGAGGCGGATGACGCCCGCCGAGATGCGCGCCCCGCTCGTCTGGTTCAGCCAGCCGCAGGCGACCCCTCCCGATGCGGCGATCGTGTCGACGAGCTCGCTGTGCTGGGGGGCGGGGTCGGATCCGATGTTGGGGTTGAAGTCGTAGAGCGCCTGCGGGGACACAAGGGTGTCGCAGGGGATGTCGAGCGGAAGAGACTCGAGACCGCCCGCCGGCGGCGCTGCGGTCGCGGAGGGCTCGGTCGTCGGCTCGGTGGGACTCGGGGTCGGGGCGCTGGACGGCGTCGCGGATGCGCTCGGCTCCACCGTGACGGTCGGCTCGGGAGCGGCCGCCTCGTCGGTCGGGGTGCAGCCGGTCACCACGACGGCGAGGACGACGGCGAGGGAGGAGGCGACGACGCGCGACGGAGTCATGCCGACAGTGTGGCGCGCCTCCGGCCTGATCGGCCGGAGCGACTGACGGTTAGGATCAGACCTCGTGAATCCCGACCTCCTCGCCTCGTCTCTGCTCGCCGCCGTCACCGCCGCGGTCGAGCGACGCGACGGCGAGGTCGCGGCCTCCCTCTCGGTCGGCGACATCGCTCTCGAGCGCCCGCGCAACCGCGACCACGGCGACTGGGCGACGAGCGTCGCGCTCAAGCTCGCCAAGCGCATCGGGCTCGCCCCGCGCGCGCTCGCCGAGGAGCTCGCGGCCGCGTTCGGCGCGATCGAGGGCGTCGCGAGCGTCGAGGTCGCGGGGCCGGGCTTCCTCAACATCCGCCTCGAGGCCGGGGCGGCCGGCGCGCTCGCGGCCGCGATCGTCGCCGCGGGCGACGCCTACGGCGGCAACGATGCCCTCGCCGGGCAGTCGATCAACCTCGAGTTCGTCTCCGCGAATCCGACGGGCCCCCTCCACATCGGGCACACCCGCTGGGCGGCGCTCGGCGACTCGCTCGCCCGCGTCCTCCAGGCGGCGGGCGCGCGGGTCACGAGCGAGTTCTACATCAACGACGCCGGCGCGCAGATGGAGACCTTCGGCGAGTCCGTGCTCGCCGCCGCGCTCGGCGAGCCGGCCCCCGAGAACGCGTACCCCGGCCAGTACATCGCCGACCTCGGTGCGCGGGCGATCGCCGAGCGACCCGACCTCGCCGACCTTCCGCGCGAGGAGGCCGTGGTCGTCGCCCGCGAGCTCGCCTACGGCTGGCAGCTCGGCGAGATCCGCGAGTCGCTCGAGCGCTTCAACGTGCACTTCGACGTGTGGTTCAGCGAGCGCCTGCTCCACGAGCCGGCCGAAGGCGGGCGCACGCCGATCGAGGACGCGGTCGACCGCCTCCGCGCGCAGGGCCACGTCTTCGACGACGGCGACGCCGTCTGGGTGCGCACGACCGACTTCGGCGACGACAAGGACCGCGTGATCCGGCGCGGCAACGGCGTCCACACGTACTTCGGCGCCGACGCCGCCTACTACCTGTCGAAGAAGGATCGCGGCTTCGCGCGCACGATCTACCTCCTCGGCGC
>JBKHYA010000115.1:0-3997 GCA_046565745.1 Actinomycetes bacterium
TTGGCATTGACTTAGTGCACGCTGTTGAGTTCTCAAGGATCGGGCGCACCTGACCGCACGCCTCTCGGCGCTTGTTTCAGGGCAACTGTCCTAACTTATCCGGCTCGGTGTCTCGACGCAAGTCGGCGTCCGCGGTGAACCGCGGGCGACGGCGTCGGATCCTGCCTGGGCCGGATTCGCCATCCTACGCCTCCGATCGGCTCGCGACAAGTCACGACGTTCGGAAGGGGATGTGGTCTCCGCGTGAGGCGGGAGGCTCTTCGGCTCTCCTGCGCCTTTGGGGCGACGAGTTAGAAATGTACGCGGCGCCGGCGGTCGGGGCCAATCAGCGGGGCATCCCGGGCGTGTCGCGCCGGATTCCGGCTCAGGCGCCTGCGATGCGAAGGCCCGCGAGCGTCTTCTTGCCGCGCCGCAGCACCGCCACTCCCCCGGCGAGAGCGCGACCCTCGAGGGTCTCCTCGTCTGAGGCGACCTTCTCGTTGTTGACCGTGACGCCGCCTTGCGCGATCGCGCGGCGGGCATCGCTGAGGCTCGCGCTCAGCCCGGTGGCGACGAGCGCCTGCGCCACGGTCTGAGCAGGGTCGACCTCCGCGTGCGGGAGCTCGTGGAGCACCGCGGCGAGGGTGGGGGCGTCGAGCGCATGGAGGTCGCCGCCTCCGAACAGGGCGGCCGTGGCATCCATCGCCGCAGCGACGGCATCGGCACCGTGCACGAGACCCGTCACCTCGAGCGCGAGACGGCGCTGCGCCTCCCGCCGGAAGGGCTCGTTCTCGACCTTGCCGGCGTACTCCTCGATCTCGGCCCTCGACAGGAAGGTGAAGACCTTCAGACGGTCGATCACGTCGGCGTCATCGGTGTTGAGCCAGAACTGGTACATCGCGTACGGGCTCGTGAGCTCCGGATCGAGCCACACCGCATTGCCCTCGCTCTTGCCGAACTTGCGACCGTCGGCGTTCGTGACGAGCGGGGTTCCGATCGCGTGGACGGCCGTGCCCTCGGCGCGCCGCACGAGATCGACGCCGCTCGTGAGGTTGCCCCACTGGTCGCTGCCTCCGGTCTGCAGCACGCAGCCGTAGTCGAGGTGCAGGCGCCGGAAGTCGAGGCCCTGCAGGATCTGGTAGCTGAACTCGGTGTAGCTGATGCCCTCGTCGCTGTTGAGGCGCGCGCTCACGGCGTCCTTCTTGAGCATCGTGCCGACGCGGTAGTGCTTGCCGATGTCGCGCAGGAACTCGATCGCGCTCATCGGCGCCGTCCAGTCCAGGTTGTTCACGAGCCGGGCGGCGTTGTCGCCCTCGAACGAGAGGAAGCGCGAGACCTGGGCCTGCAGGTAGCCGACCCACTCGGCGACGACGGCCTCGTCGTTGAGCGTGCGCTCGGCGGTGGGCTTCGGGTCGCCGATGAGCCCGGTCGAGCCGCCGACGAGCCCGAGGGGGCGGTGGCCGGCGAGCTGGAGGCGGCGCATGAGCAGGAGCTGCACGAGATTGCCGAGGTGGAGGCTCGGCGCCGTGGGGTCGAAGCCGCAGTAGTAGGTGATCGGCGGGCCGTCGAGCAGGGCCGTGAGAGCGGCCTCGTCGGTCGAGACGTGGACGAGCCCGCGCCAGACGATCTCGTCCCACAGCGTCGCGAAGGAGTCGTCGTTGCGCGGCTCGGTCAGGGTCACGGATGCGGCGGGCACCGCGCCAGCGTATCAACGGGCGGACGGGGCGGCCGCCGCCCTGATCCCCCACAGCGTCGGGACGCGTCCACCCTGTGCGGTTGAGGGAAGAGGTATCAACCCTGCGTGGTTGCTTGTATGCGGATCAGCCCCGTAGACTTGATGGGACACGTCATCGTGAGAGGAGCATCCGTGTTCGTCATCATCGCCGACCAGATCGACAGCCGACACGACGACGACCGCGTCGCCGGCGCGCTCGCCGACATCGAGCGCGAGCACGGCGAGAGCCTCGCTCTTCCCCCCGAGCGCACGGCCGGCGACGAGCTGCAGCTCATCACGGGGAGCGCCGAGACCGCACTCGAGATCGCCCTGCACCTTCTGCGCGACGAGCACTGGCGCGTCGGCATCGGCCTCGGATCGGTGCGCACACCGCTCCCCGACAGCGTGCGCGAGGCGCGCGGACCCGCATTCCTCGCGGCGCGCGCCGCGGTCGAGGCCGCCGACAAGCGACCCACGCACTGCGCCGTGCGCGGGTCGTCCGGCGACGAGGACCGCGTCGCCGACCTGGGAGCGCTCGTCGACCTCCTCCTCACCCAGCGGGCACGATGGAGCGAGCAGGGCTGGGAGATGCACGACCTCCTCGAGGGCGGCGACACGCAGGCCGACGCCGCCGAGCGCATCGGGATCACGCCCCAGGCGGCGAGCAAGCGCGCTCGCGCCGCGGGGCTGAGGCTCGATGCGGAGGCGCGCGCCTCCCTCAGTCGACTGCTCGCCGACGCCGATCGCTCGCAGAGCGCGATCGGCCCGACCTCGGAGGACTCCGCCGCATGATCCTGGACCCCGTCGAGCTCTCACTCGCACTCGCCTGGTCGGGGCTCGTCGGGATCGTCTGGCTCGCCGTCGTCCTCGCGATCCTCGCCACCACCGAAGCGCAGCCGCGGCTCGTCATCGTCGGCGTCGGCGTCGTCCTCGTGGGCGGTCTCGCCGTCGCGTCGGGTGCGAGCGACGCCCTGCCGGCCGGCTCGACGCTGCTCGCGCAGCTCGGCATGGCGGCGCTCGGCATCGCGGGAGGCGGGCCCGTCGCCACCCTCGTCCTCGCCGCGGCCTCCCGCGGCAGCGCGGCACCCGAGGGGGCGCACGGAGGCATCGTGGTCGGCGACGGCGTCGGGCGCGAGGTGCTGCGCGGAGGCGCCACGATCGGCTTCCTCGAGCGCACGATCATCGTCGCCGCAGTGCTCATCGGCCGGTGGGAGCTCCTCGCCGCGCTCATCGCCATCAAGGGCCTCGGGCGCTTCCGCGACCTCGACGCGGGCGCCGCGACCGAGCGCTTCATCATCGGCACGCTCGTGAGCCTGCTGTGGGCGGGCGCGTGCGCGGGGCTCATCGTCCTCGCCTGAGCTACTCCGGCGGTCGGCGCCGTCGCGCGACCGCGGGGCGGTAGAGGGAGACCGTCGCGTCGTCGGCGATCCAGAACCGCCAGGAGTGCGCCGCGGCATCCCCGCCCGGACCCGCGACTCCCACGCGCGGACCGCTCGCGATGCGCTCCACCGGCAGCGCGGGGCGCGGCTCGAGCCGCAGACCGTCGAGATCGGGACGGTCGAGCGGCGGGAGGGGCGAGCCGGAGTCGGCGAGCACGACGCCGAGCGCGCGCGCGAGCCGAGCGGGCCCCCGCGCGAGATCGCGATGCGGGATGGCGCGGCCCTGCCGGTCCGCGCTCCGGCGGGCGAGCGCGAGCTCGGCGCCCTCGACCACCTCCCCCGCCCGGATGAGCAGGCCCGAGGCGACGCCGGGCTCGCCCGCGACGAGGTTGACGCACGTGTGCATGCCGTAGGTGAAGTAGGCGTAGACGTGACCGGCGCCGAGGAACATCGGGCGCGTGCGCGGGGTCTCGCCGCGGAAGGCGTGGGAGCCGGGATCATCGGCGCCGCGGTACGCCTCGACCTCGGTCAGCCGCACCGTGACGCCGCGGCCGTGGAGGAGCGAGCCCAGCAGGCGGGGCGCGACCTCGAGCGGGTCGCCCGCGAGGAGCGCGGCCGCCGCGGGGTCGGGCGCGCGCGGATCGGACGGGCGCAGATCGGGCGCGCGCAGATCGGACGGGCGCCGATCGCCGCCGTCGGAGTCGCTCGTGGAGCTCACGTCGCTCAGAGCGCGGCGAGCCGCTCGTCGAGGTGGGCGCGCTGCGCCGCGACGGCGACCGCGGCCGTGCCGCCCGCCCCCGAGCGCGAGGCGATCGAGCCCTCGACCGTGAGCACGGCGCGCACGTCGCCCGTGAGTCGCGGGTCGATCGCGGCGTAGTCGGCGTCGCTCGGCTCGCGCAGGTCGACGCCCGCGCGCTCGCAGTGC
>JBKHYA010000116.1:0-3829 GCA_046565745.1 Actinomycetes bacterium
CCGCAGCAGCGACAGCCGCCAGAGCGCGCCCGGCAGCGAGCGGGCGCCGGCCCGCGACCACAGCTCGGCGAGCGTGTCGAGCCCGTGCTCGTCGGTGTAGGCGACCATCCGCTCGATGAGGTCGGGGTCGTCGCTCGCGCGCACGCGGTGCACGAGCGCCCGCGCACTGTCATGGGCGATGCGCAGGGTCACGGCGGGGTCGAGCCCGCCCTCGTAGGCCTCGAAGTGCGCGCTCGGCACGCGCACGGGTCGGTGGTGTCGATCGGCCATGCGATCCACGGTACTCGCGCGGTCTGAACGCCCCACCACCGCCGCAGCGCACTCCGACGCGCGGTAGATTCGTACCGCGGGCCTCTAGCTCAGTCGGTAGAGCAGCGGACTTTTAATCCGCGGGTCGTGGGTTCGAGCCCCACGGGGCCCACTCGCTCAGTCGTCCATCCCGGCGCGCGGGCCGGGCATGTCCTTCGTCACGGTGAACTCGCCGATGACGGTCTCGCCGTCGCTCGCGTAGACCTCGACGACGCGCTCGCCCGATTCGAGCGACCCGGCGACGTTCCGCGCGAGCTCGAGCTCGCTCACGCGCACGTAGCCGATCTGGCCGTCATCGGTGGGTGCCGCGAGGAGGTCGGGCACCTGGCTGCCGTTGGCGCTGCCGTAGGTCTCGCCGCGCTCGTTGACGGGGTAGTCGATCGCCGCGCCGTTCACCGAGGCCGCCTGCGACTGGCCTCCCGTGATGCCGTCGCCGAGCATGGGTGCGGCGACGAGGAGTCCGATGATCGCGACGACGCCGGCGACGGCCGCGACGATGATCTTGACGGTGGTGGTCATGCGCGTCTCCGAGTCCGACCGCCGGTCCACTCCCCCGATGGATGGCGCGGTCGATCTGGTCTCATCCAACCAGGCGCCGGGCATCCCGCCTACAGCGCCGGTGCCCCCACTTAACGGGGATGCGCCCCGACAGATCAGGCGACGGATGCCCTACGCGGGCCGGCAGATGCCCCAGCTGCCCGACCAGGAGTCGCCGGGCTGCAGCCACCGCAGGCCGATCCCGCTGTTGAGCGCGTCGGCCGGAGCCGTCATGGGCTCGACCGCGATCGCGGTCTGCTGGCCGCTCTCGTCGGGGAAGATGCGCGTGACGAAGACCTGCAGCCACTCCCACTCGCGGCCCTGCCACAGCTCGGTCTCGGTGCCGTCGGGCGCCGAGAGCACGGTGCGGACGATGCCGTCGCCGTCGGGCTCGACGCGCCAGGCGTCGTCGAACTGGGCGTCCTTCACGGCGACGCCGCCGCTGAGGTCGAAGCGCGTGCCCGCGACGGGCTCGAGGCCCTCGGGGTTGAGGCGGTCGTCGACGATGACGTGCTCGATGGTGCGCGCGGTGATCGTGAGCTCCTCGATCGGGTGCGCGCCGACCGCGAGGAAGGGGTGCGTGCCGAACGCGATCGGCGCGGCGTGATTGCCGATGTTCGTCGCCGTGTGCGTGACGCGGATGCCGTTGCCGGTCAGGGCGTACTGGACGGTCGTCCAGAGATGGAAGGGCCAGCCGTGCTGCGGGACGATCGCCGCGCCGAGCGTGACCGAGTCGTCCCACTTCTCGACGACGCGGTACGGGGTGTTGCGCAGCAGGCCGTGGATCGCGTTGCCCCGCTCGACCTCCGTGATGTCGAGCTGCATCGCCTTCCCCTCGTGCACCCAGCGGCCGTCGCGCACGCGGTTCGGCCACGGGGCGAGCACGATGCCGTGCCCGAACGGCGGCGTCGACTCGCGGGGGAAGCCCTGCACGAGCGCATGCCCGTCGACCGAGAGCTGCCGCAGGGCGGCGGCGACCTCCGTGATGGTCGCCTCGACGGTGCCGTGGGCGCCGTCGTGGCGGAGGTGGAACTGCTCTCCGGTGGGGGCTGCGATGCGGGTCACGTCGCCAGACTAACGCCGGGGGGCTCCGGCGCGCGGCCTCAGCGGCGTCGGGGCGAGACCGCTCTCACCCGCAGCCCGGCCGCGGCGAGGGCCGTGGCATCCCCCTCATCGAGACCGGTGTCGGTGATGAGCTCGTCGATCTCGTCGAGGTGCGCGACGCGGCCCAGGTGGGCCTGGCCGATCTTGCTCGAGTCGGCGACGAGCAGGCGCCGGGCGGCGCTCGCGACCATGCGGCGCTTGACCTCGGCCTCGGGCAGGTTGACGTTCGTGACGCCGTGCTCGACGTGCACGCCCGTCGCGCCGAGGATCGCGAGGTCAGCCCTCACGTCGTCGAGCAGCGTCGTCGCGAGCGGGTTGACCAGCGAGTGCTGCAGCGAGCGCACCGTGCCTCCCGTGACGACGACCGTGAAGCGGGGGATGGCCGGCTCGAGCGCGAGCGCGATGGCGAGCCCGTTCGTCACGACGACGAGCTCGCTCAGGTCGGCGCGCGCGACGAGGGCGTGGGCCACGGCGAGGGTCGTGGATCCCACATCGAGCAGCACGCTCTCGCCCGAGCGCACCTCCGCGGCGGCGGCGGCCGCGATGGATTCCTTCGCCCGCGTGAGCCGGGCCCGCGACTGCTCGAGGCTCGACTCGCGCTCGGCGACGAGTCCCTTCGGCATCGCCCCGCCGTGCACGCGCGCGATGCGGCCGTCGCCCTCGAGCGCGGCGAGATCGGTGCGGACGGTAACCTCGCTCACGCCGAGCTCGCGGGCGAGGTCGGTCACGCGGGCGAACCCGCGCCGCGCGATGACGGCGGCCATGCGCTCGCGGCGCAGCGGGGCGGAGTCGGCCACGGGCATCCTCGCTTTCTCTGCACGAAACGGCGTCTATCGGTCGCTCATTGCGGACGCTGCGGCGGCGGCCCGCAACGACTGACCGATAGACCGCCCCGTCGACAGCCCCGCCGACGGCCCCGGCGAGCGCGACGGGCGCACTTTCGGAAGTCGTCGATATCGAAAGCGTACGGCTTGTGAAAGCGCAAGGCCAGGTCCGTAGCATGGAGCGTGCCCATCACGCAGCGCTCCACGACTCTCGCCGACGGCCGCGAGCTCATCTACTTCGACGACGCCGACTCGACCCTCGGGCCCGAGCGCTCGATCGACTCGCGCGTGCTCGACCCACGGCCCGACACGGCCCGCATGCGGCAGGACGTCCTGACCGGCGAGTGGGTGTCGATCGCGAGCAACCGGCAGAACCGCGTGTTCCTGCCGCCAGCGGATCAGGACCCGCTCGCGCCGCAGAGCCCGGCGAACCCGAGCGAGATCCCGTCGAACTACGACGTCGCGGTGTTCGAGAACCGGTCGCCGAGCTTCGGCCCCGACCTCGAGCACCCCGAGGCGCCCGCGGGGCTCGCCGACCTGCGCGCGATCGGCATCGAGCGCACGCGCGCGAGCGTCGGGCGCTGCGAGGTCGTGTGCTTCGCGCCCGACCACGAGGGCTCGTTCGGCTCGCAGACCGTCAGTCGCGCGCGCACCGTCATCGAGGCGTGGGCGCAGCGCACCGAGGCCCTGTCGCGGATGCCCGGCATCGAGCAGGTCTTCGTCTTCGAGAACCGCGGGCAGGAGATCGGGGTCACCCTCCCCCACCCGCACGGGCAGATCTACGCGTACCCCTTCATCACGCCGCGCACGTCGACGCTCCTGCGGTCGGTCGAGGCGGTCGGGCCCGATCTGTTCGCGCGCATCCTCGACGCCGAGCAGGCGGGGCCCCGCGTGCTGGCGCAGACCGAGCACTTCACCGCCTTCGTGCCGTTCGCCGCGCGCTGGCCGCTCGAGATCCACCTCCTGCCGCACCGGCACGTGCCCGACCTCGCGGGGCTGACGGTCGAGGAGAAGGACGACCTCGCGCCCCTCTACCGTCGACTGCTGCGCGGCCT
>JBKHYA010000117.1:0-3748 GCA_046565745.1 Actinomycetes bacterium
GGGCTCGCGGGGCGGTTCGCGGGCGGCCATACTGGGCGCAGAACCACCCAGGAGGCGGTCGATGATGACCACGATGAGACGACGGTTGCGCGCCCTCGCGCTGCTCGCTCCGCTCGCGCTCGCCGCGCTCCTGGCTGGCTGCGCCGACGCGACCGTCGACGCGGAGCCCCTGCAGGGCGCGTGGGTGCTCACGAGCGGCGCGGATGCTCGAGGCGCGTTCATCGACGCGGCGAGCCCCATCACACTCGAGGTGGAGGGCCGCGACTTCTCGGGCCGCAGCCCCTGCAACAGCTACAGCGGCACCCTCGACGCGTCGGCCGGGGGTCTGGGGCTCGGCTCGTTCGGGGCGACCGAGGCCGCGTGCGCCGACCCGGAGCAGATGGAGCTCGAGGGCCGCTACTACGCCGCCCTCGGCGAGGTCGAGCGGGCGGAGCGCACAGCGGGAGAGCTCGTGCTCTCCGGGCCGGGCGTCGAGCTCGTGTTCGCGGCCGACTGAGCGGGGCTGCGGCGCGGAGGGGCAGTCGAGGCTCAGGCCGTGGGGCGGCACTCGCTCTCGCCCTGGAGCGTCGTGGCGTTCTCGCTGACACGCAGGATGAACAGTTCGCCGAACTCGCTCGTCGCGGAGACCTCGACGACGTCGCCGACGAGCTGACGCTCCACGGACATCCCGTCATCGCGCCACGCCCGCTCGACGGCGTCGGCAGTGCGCTCGACCGAGGTCGGGGCCTCTCCGATGCGGAGGGCCGGGAAGCGGTGGCCGGGCACCCACAGCGGGATCGTGCACTCGCGCGAGGTGGGGTCGTCGTCGACCTGCCAGTCGCCGCCGATCGTGCGCTGCGCCTCGTCGATGACCGCGATGAAGCGGTCACGCGCCTCGGAGTCGGAGACCTCGCTCGCGCTCTCGAGGGCGCAGCCGCTGAGGCCCAGGAGCATCATCGCCGCCACGGGCCCGAGGAACGACGGTCTCAGCATTCTCATCCGTTCGCGCGGGGTGCCTGCGCACAGTAGCACCGCGCACCGACGCGGCCGCCGAGCGGGGCGTGCACGCATCGTTCTGCGCGTCGGGCGGGGGCCGCGCCTCAGTTCGGGGCGCTTCGGTGCGGCGCGGATCAGTTCAGTGCGAGGGCGAGCGTGCGACCGCTGTCGCGCTCGGTGCCGTCGGTCACGAGCTCGGCCTTGTCGATGCCGACGAGCGCCATGTTGCGCATCGCCTCGGTGCCGGGGCTGAAGTACTCGTTGTGGCCGGTCGACCCGACGAGCACCTTGTTAGTGACGACGTCGATGCCTCCGCGCACGCTCATCGCGGCCGCGCCGAAGTCGCTCGAGCCGGGGTCGCCGCCGAAGAAGGAGCTGTTCGCGATGGGATCCCACGCGGCCTCGCCGACGAAGACGGCGCCGCGCACGTGCAGCTGGTCGGCCGTCGTGACGGGCGAGCCGGGCGAGCCGATCATCGCGAGCGCGTCGACGCTCGCCTCGGTCTCGGTCAGAGCGAGCATCGCGGCGGTCGAGCCGTACGAGTGGGCGAGGAGGCTCACGTGCGGCTGGTCGTTGCGGCGCAGCGTCTCGAGGCCGATGAGGGCGTCGCTGATGGCGTCGCGGCCCTCGTACGCGAGGTCGAGGCTGCCGACGTTGAGCAGGTGCGGGGTCTGGTAGCCGATCCAGGCGACGGTCGCGACCGAGCGGGTTTCGGGCTCGGCACCGACGTCGGCGAGCAGGTTGAGCCACGACACCTGCTCGTCGTAGAGGCGGGCGGCGGTGTCCGTCCACTCGACGATGTTGCCGCCGACGCTGATGAACATGCCGGGGATCAGGTAGCTGACGTAGTCGGCGGTCTGCAGATCGCCGAGCACGATCGCGGCCTTGCCCGCGCCCTCGGTGTCGAGGGTGATGAGCTGGCGCTGCGGGTTCGCGGTCGAGGGGCCGAGCGCGTCGGCGACGGAGTACAGCATCTCGAGGCGCTCGTTGCTCTGGGTCGCGAGCGCGCGGCTCGTCTCGCCGACGAGGCTCAGCTCGAGGTCGCGGATCGTGTCGCGCAGCACGCTGCGGTTCGCGTCGTTGCGGGTGGCGAACGGGACGCCGTCGAGGTTGCCGACGAGTTCGGGGGCGGATGCCGCGAGCGAGCCCTGCGCACGGGCATCCAGATTGCGCCACCAGCTCTCGACGAGCCGCGGCGCGGGCGGGGAGGCGAGCAGCTGCCGGACCGTCTCGGGGTGGCGGTCGGCAAGGCGCGCGACGGTCGCGGGCGACGTCGAAGCGAGCTCGCGGAGGAGGCTCGTGCCGCCGAGGGAGGCGAGCTCGGAGAGGGGGCGGGCGGCGCGCGGTGCGGGAACGCTCACAGCGATGGAGTCGATGAGTCGCGGCGACGCAGAGTCGACGCCCCCGATCACCGGGTCGACGACGCGCAGCGAGGCGGGGGCCTCGATCGCGATGGAGGGGGTCGTGGCGCCACTGGGACGGGGCATGCTGACGGGCCCCGCGACCGTCGCGACGGTCAACGAGGCCAGCAGAACTGCCGTCGCCTCAAGCAGCACGGGTGGGTTCCCCTCTTGGACGCCAGTGGGGGACGACCCCGAACCGGGGTCGACTGACGCGTTTTCATGGTAGGGGAAATGGCCTCCGATCGGGGGGTCGGATTTGGAATCCCCCCCAATTCTCACAGCGTGTGACGTAAGCGTGTCCACAAAAGGGAGGACACGCAGGCTCAAAATCCCCGGAATTCCGGGGATGTTGCCCGTGTGACTGGTGTGGTCAGAGGGGTTCGCGAGGGCCAGAAATATTGCCGAAACAGACCGTTCTGCGAGCCCGCCGGCTTATTCGACTGGTTCGGGAAGGGCGTCGGGCCCCTCGGAGACGAGAATCGCGAACTGCGCGGCGTCGATGATGCGGACCCCGAGCGCCTCGGCCTTGGCGAGTTTCGAACCCGCGCCCGGTCCTGCGGCGACGAAGTCGGTCTTCTTGCTGACGCTGTTCGCCGCCTTCCCGCCCGCGGCGATGATCGCCTCCTGGGCTCCCTCGCGCGTGAAGCCCTCGAGCGTGCCCGTCGCGACGACGGTGAGGCCGGCGAGCACTCCCCCGGCGGCGGCCGCAGCACCCGGGCCGGCGTGGCCGGGCGTCGTGAACTGCACGCCCGCGGCGGCCCAGCGGTCGACGATCTCGACGTGCCAGTCGACGGCGAACCACTCCTGCACGGCCTCGGCGATGATCGCCCCGACGCCGTCGACGGCGGCGAGCTCGTCGACGCTCGCGGCGCGGATCGCATCGAGCGAGCCGAACCAGTCGGCGAGGGCGCGCGCGGCCACCGGGCCGACGTGGCGGATGTTGAGGCTGACCAGCAGGCGCCAGAGCGGCTTCGTCTTCGCCTTCTCGAGCTCGGCCAGGAGGGTGAGGGCGGCCGAGCTCGGCTGCGGGTCCTCCAGCCCCTGCTTCTTCTCGGCACCCGTGGGGTTGCGGCGGAACGGCGAGCGTCGACGAGCGGAGCCGTCGGCTTCGAGCTTGGGGAGGCCGGTCTCGGCGTCCGTCACCACGACCTCGATCGGCAGCAGCTGCTCGACGGTCAGCGCGAACAGGCCCGCCTCGGTCTCGAGGGGCGGGATGCTCGGCACGTCGGGCTGCGTGAGAGCGGCCGCGCTCACCTCGCCGAGGGCCTCGATGTCGAGGGCTCCGCGGCTGCCGATGTGCTCGACCCGGCCGCGCACCTGGGCGGGGCACGAGCGCGCGTTCGGGCAGCGCAGGTCGATGTCGCCCTCCT
>JBKHYA010000118.1:0-3720 GCA_046565745.1 Actinomycetes bacterium
CTCGCCGCGCTGCCCGCTGCGCGCGCCTGCGCGTCGACCTCCGCGACGAGCTCCCCGAGCGACTCCGGCCCTCGCGAGTTCGCGACGACGACGTCGTGGCCGACGCGGGTGAACGCGTGGGCGAGCTGGGAGCCGATGTTTCCTGATCCGATGATTCCGATGGTGGTCATGCGGGGGTCAAGGCGTCCGGGCCGGCGAGCATTCCCCGGTGGAGGCGATGCCCAGCCGCCCGCGCGTTCGCCGTGAGCGTGCATTCCCCCTGGCGCCGCGCCCGACGCGGTCGTAAACTTGAGTCACGCGGGCTCAGGTTTTGATGCCGCGGCCAGGTCCACCCCGTTCAGAGGAACACACGCACATGGCCAACATGCAGGGCGCCCCCTCCAGCCAGGAGAAGCAGAAGTCCGCGCTCGAGCAGTACGGCGTCAATCTCACCGAGATCGCGCGCTCCGGCAAGCTCGACCCGGTGATCGGGCGCGACGCCGAGATCCGTCGCGTGAGCCAGGTGCTCAGCCGCCGCACCAAGAACAACCCCGTGCTCATCGGCGAGCCCGGCGTCGGCAAGACCGCCGTCGTCGAGGGACTCGCCCAGCGCATCGTCGCGGGCGACGTGCCCGACTCACTCAAGGACAAGCAGCTCGTCGGCCTCGACCTCGCCGCCCTCATCGCCGGCGCGAAGTACCGCGGCGAGTTCGAGGAGCGCCTCAAAGCCGTGCTGAAGGAGATCGACGAGTCCAACGGGCAGGTCATCACCTTCATCGACGAGCTCCACACGCTCATGGGGGCCGGCGGCGGCGAGGGCTCGGTGGCCGCCGCGAACATGCTCAAGCCCATGCTCGCCCGCGGCGAGCTTCGCCTCATCGGCGCGACCACGCTCAACGAGTACCGCGAGTTCATCGAGAAGGACGCCGCGCTCGAGCGCCGCTTCCAGCAGGTCTACGTCGGCGAGCCGAGCGTGGAGGACACGGTCGCCATCCTCCGCGGCCTCAAGGAGCGCTACGAGGCCCACCACAAGGTCGCGATCGCCGACAGCGCCCTCGTGGCCGCGGCATCCCTCAGCAATCGGTACATCACGAGCCGCCAGCTGCCCGACAAGGCGATCGACCTCGTCGACGAGGCCGCGAGCCGGCTCAAGATGGAGATCGAGTCGAGCCCCGTCGAGCTCGACGAGCTCAAGCGCGCCGTGACGCGCCTCGAGATCGAGGAGCTCGCGCTCAAGAAGGAGAAGGACGACGCCTCGAAGGCGCGCTTGGCCAAGCTGCGGGACGAGCTCAAGGAGAAGACCGCCCAGCGGGATGCCCTCCAGCGCCGCTGGACGGCCGAGAAGTCGGGCCTCACCGCCGTCGGCGACCTCAAGACGCGCCTCAACGACGCGCGCATCCAGCTCGACCGCGCGATGCGCGAGCAGCGCTACGAGGAGGCCTCGAAGCTCAACTACGAGGTCATTCCCGCCATCGAGCAGCAGCTCGCCGAGGCCGAGACGGTCGAGGCCGGCCCGCGCATGGTCAACGACCAGGTGACGGACGAGGACATCGCCGCGGTCGTGGCGGCCTGGACGGGCATCCCCGTCGACAAGCTCACGCAGGGCGAGACCGAGAAGCTGCTGACCCTCGAGGCCGAGCTCGGCAAGCGCATCATCGGGCAGAAGGATGCCGTGATCGCCGTGAGCGAGGCGGTGCGGCGCACGCGCGCCGGCATCTCCGATCCCGACCGGCCGACGGGGAGCTTCCTGTTCCTCGGCCCGACGGGCGTCGGCAAGACCGAGCTCGCGAAGGCGCTCGCCGACTACCTGTTCGACGACGAGAAGTCGATGGTGCGCATCGACATGAGCGAGTACGGCGAGAAGTTCAGCGTCTCGCGGCTCATCGGCGCCCCTCCCGGCTACGTCGGCTACGAGCAGGGCGGCCAGCTGACCGAGGCCGTGCGCCGTCGCCCCTACTCGGTGATCCTGCTCGACGAGGTCGAGAAGGCGCACCCCGAGGTCTTCGACCTGCTGCTGCAGGTGCTCGACGACGGCCGCCTCACCGATGGGCAGGGCCGCACGGTCGACTTCCGGAACACGATCCTCATCCTGACCTCGAACCTCGGCTCGCAGCTGCTCATCGACCCGTCGCTCGACTGGGATGCCAAGGTCGCCGGAGTCAACGACCTCGTGCGGCAGTCGTTCAAGCCGGAGTTCGTGAACCGTCTCGACGACATCGTCGTGTTCTCGACCCTGTCGACCGATGACCTCGGCCAGATCGTGTCGCTGCAGATCGACCGCCTCGAGCGCCGCCTCGCCGATCGTCGACTGCAGCTGGCGGTGACGCCGGATGCCCGCACCTGGCTCGCCGAGCGCGGCTACGACCCGATCTACGGGGCGCGTCCGCTGCGCCGGCTGATGCAGCACGAGATCGACGACGCGCTCGCTCGCGCGATCATCGGCGGAGAGATCCACGACGGCGACGTCGTGCGAGTCGATGTCGCGCCGGGCGGCGAGGACGGCCTCGCCGTGACGCGCATGGAGGACGTGCCGACGCTGTAGTCGCGCAGCACCCAGTCGCCGTTCACGCCGGCTCGCTAGCCTCGAGCCCATGCGTGCAACGGTGATCCACGGCCCCCGCGACATCCGCCTCGAGGAGGCGCCCGACCCGCAGCTGAGCAGCACCGGCCGCGACGCGATCGTCCGCGTCGTCGCGGCGTGCGTGTGCGGCAGCGACCTGTGGCCCTACCGCGGCGTCACCGAGACGAAGGAGCCGCGGCGCATCGGTCACGAGTTCGTCGGCGTCGTCGAGCAGGTCGGCGACGGCGTGAACACGGTGAAGCCCGGCGACTTCGTCATCGCCCCGTTCTACGACTGCGACATGACGTGCGCGAACTGCGTGAACGGCGTGAGCCCGTCGTGCCTCACCGGCAACTGGTGGGGCCGCGATGACCGCGACGGCCACTTCGCCGACGGCGCCCAGGGCGAGCTCGTGCGCGTGCCGACCGCCGACGGCTCGCTCGTCGCCGTGCCCGGCCCGGTCGACGACGCGATGGTGCCGCACCTGCTCGCCCTGAGCGACGTCATGGGCACCGGCTGGCACGCCGCCGTCTCGGCGGGCGTCGGCCCCGGCTCGACCGTCGCGGTCGTCGGCGACGGAGCGGTCGGCCTGTGCGGCATCATCGCCGCGAAGCAGCTCGGCGCGGCCCGCATCATCGCCATGTCGCGCACGCCCGAGCGCCAGGAGCTCGCGCGCGTCTTCGGCGCCGACGAGATCGTCGCCGAGCGCGGAGACGAGGGCATCGATCGCGTGCAGGCGCTCACCGACGGGCTGGGCGCGGATGCCGTGCTCGAGTGCGTCGGCACCGCCGAGTCGATGGATCAGGCGATCCGGTCGGCCCGCCCCGGCGGCCGCGTCGGCTACGTCGGCGTGCCGAGCGGCGGAGCAGAGCTGCCGATCCGCACCCTCTTCGGCTCGAACGTCGGAGTCGCCGGCGGCGTCGCACCCGTGCGCAACTACGTCGAGCAGCTCCTCCCGCTCGTGCTCGACGGCACGATCGAGCCGGGCCGCGTCTTCGACCTCGAGCTGCCCCTCGCCGAGGTCGCCGAGGCCTACGCGGCCATGGACGAGCGCCGCGCGATCAAGGTGCTCCTCCGCCCCTAGCTCGCGAGGGCCGGCATAACCTCGCGCTCGAACAGCTCGATGCCGCTCGTGTCGTAGGCGGCCTCGGCGAAGTACGTGATCGCGTACGTCATGCCGA
>JBKHYA010000119.1:0-3383 GCA_046565745.1 Actinomycetes bacterium
CTGCCACGCCCACCCGCGATCGGGCTCGGCGTAGTAGTGGAACTCGTCCATGATGACGAGGCCCGCCTCGAGGTCGGCGCCCTGCCGCAGCGTGAGGTTCGCGACGATCTCGGCGGTGCAGCAGATGATCGGCGCATCGCCGTTCACGGCGGAGTCGCCCGTGACCATGCCGACGTTCTCGGCGCCGAAGATCTCGACGAGCTGGAAAAACTTCTCGCTCACGAGCGCCTTGATCGGCGCGGTGTAGTAGCTGCGCTGCCCCTGCGCGAGGGCGATCGCATGGGCGGCGACGGCGACGAGGCTCTTGCCCGAGCCGGTGGGCGTGGCGAGCACGACGTGCGCGCCGCCGACGAGCTCGAAGATCGCCTCCTCCTGCGCCTCGTACAGCGGGCGCCCGCCGGCCTCCGACCACGCCGAGATCGCGTCGAACGCGGCGCCCGCCTCGAAGGGCCGGGGCATCGCATCCATGAGCTCAGACATCGCCCCCATCCTCGCAGGCCGCGCCCCGACCCCCCTGCGCCAGACCTCCACAACTCAGGAGTCGGCACCTCGCCGACGGCGGTTCGGGATGTTCGCACGGCGTGTTGACAGGGTGCGAGCGCCCCGAACCCCTGAATTGTGGAGATCGGAGTGGACGTTTCGGGCCTGGCACGACATGTACAGGGTGAGACCGCACGACGAAGGAGAACCGATGGACGACCGGATGCTCACCCGACTGCTCGATGCCTCGGCACCTCCGACTGCGGAGAGTGCGGAACGTGACGCCGCCGTGCAGGCGCTTGTCGCCGATCGGGTGCCCTCGCGCACAGGCCGGTCCCGGGCGCTGACCGTCACCGCCATCACGAGCGCGATCGTTCTCGGCGGCGCGACTGCTGCCGCAGCCGGGACCGGCCTACTCACGCACCTGGGCTGGTGGGCGGAGAACTCGACCGTGCAAGAGACGCGTGACGGCACCCTCTGCACGCAGGGTTTCCGCGTCTCGGCCACCCCCGAGCGCGTCACCGACCCGGCCGCGCTCGAGATCGCTCGCGACGCGCTGGTCACTGTCGACCTCGATTCGCTGGACCTGACCGAGACCCTGCGGGAACTCGAGGGCGAGCTGGCGAACACCGAGTACGTCGAGGGCGGCGAGCCGTGGACGCCCACCACCGCCTTCACCGATCAGTTCGCACTCTTCACTGCGCTCAACGAGCACATCCGCGACGCCGTCGCCGATGCCGGCTACGACCCCGACTCCGTGTCGCTTGACGGCGCGGCCGAGTGCGACAGGCCACTGATCACGCCGGCCGGCCCGTGAGACCTGATGCCCTTGAGCGGGTGATCGCCGCGACGGCGAGCGACGTGCTGCGCTACTTCGAGCGTCGGCTGCCGGAGCGCGCCGACGCGGCCGATTGCCTGAGCGAGGTCCTGCTCGTGCTCTGGCGCGACCGCGACAGGGTCCCTGACGACCCGCATGAGGCACGGCTGTGGATGTTCGGGATCGCCCGCACGACGCTGACAGCGACTCGGCGCATCGCGGCCCGCCGCGCCGCTGAGGTCGAGCGCCTGCGGCTGGCGCTCGACACGGTCGTGCATCCAGAGACGACGTCGGCCACCGATCTCACCCTGGACGTGCGATCCGCCATCGCGGCACTCCCCGCCGCGCAGCGTGAGGTCGTGCAGCTGCACCACTGGGAGGGGCTCCCCCTTGTCGACATCGCGAACGTAGTGGGAGTGCCGGCGTCAACCGTGCGGTCTCGCTACGCCGCTGCCCGCCTCGCCCTCGCGACGGCGCTGTCGGCACACCAGGTCGACGCGTAAGGCGCCACGGCCGGACCGCCCCAAGGAACTGCATCTCCACAATTCAGGAATGCCGCGCTCGAGACGGCGGCAGCGGATGCTCGACCGGCGTGTCGCAGGGGCCCCGAGCTCGAACATCCTGAGTTGTGGAGATCGGCGCGACAGCAGCGGCGCGCCACCGACCCGGGGCGCCGCAGCTGACGCGAGAAGCCGCGCATCTCCACAACTCAGGAGTCGCGGCTCGCGCGCGCCCGCGACACGCCGGCCGAGCATCCGTTCAGGGGGTCGGATGCGCGCAGCTCCTGAAATGTGGAGATCCGAGCGGCGGCCGGCGTTCCTGAATTGTGGAGGGCGGCGCGGCGCCGCTCAGTACAGGAAGATCGGGAGGGCCGCGGGGTCGTGCGCGTGGACGATGACGAGGAACACGACGAGGTCGAACAGCAGGTGCACGATGAGGACGAATGTGAGGCTCTTCGTGCGGTGGAAGAGCATCCCCTGCACGAGCGCGAACGGGATCGTCAGGAGCGGGCCCCACGCCTGGTAGCCGAGCTCCCACAGGAAGCTGACGAAGATGATCGCCTGGAGGATGTTGGCGAGCCACGGCGTGAAGTGCCGCAGCAGCAGGGCGTAGCAGGTGCAGATGAAGAAGAGCTCGTCCCACGTGCCGACCGCGTTGACGCCGACGAAGAGGCGTCCGATCTCGCTCGGCGTCTCGACGTCGGGCCAGTTCTCGTAGACGCCGGAGGTCAGGAAGTAGAAGGGCAGGATGAGCCAGCCGAGCGCCGGCGTCGCGAAGAGGTAGACCTTCTCGCCGCGCGTCCACTTCCGTCCGCTGCGCCACGGGAACCGGATCGCGCGCCGCTGGTAGACGAAGCGATCGATGAGGAACGGCACGAGCACCGCCGCGGTGAACACCGTTCCGAGCAGGACGATGTTGAGCCAGCTGATGTCGGCCTTGACACTCACGAGGCTCACGATCGTGATGCCGACCCCGATCAGCAGGAGGTCCGTGAAGAGGGGCCGGTCGACGAAGTACGCGGCGACGAGCGAGACGACGAGCACGACGTACCCGAGAGGGCGGAACGGCGCATCGAAGAACCCGTAGAGCACGACGGCCGAGAGCGCGACGCCGAGGGCGGGGGGAAGCTTCGCGCTGAGGACGCCGCTGGGCGGGTCGAGGTCGACGGGGGCGGCGACGGGGGCGGGCATGGCTCCATCCTCCCCTACGAGTCGCGCTCCTAGGGCGCTCGCGGGGCGGATGTCTACCCCCTTACCCGAGAGGCTCCTGAGGGGTTGAGTGGGGGCGTTCCCCCGAGATGTAAGGAGACCGCTATGAGCGAGCACGACATCAACCAGGACCACACGACCATGGGCCAGAACCCGGGTGCCGAGGGCGACTTCGGCGCAGGGCAGGGCCACGAGGGCCAGTCCGCCGACTTCGCGACCGGGCACCCGACCGGCACCGAGCAGCCCCGTGCCGATGAGGTCGTCGAGGACGACATGGACGCCGCGGGCGAGGACGAGCCCATCCCAGGCATCGACGACTCCGCGCAGGGGGGCCTCCTCTCGACCCCCAACGACTACGACGAGGGCCAGACGCTCAC
>JBKHYA010000120.1:0-3373 GCA_046565745.1 Actinomycetes bacterium
CGCCTTCGAGCAGGCCTTCCACGGCCGCACCATGGGCTCGCTCGCGCTCACCGGCAAGCCCGCGCTGCGTGCGCCCTTCGAGCCCATGCTTCCCGGCGTCGAGCATCTGCCGACCGACCTCGACGCGCTCGAGGCGGCGCTCGGCGACGACGTCGCGGCGCTCGTGCTCGAGCCCATCAAGGGCGAGGCGGGCGTCGTGCCGCTGCCGGACGGGTTCCTCACCGCGGCGCGCGCGCTCACGGCGCGCCACGGCACGCTGCTCATCATCGACGAGACGCACACGTTCTCGGCCGGGCCCGGCGGCATGACGACCGCCTACGACCTCGAGCCCGATCTCGTCGTCATCGGCAAGGCGATCGGCGGGGGCATCCCGACCGGGGCCTACGGCCTGTCTGCGGAGTTCGCCGAGCGGGCCCTCGCGCGCACCGACCTCGACCTCGTCGACATGGGTGGCGTCGGCGGAACCCTCGCCGGAAACCCCGTCTCGGTCGCGGCGATGCGCGCGACGCTCGAGCACGTGCTCACCGACGAGGCGTTCGCGCACATGATCGACACGGCGACGTACTTCACCGACGGGGTCAACGCGCTCTTCGACCGGTACGACCTGCCGTGGGCGATCAACCAGCTCGGAGCGCGGGCCGAGTACCGCTTCGCGCGGCCCTACCCGCTCAACGGGACGCAGGCTGCCGAGGCGGCGGATGGCGAGCTCGAGGACATGATCCACCTCTACCTCGCGAACCGCGGCATCATGCTCACGCCGTTCCACAACATGGCGCTCATGGCGCCCATGACGAGCCGGGCCGACGTGGATGCTCACCACCGGGCCTTCGAAGCCGCGATCGTCGCGCTCGTCGCGAAATAGGACGCAAGCCTCAAGCGCCGACAGTGTTGTGATGCAACTCACAGGAGCGTGATGGGGCTCGTAAGGCTTTCTGGCGAGCTGCTCCCAGACTCAACGGAGATCAACACCGTATTCTTCGAGCGCGGTCGCTGAACGGAGAAGCTCAGCAGCGCGCGCCAGATCGGCAAGTGGTTCGCCAGAGGAACGAGGATTGTGAGCCTGGACGCTCGATATCGAAGCGCCGCACTGTGGCGGTTACTTCTTGCGGCGACCATCGGTTTCGCGCTCTTGATTACCCTCGTCGCGACGCACACGAGCATGAACGGTGAACCCCACATGCCGGCGAGCCCGGCGATTGCATTGCAAACTGAGCAGCGGGTTGACGGCACTGCGTCGCTGCTGATGGCAGAAGTGCCGTCGGCGATGGTAGAGGACGAAACTCGGTCGGCTCCATCTCCCGCCAACGGTAGTTGGACAGCCAAGGCCACCGCACTCATCTCCGTTCTGATGCTCTGCATTTTGGCGGTTGCGGTTGTGCTTCACCACAGACGCTCTGCGACGGTGAACGGCGGCAAGCCGACCCGAACGACACCCCCTCCGATGGCTCTCCCCGACAGTCTTCGAATCGCGAATCTCACTACGTGGAGACAGCTGGGCGTGTTGCGGATGTGATGCAGTCGGCACGTCCGCATCAGTCCTCTCTTGTTCGCTCGCGCCCTAGTTCTGCGCGCGCGAACCCAAACCCACAAAAGTCACTACAGAAAGAGATCCACCGTGAAGAAGTCCACGGCAATTGCAGGTTCATCCATCGCGCTGGCGGCAGCCCTTGCGCTCGGGGGCTGCGCCGCCACTGACGGGAGCATGCCCGGCATGCCCGGCATGAGCGAGTCAGAGATGTCCGAGACGACGGCGGAGTTCAACGCTGCCGACGAGATGTTCGTCACCATGATGATCCCGCACCACGAGCAGGCGGTCGAAATGTCGGACATGCTGCTGTCGAAGCCGGATCCTGACCCGCGCGTCGCCGACCTGGCGCAGCGCATCAAGGATGCGCAAGGCCCTGAGATCGAGACCATGAAGGAATGGCTCGACAACTGGGGGGTCGACTACGACGAATCGATGTCGGGAATGGACATGGGAAGCATGGGCATGTCGGAGGAGGACATGCAGGCGCTCGAATCGGCGACCGGCGCGGAAGCGGACCGTCTGTTCCTCGAGCAGATGATCGTCCACCACCGTGGCGCGATCAGTATGGCGGAGACTGCCCTCGACTCGGGTCAGAATGCCGACGTGCTCGACCTCGCCGACCAGATCATCGCCGACCAGACGGCCGAGATCGCCGAGATCGAAGACCTTCTGGCCGCGCTCTAGCGCCCCATCGTCGGGATCCTCTGGCGGGAGCCAACGCCCGTCAGAGGATCCCGACGCCTGCTCACCGGAGCAGCGCCGTCAGGCAGCGCCTTCGAACATGCTCGTGACCGACCCGTCGTCGAACACCTCGTGGATGGCCCGCGCGAGCAGCGGGGCGATCGGCAGGACGGTGAGGCGATCCCAGCGCTTGTCCTCCGGGATGGGCAGGGTGTCGGTCACGACGACCTGGTCGATCGCCTCCGCCTGGAGGATGTCGAAAGCGGGGTCGGAGAAGATCGCGTGGGTCGCCGCGACGACGACGCCGATCGCGCCGGCCTTCTTGAGCGCCTCGGCGGCCTTCACGATCGTGCGGCCCGTGTCGATCATGTCGTCGACGAGCAGGCAGACCTTGCCCTCGACTTCACCGACGATCTCGTGCACCGAGACCTGGTTCGGCACGAGCGGGTCGCGACGCTTGTGGATGATCGCGAGGGGTGCCCCGAGCTTGTCGCTCCAGATGTCGGCGACGCGCACGCGGCCCATGTCGGGCGAGACGACCGCGAGGGTCGAGGGGTCGAGCTGCGCGCGGAAGTGCTCGAGCAGCACGGGCATCGCGAACAGGTGGTCGACGGGCCCGTCGAAGAAGCCCTGGATCTGCGCGGCGTGCAGGTCGACGCTCATGATGCGGTCGGCGCCGGCGGCCTTGAACAGGTCGGCGATGAGGCGGGCCGAGATCGGCTCGCGGCCTCGGCCCTTCTTGTCCTGCCGCGAGTACGGGTAGAAGGGCGCGACGACGGTGATGCGCTTGGCCGAGGCGCGCTTGAGGGCGTCGACCATGATGAGCTGCTCCATGAGCGCCTCGTTGATGGGGCGCGCGTGCGACTGGATGACGAACGCGTCGCAGCCGCGGACGCTCTCGTCGAAGCGCGCGTAGATCTCGCCGTTGGCGAAGGTGCGCGCGTCGGTCGGCACGACGTCGGTTTCGAGGGCGGTCGCGATGTCGTGAGCGAGCTGCGGATGCGCGCGCCCCGTCACGAGGACCAGCTTCTTATGACCGGTGATCTTGATGCTGGCCACGTCGTGCTCGCCTTCTGCCGCCGCTGCGGCATTGGTACTTCTCGCCGGTCTTGGTGCGTTTCTCGGGTGGCTTAGCTGTTGTCGTTCTGCTCGGCCGCGGCCTGC
>JBKHYA010000121.1:0-2944 GCA_046565745.1 Actinomycetes bacterium
CGGCCTCATCGTCGGCATCATCGCGCGCAAGAAGTCGAAGGAGGCCGGATACCAGAACGGATTCGCGACCGCCGCGATCTGGATCAGCATCGTGCTCATGGTCATCGGCCTCATCATCGGCATCGTCGCGATCGCGCTCGTCGTCAGTGGAGTCAGCATGTTCGGCACCGAGATCGCCGAGGCGTGCGCCGGGCTCGGCTCGGGCACGTTCGAGCTCGACGGTGTCACGTACGAGTGCCCGTAGCCCCGATCGGCTCCGCGGGGGCGGCTGCGCGCACTGAGCGCTCAGCCGCCCCCGCTAGTTTTCGCCCCATGACCGCGACCCCCGACGCGACCGGCCTCTACGCGCCGGGCCGCCCGGTCGATCTGCGGCAGACGCTCTTCCCGCTCCGCCGCGGGCACGCCGACCCGACGCTCCAGTGGACGCCCGACGGTGCCGCGTGGCGCACCCAGCGAACTCCCGAGGGCATCGCTCTGATCCGGATGCTCGCCCGCCGCTCGACCGCGCCCGAGGGCGACGCCGCCGGGCCGGGGGCCTCGGCGACCGAGGTCGAGCTCGCGGCGTGGGGTCCGGGTGCCGCGTGGTCGATCCGGCAGGCGCCGGAGCTGCTCGGCGAGGGCGACGACTGGAGCGCGCTCGACTCCCTGCTCGAGCCCGGGGCGCTCGCGGGCGGCGCGGGTGCCGACCCGAGCCCGATCGATCCCGAGGTCGTGGCCGGGCTCGCGCGCGTGCGGCGCCGCCACGCGGGGCTGCGGCTGCTGCGTACGGGCATCGTGCTCGACTCGGCGGTCGCGGCGGTGCTCGAGCAGAAGGTGACGGGGGTCGAGGCCCGACGGGCGTGGCGCACGCTCATTCGGCAGCACGGCGAGGCGGCGCCGGGGCCCGCCCCGGAGGGCATGCGGGTCATTCCGGACGCCGAGCGGTGGCGGAGCATCCCGGACCACGACTGGCACGCCGCGGGGGTCGGCCCGCAGCGGATGCGCACCATCCGCCGCGTGACCGCCGTCGCCCCTGCGCTCGAACGCACGCTCGCCCTCGGCCGCGGCGGGCCCGCGGTCGCGGCGGCGCTCACGTCGATCCCAGGCGTCGGGGTGTGGACCGCCGCCGAGATCACCCAGCGCGCGCACGGCGACGCCGATGCGATCAGCGTCGGCGACTTCCACCTCGCGGGGCTCGTCGGGTACGCGCTCACGGGCGAGCGCACCGACGACGCCGGCATGGTGCAGCTGCTCGCGCCGTTCTCCGGTCACCGGCAGCGGGTCGTGCGGCTCATCGCGACGCTCGGCTCGACGGCGCCCCGGCAGGGGGCTCGCATGACGATTCAGGACCACCGCCGGCACTGAGCGGGGGCCCGGGCTGTGGAGGTGCCACAGCCCGCGCGACACCCGGGCGCGCGGGGCCTAGCCTCGGCCGGGTGAACATGATCTTCCGCCTGCTGCTGCTCCGCATCCGCTCGCGATTCGGGCCGCGTCTCGCCCCGACGGATGTCGCGCGGACGACGTTCCGCGTGCTGCCGACCGACCTCGACGTGCTCAACCACATGAACAACGGCGTGTACCTGTCGATCATGGATCTCGGGCGCATCGACCTCATGGCCCGGTCGGGCGTCTGGCCCGAGCTGCAGCGCCGCGGCTACTACCCCGTCGTCGTGAGCTCGACGATCACCTACCGCCGCTCGCTCGAGCCGTGGCAGCGGTTCACCGTCGAGAGTCGCATCGTCGGCCTCGACGACGTCGCCGGTTACGTCGAGCAGCGCTTCGTGCGCGACGGCGAGGTGTGCGCGCGCGGCGTCATCAAGGCGCGGTTCCTTAAGAAGACGGGCGGCATCGTGCCCATCCCCGAGCTCGCCGAGCTCTTCGGGCTCGACCCCGAGAACCACCCGCTGCCCGAGTGGCTCGCCGACTGGAGCGCCGCGGCGAGCCTGCCGCCGCGCCGCGAGCCGACGCCGAGCGTCTGGGACTGAGCCGCCGCTGTGCGAGGGGGTGGCTCCGGCGCCGCGCTCTCGCTACGGTTCGAGGGTGAGCGAACCCGAGAAGAGCGCCCCGCGCAGCACCGAGCCCGACGACCGCAAGCCGCAGTCCGTCTACGGAGTCGGCTCCGAGCCCGACGTTCAGGCGAGCCTCGCGAACGAGCGCACCGCTCTGTCGTGGATCCGCACGGGACTCGCCCTCGTCGCCGGCGGCGTCGCGCTCGCGACGCTCGCGAGCTTCGGTGAGCTGCCGTTCGTCATCATCGCGATCGCCGGCCTCGCGAGCCTCGGCGGCGGGCTCCTCGCCGTGTGGTCGCTCATCGGCTGGCGGCGCACCGAGCGCGCGCTGCGCCTGCAGGAGCCCCTGCCCCCGCCCTCGGCCCTGCCGTGGCTCGTGGGCGCGGTCGTCGCGGTCGCGATCTTCCTCGCCGGGTTCGCTGCCTACCATGCGCTCACGGGCATCTGATGACGGCGTCGGATGATCGGCGCGAGCCCTCGACCGACACCGGGTTCATCCAACGCGCGGGCCCGGCCAATCGCACCTCGCTGTCGTGGCAGCGCACGTCGGCGGCCGCCGCGCTCGTCGCGATGTTCGCGGCCTTCACCGCCTTCCGGCTCGGAGAGCCCGGCGTCGCGATCGCGTCCGGCGTGGTGGCGCTCGTCGGCCTGCTGGTCGGCGCGACCACGCCGCGCGTCTCGCGCCATCGCCCGGAGGACCGCCACCCCTACGCCTTCATCGTGCGGGGCGCCATCGTGCTCGCGATGACGGGGCTGCTCGGGGTCGCGCTCGCCGTGTACGCGATCATCGACGGGTAGGGCGCGCCGGGCATCCGCCTGCTGCCGCTGGAGAGGGAGCGGTTAGCGGCTCTCGAGGACGGCCATCGCCGCGTTGTGGCCGCCGATCGCGGAGACCGCGCCGCCGCGCTGCGCGCCCGAGCCGCAGAAGAGGATGCCCGGCAGCCCCGTGTCGACGC
>JBKHYA010000121.1:2954-3296 GCA_046565745.1 Actinomycetes bacterium
CCGGAGTCGAGAGGTCGGCGCCGTCCTCCGCCCACGGCCACGACAGGTCGCCGTGGAAGATGCTGCCGGCGGGCAGGCGCAGGGCGTGCTCGAGGTCGCGCGTCGTCTTCGTCTCGAGGCACGGGTTGCCGTCGCCGTCGGTCATGAGCAGGCTCTCGATCGGCTCGGCGAGCACCGAGTTGAGCGAGTCCAGCACGCCGCGCTCGAACCGCGCGCGCATGGCGTCGTTCGTGCGCTCGGTGAGCAGCCGATCGGGGGTGTGGAGGGCGAAGACCGTGAGCGTCTGGGCTCCCGCGGCCTGCAGCTCGGGCGACAGGATCGACGGGTCGGTGAGCGAGTGGC
>JBKHYA010000122.1:0-3271 GCA_046565745.1 Actinomycetes bacterium
CTCGGCGTCGAGGCGGCCGACGTTGTAGAGGCGCTCCTCGTACTTGTCGGTGAACTGCCGCAGGTCGGGCCGGCCGTTCTCGTCCTTCATCGTGCTCACGACGCCCGTCGGCTTGTTGAGCATGATGTAGCGCTTCGTCTGGTCGAGCTGGATGACGACGCCGTCGCCGCGAGCTCATCCGTGCCGGGCTCGATGTGCGCGCCGAGCTCGTCGACGATGACGCCGTTGACGCTCACGCGGCCGGCGATGATCATCTGCTCGCTCACGCGGCGCGAGGCGACGCCCGCCGCGGCCATGACCTTCTGCAAGCGTTCGCTCGTGGGGCTGTCGCCCGCGCGGTCGTGCGCGGGGGCATCCCACGGGTGAATGTCAGACATCGTCGAACCCCTTGCTGCCGTCGTCGAGCAGCGGCGAGATCGGCGGCAGCTCGTCGAGCGAGTTGATGCCGAGCTGCGCCAGCAGCAGCTCGGTCGTGGCGTAGTGGATCGCCCCCGTCTCGGCGTCGGTGAAGGCCTCGGTGATGAGCCCGCGGCCGAGCAGCGTGCGCACGACCGAGTCGACGTTGACGGCGCGGATCGACGCGATCGCCCCGCGGCTGATCGGCTGCTTGTAGGCGATGACCGCGAGCGTCTCGAGCGCCGCCTGCGACAGCTTCGCCGGAGTCTGCGTGTGCACGAACTCGCGCACGACCTCGTCGAGCTCGCCGCGCACGTAGATGCGCCAGCCGCCGCCGACCTCGCGCAGCTCGAAACCGCGGCGGGGGCCGCCGGCCGCTCCGTCGTAATCGGCGACCAGTCCGGCGAGGGCGGCACGGACATCCTCGACCGGTCGGCCGACGCCCGCGGCGAGGCCGACGACGCTCTGCGGCTCGTCGGCGACCATGAGGATCGCCTCGAGCGCGCGGGCGACGTCGATGTGGTCGGGGATGCCGCGGGGCGCGCCCTCGACGTCGGCCTCGGTCGGTTCGGTGGTCGTCTCCGCGTCACTGCCCATAGTCGGCTCCCAGGTTCACGAGGTTCTCGTCGCTCCAGTTCTCGGCCGTCCAGCGCACGGTCAGCTCGCCGAGCGGCTCGAGCTGCTCGAAGCCGACCGCGGAGTGCCGGTAGAGCTCGAGCAGGGCGAGGAACCGCGCGACGACGACGCCCCTCTGGTCGGCCCCGGCGATGAGCTGGCGGAAGGTCACGGGCTCGCCGCGGCGCAGCAGGCTCACGACGTGCGCGGCCTGCTCGCGGATCGAGATGAGCGGCGCGTGCAGGTGGTCGAGCCCGACGACGGGGATCTCGCGCGGCGTGAAGGCCAGCAGGGCGAGGGCGGCGAAGTCGTCGAGGCTCGTCGTCCAGCGCAGCTCGGGGGTTCGCTCGCGGAAGCGGTCCTCGAGGCGCACGCTCCGCGCGTGGCGGCCGGCCTCGGCCTCGAGCCGGCCGGCGAACCAGCCGCTCGCCTCCTTGAACGCGCGGTACTGCAGCAGGCGGGCGAAGAGCAGGTCGCGGGCCTCGAGCAGCGCGACGTCCTCCGCGTCGACGAGCTCGCCTTGCGGCAGGAGGCTCGCGATCTTCCAGTCGAGCAGCGTCACGGCGACGACGAGGAACTCGCTCGCCTCCTCGAGCTCGTCCGGCCCGTCGAGCCCGCGCAGGTAGGTCAGGAACTCGTCGGTCACCGCGCTCAGCGCGATCTCGGTGATGTCGAGCTCGCGCTTGCTGATGAGGCTCAGCAGGAGGTCGAACGGGCCGTCGAAGGAGGCGAGGTGCACCTGGAAGCCGGCGGGAGCATCCGTCGCCGCCACGTCGGTCGGAGCCGCCGGAGCCTCGGGCTCAGGCGACCGCGCCACGGTCGATCAGCTCTCGGGCCAGCTGACGGTACGCCTTCGCGGCCGGGTGCTCCGGGGCGTAGCTCGTGATCGGCGTGCCCGAGACCGACGCGTCGGGGAACTTCACCGTGCGGCCGATGACCGTCTCGAACACGCGGTCGCCGAACGCGTCGACGACGCGCTCGAGCACCTCGCGCGAGTGCAGGGTGCGCGGGTCGTACATCGTCGCGATGATGCCGTCGAGCTGGATGGCGGGGTTGAGGCGATCCTGCACCTTCTCGATCGTCTCGACGAGGAGGGCGACGCCGCGGAGGGCGAAGTACTCGCACTCGAGCGGGATCAGCACGCCGTGCGCCGCGGTGAGCGCGTTGACCGTCAGCAGGCCCAGGCTCGGCTGGCAGTCGATGAGGATCACGTCGTAGTCGCCGAGCACCGGGCGCAGCACGCGGGCGAGGATCTGCTCGCGCGCGACCTCGTTGATGAGGTGCACCTCGGCCGCGCTCAGGTCGATGTTGGCCGGGATGATGTCGAAGCCCGGCACGCTCGTGTGCTGGATGGCGGCCTTGGTGTCCTTCTCGCGGCCGAGCAGGAGGTCGTAGATCGTCGTGACGTCGTGGCTCTCGATGCCGAGGCCCGCCGACAGCGCACCCTGCGGGTCGAAGTCGATCGCGAGCACGCGGCGGCCGTACTCGGCGAGGCTCGCGCCGAGGCTGATCGTCGTCGTCGTCTTGCCGACGCCGCCCTTCTGGTTGCAGAGGGCGATGATGCGCGCGGGGCCGTGCTGGTCGAGCGGGGCGGGCGTGGCGAACTCGCGAGCGGGGCGCCCCGTGGGGCCGTTCTTCACGCCGGGGCTCGCGGTCATACCCGGCAGTTCAGTGCCCGTCGTCGTCTTGCCGCTCATAGCGCCCGAGTCTACTGAGCGCGGGGCGATCGGGCCGCGCGACGGGCCGTGCGCGGGCGGGTCGGCGGCGTCTCTCACCGCACCGTGGCGCGGCGCTCGTTGCGTCACCGGGTGCGAGCGTATTGACTGATCGTCATGAGTGAGGATGCTCCGCGGGCGGCGAATGCCGCACGCGTGCGCGACCTCGAGCGGCGCGCGTTCGCGCGGCCGACGTCGCGCGCCGCGGCGGCGGATGCGGCCGCTGCTGCCGCCGAGCTCGCCCGGCTCCGGCCGGCCGCTCTCGTGGTGCGGGCTCGCGTCGGCTCCGTACCCGCAGAGCCGGACGTCCGACGCGACACCGCGTCCCGCCTCTCACCCTCCGTCGACCCGCACGAGACGAGCACCGACGGCGACCCCGACCTCCCGCCCGCCCTCGGCGAGCGCCTCACCGCCGCCGCGACGGCCCTCGCCACACGCGCCCTCCGCCGCGCCCGCGCGCTCACCCGCCGCGACATCCGCCGCGCCGGGGTCACGGCTCTCGCGCTCGGCCTCGCCGCGACCGTCGCCGGCGTCGTCCACGCCGC
>JBKHYA010000123.1:0-3245 GCA_046565745.1 Actinomycetes bacterium
GTCACCTTCGAGAGGACCGTGGAGCTGGTCGGCGAGCCGACCGCGACGGCGCTGCGGGATGCTGCGCTCGACCTCTTCCGCCGGGCGAGCGCGATCGCCGAGGAGCGCGGGGTGATCCTCGCCGACACCAAGTTCGAATTCGGCGACGACCCCGCCACGGGCGTGCTGACGCTCGCCGACGAGGTGCTCACGAGCGACAGCTCGCGCTACTGGGACGCCGAGCTCTACGCCGCCGGCGGCCCCGACCGCCTCGCGAGCTTCGACAAGCAGATCGTGCGCGACTGGCTCGCCGCGCACTGGGACAGGCACGGCACGCCTCCGCGCCTGCCGGACGAGATCGTCGAGCGCACCGCGGCCCGATACCGCGAGCTCATCGAGCGACTGACGGGCAGCGCCGCCGGCGCCTGAGCCGCGGAATGCCGCCCGGCCGGCGTCGGTTGAGACACACATGACCGCCACACCGCGCCTCGCCCCCGACACGTCGATGGGAGCCGTCACGCTCGACGTCGCCGACCTCGACGCGATGACCGCGTACTACCGCGACGGCGTCGGCCTCGAGGTGCTCACGACCCAGCACGCGCGCGACGGCGAGCCCGCGATGGCGACGCTCGGGCGCACGCGGCGCGACGCCGACGGCGGAGCGGCCGCGGGCATCCCCCTCGTCGTTCTGCGGCACGCGCCGACGCTGCGCCACGCCGGGCCGCGCGAGGCGGGGCTCTTCCACACGGCGATCCTGTTCGAGACGCAGGCCGCGCTCGCCGCCGCCGTCGCGACCGTCGCCCAGCGCCACCCGGGAACCTTCACCGGCTCGAGCGACCACCTCGTCAGCCAGGCCTTCTACTTCGACGACCCCGAGGGCAACGGCGTCGAGCTGTACTGGGATCGCGACCGCACCGAGTGGAGCTGGACCCACGGCCAGGTCGAGATGTCGACGCTCTACCTCGACCCCAACGCGTTCCTGCAGCAGCACCTCACCGAGGCGGCGCTCGCCGAGCACGCCTCCGCGCCCGCCGTCATCGGGCACGTGCACCTCTCGGTCGGCGATGTCGCCACCGCGAAGCGCTTCTACGTCGACGAGCTCGGCTTCGACCTCACGACGAGCTACGGCGGGCAGGCGATCTTCGTGAGCGCGGGCGGCTACCACCACCACATGGCGATGAACGTGTGGCGCAGTCAGGGCGCGGGCCGACGCCAGCCGGCGCTCGGGCTCGGGCGCGTCGACATCGTGCTGCCGCACTCCGACGAGATCGGCGCCCTCGGCGAGCGCCTCGGCCACTTCGGCCACGAGGTGCGCGACGACGGGCGGACGGTGCACGTCGACGACCCGTGGGGCAACCTCCTGCGGGTCACGGTGACGCCGACGGCGTGAGGCGGCTGCGCCCCGCGCCCCTGGCCGCGTCTATCGGTCACGTGTTGCGGGCCCCCTCCGGCCGTGCCGCAACAGCTGACCGATAGAGGGCACTCCCGGCACGGCTCGGCCCCGCGTCGTAGGCTCGGCGGGTGACCGAGCCCCGCCGCCCCCGCGCGCTGCGGCTGAGCCGCGCGATCGCGGTCGCGCAGGCGCCGGTCATCCTGCGCCAGGGCCGCCGGCTGCGTCGCGAGACGCCGCGCCTGCCCGACGCGCCCGGCCCCTGGGAGGGCACGAGCGGCTCCGGCGACCACCCGATCAACCTGCTCGTGCTCGGCGACTCGACCGCGGCGGGCGTCGGCGTCGACCACGCCGACCTCGGGCTCGCGGGCCGGCTCGCCGACGCGCTCGCCGCCCGCACCGGCCGCCCCGTGCACTGGCGCGCCCGCGGCCGCAACGGCGCGACGGCGCGCGACATCGTCCGCCACCACCTCGCCGAGGCCCTCGATGCGCCCGTCGACGTGCTGTTCCTCACGGTTGGTGCGAACGATGCGCTCGCTCTGCGGTCGGCGAGGGCCTTCGAACGGGATGTCCGGCGCATCCTCGATCGCACGCGGCGAGCGCACCCCTCCGCGGTCGTGCTCATGTCGTCCCTGCCGGCGTTCTTCCGGTTCCGACTGCTGCCCGAACCGCTGCGCGGGACCCTCTACCGTCACTCGCAGGCCCTCGAGTCAGCGGCCCGCGCGCTCGTCAGCCGCACCGACCGCGCGCACATGTCGCCGCCCCCGCCGCCGTACACCGAGGGCTTCTTCGCGAGCGACGACTTCCATCCGAGCGCGCTCGGCTACCGCGACTGGGCCGACTTCGCGATCGAGGACGCCGCGCTCGGGGGGATGATGGAGCTCCTATGACCTCCTCCGCTCCCTCTGCGCCCGCCCCCGGAGACGCCGTCCCCTCCGGGCGCCTGCACGTCGAGGAGTCGGGGCCGCGCGACGCCGAGTCGATCGTCTTCCTGCACGGCGGCAACGTCTCGGGGTGGATGTGGGGCCCGCAGCGCGACGCGATGCCCGACTACCACCAGCTCGTGCCCGACATGCCGGGCTTCGGCGAGTCGAACGCCGTGCCGTGGCGGTCGATGGCGGAGACGGCCGACCGGATCGCGAGCATCATCCGCGAGCGCGCCCACGGCGGCCGCGCGCACGTCGTCGGCCTCTCCCTCGGCGGCATCGTGGGGGCGCTCGTCGTCGCGCGCCACCCCGACGTCGTCCGCAGCGCCGTGCTCAGCGGTGCGCCGCTCCGCGGACTCGGGCCGTTCATGTCGTGGCTCTCGCGCGTGCAGCTCAAGCTCTGGCACACCGCCGCGTACTGGGCGACGATGGGCCGCGGTTACCACCTCGAGCCGGATGCGCTCAAGAAGTTCATCGAGACCGGCATCGGCATCGACCCGCGCAGCGCCCGCCGCATGGTCGAGCAGACGAACGCCGGCATGCTGGGCGAGATCGACGGGTTCGACGGCAACCCCGTGCGCATCCTCGGCCTGGCCGGCGGCGCGGAGTCGCGGACCGTGACCGGCGCGCTGCGGTACTTCCTGCGCGCCCCGAACGCCGTCGTGCGCCTCGCCCCCGGCATGCATCACGTGTGGAACGTCGAGAACCCCGAGCTCTTCACCGAGACCGTGCGGGCGTGGATCGTCGAGGGCCGCGCGCACGAGGAGCTCGAGGCCGTGCCGCCGCACCTGCTCGCGACGCCGCGACGCGAGCGCGAGCGCGGCGCTACGGGCTGACGCGCTCGGCGTCGCCGTCCGCGCCGCCCGCGCCGCCCGCGCCGTCCGCTGTCGCTGCCGTCGCCGGCGCCCCCGCGATCTCGACACGCTGCACCGGCAGCGCCTGCGCGTGCT
>JBKHYA010000124.1:0-3087 GCA_046565745.1 Actinomycetes bacterium
GGGTCGGGCATCCATGCCGGTCCCGGAATGCGCGCCGTCGCGTGGCGGAGCAGCGCGCCGGATGCTCGCGAACGGGTACTGCGTCGCCGCGCGCTCCTCCCCCACGATCGGGATGGTGAGCTCGCGCATCTGCGGCTCGTAGCAGGCCCAGAGCGCCTGCATGTTGGCGGTCACGCCGAGCGCGGCGAGTCGAGCGACATCGTCGGGGTGGACGAACTGGAGGTGGGCGAGGTGGTGGCGCCGGGCATCCGTCGTCGGACGCGACGACCAGCCGTTCGCGACGGATGCCGCCTCGAACCCGTCGAGGGCATCGCGCGCGGCGCGGTCACCGATGACGTGGACGTGCGCCGAGAAGCCCGCCGCGTCGAGAGCGACGATCGCGTCGATGAGCGCCTGCCCGCCGACGAACGCGATGCCGCGGGGGTGCTCGGTCTCGCCGAGCGGGCCGAGGTACGGCGCGAGCATCGACGCGGTGCCGTTCTCGACGACGCCGTCGGCCATGATCTTGACCGCCGGCAGCCGGAAGCGCGCGTGCGGGCCGAGCTCGGCGGCGAGCGCGTCGCGGCGGGCGACGAGCTCGGGCACCTGCTCGACGCCGCGATCGCGATCCCACCACAGGGCGCCCGTGACGTCGACGAGCAGGCGGCCATCAGCGAGTGCGCGACGGTAGACGAGAGCGGTGTCGCTCGCGCCGAAGTAGTCGCCGACGATGGCGTCCTGCCAGCCGGTGATGCCGAAACCCAGCGCGTACCGCTGCGCCTCGAGGAGGGCCGCGAGCTCGTCGTCGGGCGACGGCGCGGGGGCGACCGCGGCGACGAGCGCGGCGGCGCCCTCGTGCAGGGTCCCCGACGGCGACCCGTCGGCGAGCCGCTCGATGCGCCCGTCGGCCGGGTCGGGGGTGTCGGCGGTGATGCCCGCGAGCGCGAGTGCGGCCGAGTTGGCCCAGGCCCCGTGGTGGTCGCGGTTGTAGAGGAAGACGGGGCGGATCGGCTCGACGGCGTCGAGCTCGGCGGCCGTCGGCGCGCCGCCGGGGAAGGCGCTCATCGCCCAGCCGCCGCCGGTGATCCAGGCGCGGGAGGCGTCGCATCCCCTCGGCGGGTTCAGGTGGGCGTACGCGGCGATGAGGTCGAGGTACTCCTCGCGCGTCGAGCCCGCGCTCAGATCGCACGCGAGCCGCTCGAGGCCGCCCTGGATGGGATGGATGTGGGCGTCGACGAACCCGGCGTGGAGCATCCCGCCCGCCAGATCGACGACCTCGGTGGCCGGCCCCCGCCATGCGCTCAGGTCGGCGTCGATCGCCGCGATGCGCCCGTCGACGACGGCGACCTCGAGGGGCTCGGGAACGATGGAGCGGCCCGGGCCCCGGTAGACGACTCCTCCGATGACGAGGAGGTCTGCCGGGAGCACGGGCCGCACGCGGGGAACGGCTACGCCGAGGTCTTGGCGTTGACCTCGTACGACGTGTTCGTCGACTCGAAGAAGTTGACGAGCTGCAGGGTGTCGTTCGCCGTCGCCATCCACTTCGCCGGGTTCGACACGTTGTACTCGGGTTCGAAGCCGAGCTCCTCGAGGCGACGGTCGGCGAGGTACTTCACGTACTGGTTGATGTAGTTGGCGTTGAGGCCGAGGATGCCGTTGGGCAGGAGGTCGTGGTTGTACGCCGACTCCATCTCGACCGCATCGAGGATCATCTGACGGATCTCGGCGGCGAACTCCTCGGTCTGCAGGTCGGGGTTCTCCTCCAGCACCGTGAGGATGAGGTTGATGCCGAACTTCAGGTGCAGGCTCTCGTCGCGCACGATCCAGTCGACGAGCGAGCCGAAGTTGCGCAGCAGGTTCCGCTGGCGGAACGACAGGGCGACCATGAAGCCCGAGTAGAACCAGATGCCCTCGAGGATCACGTTGTACGCGACGAGGTTGCGGATGAAGTCCTGCTTGCCCGCGGTCGTCGTGATGTCGAGGGTGTCCTCCGTCATGCGACGGATGAACTTGACCTCGAACTCCTCCTTGCGGGCCATCGACGGCACGTCGACGTGGCTGTCGTAGGCGGCGGCGCGGTCGATCGGGAAGGTCTCGAGCACGTACTCGAAGCTCATGCAGTGGTTGGCCTCCTCCCACATCTGCTTCGCGAGGTAGAGGTGCGCCTCGGGAGCCTTGACGTAGGGGTAGACGCCGAACGCGAGCGCCTTGTTGACGAGGAGCTCGTTCGGGTTGAAGTACGACATGAGGAACGTGATCGCGTGGCGCTCCTCATCGGTCATCTTCTTGAAGTCGGCGATGTCCTCGCCCAGCTGCACCTCGTTGGGGAACCAGGTGTTGGCGACGGCCTGGTCGTAGAGGTCCATCGCCCACTTGTACGTGACCGGCTTGAGCAGCAGGCCCTCTTGGATGCCGGTGCCGAGAATTCCCATGGTCTGTTGGTTCTTTCTGTTTCGCGGAGAGAAGGAAAGTTAGGGGTGGATGGGTGAAGCGGTCGTGCGAGGGCTACTGGCAGCTCTCGCAGTGCAGGTCGTCCATCGGATCGGTCGGGACGTAGTAGCCGCCGACGGTGTCGGTGCCGGAGTCGCGCGGGTCCATCACTCGCCGCCCTTCGAGACGCCGCCGAAGCCGAACCCCTTGCGCGGTGCCGCAGCGGCCGCGGGCTCGGCCGCGGGTGCCGTCGAGCCGCCCGCCGCACCGAAGCCCTTCTTGGGCGCGCCGCCGCCGGCGTTGATCGTCTCGGACTTGTTGACCTTGACCGTCGACTGCTCCGCGGTGTGGCGCGGCTTCATGTGCAGGTAGTAGGTCGTCTTCACGCCCTTCTTCCACGCGGCCGAGTAGATGTCGACCATCTCGTCGACGTCGCGCGTCTCGAGGTACATGTTGCGGCTGATGGCCTGGTCGATCCACTTCTGGGCGCGCGCCGCCACCTCGAGGAAGGCGTACGGCGAGAGCTGGAAGCTCGTCTTGTACGTCGCCTTGATCTCGTCGGGGATGAGCGAGATGCCCTGGATGTCGCCCTGGCTGCGGAGGATGTCCTCGCGGACGCGCTCCCACAGGCCGTGCTCCTGCAGCGTCGCCACGAGGTTGCGGTTGACCTCGAGGAAC
>JBKHYA010000125.1:0-3054 GCA_046565745.1 Actinomycetes bacterium
TCTGGTCGGCCTTGCGGGGGTCGACGCCGAGCTTCAGGGCGACCTCGACGGTCGCATTGAAGTTCTTCGAACCCGTCTCGCGGGCGACCGCGACGGCCTCCGCGGGGGTGTAGTACTTGCCGGCCTCGATCTTCTCGGCCGCGGCCCGGTAGGCCTTGGACTTCTGTGCCATGTTGATGCTCCTGTGCTGAGTTCGCGGTGAATCGTGAGCCTGGCTGGCTCTCCCGCTGATGTGGGAAGGGGAAGGCGGACGACTACTCGACCGTGATGCCCATGGAACGGGCGGTGCCGGCGATGATCTTCTCGGCGGCGGCGATGTCGTTCGCGTTCAGGTCGGCCTGCTTCTGCTCGGCGATCTGACGCACCTGCTCCTTGGTGAGCTTGGCGACCTTCACGGTGTGCGGCGTGGCCGAGCCCTTCGGCACGCCCGCGGCCTTCTTGATGAGCTCAGCGGCCGGCGGGGTCTTGAGGATGAACGTGAACGAGCGGTCCTCGTAGACGGTGATCTCAACCGGGATGACGTTGCCGCGCTGCGACTCGGTCGCGGCGTTGTACGCCTTGCAGAACTCCATGATGTTCACGCCGTGCTGACCGAGCGCGGGACCGATCGGCGGGGCGGGGTTGGCCGCACCGGCGTTGATCTGCAGCTTGATCAGGCCCGTGACCTTCTTCTTCGGTGCCATGTCTTCTTCCTTCTCATCGTGCGGCGACCGGGTGGCCGTCGCGCTCCCGCCTGCTCGGCGAATCCGAGCCGCGGTGGTGGGTGGGGGCCCGAGGGCCCGGGGCAGTCTAGAGCTTCGTCACCTGGTCGAAGCTCAGCTCGACCGGGGTCTCGCGCTCGAACAGCGACACGAGCACGATGAGCTTGCCGCTCTCGGGCTTGATCTCGCTGATCGTGCCGGGCAGGCCCGCGAACGAGCCCTCCTTGATCGTGATCGTCTCGCCGACCTCGAAGTCGATCTCGGCGGGGATGACGCGCGTGGCGGTCGCCCCGCCCTTCGCGGCGCCGGCCTTCGCGGGCGCCTCGGCGATCTGCACGGTCGACTTCAGCATGTTGAAGGCCTCGTCGAAGCGCAGCGGAGTCGGGTTGTGGGCGTTGCCCACGAAGCCCGTGACGCCGGGCGTGTGCCGCACGACCGACCAGCTGTCCTCGTTGAGATCCATGCGCACGAGCACGTAGCTGGGGATGCGGACGCGATTGACGAGCTTGCGCTGGCCGTTCTTGATCTCGACCACGTCCTCCATGGGGACCTGCACCTCGTGGATGCTCTCCTCCATGTTCATCGAGACGCGGCGGTTCTCGATGTTCGACTTCACGCGCTTCTCGAAGCCGGCGTACGAGTGCACGACGTACCACTTGCCGGGCTTCATGCGCAGCTCGCGCTTGAACTCGTCGTAGGGGTCGACCTCGGCGGGCTCCTCGGCGGCGGCCTCCGCGGCCTCCTCCTCGGCCTCGTCCTCCGTGGCCTCGGCGGCGGCCTCGGCCTCGTCGGCCGAGTCGATGTCGAGGGCGTCGTCGACGATCGCGTCGGCCTCCGGGTCGGCGGCCGTCTCGAGCGCGTCGAACAGGTCGGTCAGGTCGGGCTCATCCTCCTCGACGATGTGCATGGCCGAGTGCTCGGCGGCGTCGGCCGAGTGCTCGTCGGCCTCGAGGGTGTTGCCCTCCTGCGCCTCGTCCTCCTCGGAGGACTGCTCGGCGGCGGTCGCGAGGTCGATGTCGCGGCGGTGGTCGTCGGTCACTGGGTCTCTTTCCGTTGGCAGTTCTGGCCGTGCGCGGGTCTGGGGGGGGAGCGGCTCGGGCGTCAGCCGCCCGTGATGGCCGACCCGTCGCCGAAGACGAACGACACGACCCAGCCGAAGACCAGGTCGAGGCCCGAGACGAGCGCCATCATGATGATCACGAACACGAGCACGACCAGGGTGTAGGTGATGAGCTCGCGCCGGGTCGGGGTGACGACCTTGCCGAGCTCGTTGAACACCTGCCGGATGAACAGCGCCATGCGGCCGAAGGGTCCGCGCTTCTCGGCGCGATCCTTCCTGGCGTTCTCGACGATGTCCTCATTGGGCTCGTCGACCACGTTTCTTGCCACGTTCACACTGCCTTCCGACTGTCGCCGGGCTCGCTCGCGAGCCCGTATCACCGAACTCGGGGCGATCTGAGTGTTCAGACGCCCCGAGCCCGATCGATGTGCAGGGCGGACAGGACTCGAACCTGCAACCTGCGGTTTTGGAGACCGCTGCTCTACCAATTGAGCCACCGCCCTCGGCGTGGTCGAACTCGGGCATGCTTCACCGCGGTCGGGTTCCGGGGGATTCGCCAGACTGACGGCGCGGCAAAGCTTGGCAGAGTTCAACTACCTCGACCAGTGTAGGTGACGCCCCGGGGCGAGTCCAGCCGAGGCCCGAGCCGGGCATCCGCCCCCTCGATCGGGACGGCGCCGCGAGGGTCGTGAGCGCTTCGCACGAGGCGGATGCCCGCCCGTAGACTTCCCGTCGTGACCGCCGACTCCTCCCGCATCTCCGCTCGCATCGCCGCGATCGCCGAATCCGCCACCCTCAAGGTCGACGCGAAGGCCAAGGCCCTCAAGGCCGCGGGTCGCCCCGTCATCTCGTACGCCGCGGGCGAGCCCGACTTCGCGACGCCCGACCACATCGTCGAGGCCGCCGTCGCCGCCGCGCGCGACCCGAAGAACCACCGCTACACGCCCGCGGCCGGCCTGCCCGAGCTGCGCGAGGCGGTCGCCGAGAAGACGCTGCGCGACTCGGGCCTCGAGGTGAGCGCGGGCCGCGTCATCATCACCAACGGCGGCAAGCAGGCCGTCTTCCAGTCCTTCGCGACGATCGTGGGCGACGGCGACGAGGTGCTGCTGCCCGCCCCGTACTGGACGACCTACCCCGAGGTCGTGCGCCTCGCGGGCGGCGTGCCTGTCGAGGTCTTCGCCGGCGCCGACCAGAACTACCTCGTCACGGTCGAGCAGCTCGAGGCCGCGCGCACTCCCCGCACCAAGGTGCTGCTGTTCGTGAGCCCCTCGAACCCGACCGGCTCGGTGTACA
>JBKHYA010000126.1:0-3047 GCA_046565745.1 Actinomycetes bacterium
ACTACGCCGACTTCGCGACGGCGGATGCCCTGCCGAAGACGTCGACGAAGGGGTTCTTCCACTACGGGACGCACTCGTCGTTCCGGGAGCGGCCGCACGGCTTCCCCATCCCGCCCGAGGTGCCGATGTGGCGCCTCGTGACCTTCGCGCAGGATCACGACCAGATCGGCAACCGCGCCGCGGGCGACCGCATCTCGCAGACCCTCGGCGACGACGAGCTCGCCGTCGCCGCGGTGCTCAACCTCACGTCGCCGTTCACGCCCATGCTCTTCATGGGCGAGGAGTGGGGCGCGTCGACGCCGTGGCAGTTCTTCACCTCGCACCCCGAGCCCGAGCTCGGGCGCGCGACCGCGGAGGGCCGGCTCGCCGAGTTCACGAAGATGGGCTGGGACGAGTCGGTCGTGCCCGACCCGCAGGATCCCGCGACGTTCGAGCGCTCGAAGCTCGCGTGGGCCGAGGTCGACGAGCCCCGCCACGCGCGGCTGCTCGCCCTGCACCGGGCGCTCATCCGTCTGCGGAGGCACCTGCCCGAGCTGACCGACCCGCGCTTCGAGCACACGCTCGCCGCGGGGGAGGGCGATGACGGGCTCGCGGTGTTCCGGCTCGATCGCGGGGCGGGCATCCAGTCGCCGCTCGGCGGGATCGTGAGCGTGTGCGCCGCGATCCGCGAGGAGGCGTCGTTCGAGGTCGGCGCGGAGGCCGCGCTCGAGCTGTCGACGACGCCCGACGCGACGCTCGTCGACGGCGTGCTGACGCTCCCGGCGCGCTCGGCGGCGGTCGTGCGGGTGCGGGCGGCGCGCGCGGTCTGACCGGGCCTGTGGCCAGTCGGGCCGGGGCTAGAGGCCGCCGCCGATGCCGATCGCGACGAGCAGCAGCACGGGCGCGAGCCCGAGGACGATGCCGACGCCGAGGGCGAGCGAGCTGATCGCGCGACCGCCGAGCGCGGATGCCCGGCGCAGCCCGCGCGCCGCGAACACCACCGTCACGGCCGCGGTGAGCGCCGCGAGCACGAGGGCGCCGAGGATCACCGCGCTCGACCCGACGCCCGGGATCCGCACGAGTCCGCTCGCCGCGACGACCTGCCCCGCGAACCCCAGGAGCGTCGCGACGATGCCCGCGCGCGCGATGCGGGCGTCGCGGTTGGGGCCGGGGCGCATCGACCGCTCGGCGTCGGGGCTCAGCGCCGAGAACGGCTGCGGCTGGCGGTGCGGCGCGCCGAGGAAGCTCTCTCCCGTCCACCACCGCTCGTAGCCCTCGCGCTCGGGGTCGGGCTCCCAGCCCGGGCGTACGCGATCGAAGTCGTCCTCGTCGTCGGGGTGCTGCCCGGTCATCTACAGCTCGTAGCGCGTCGCGAGCTCGGCGGGGTACTCGCCGCGGGCGGTGAGCTGCTCGGCCGCCGACGCGAGGTGCGCGAGGGTGAGGCCGAGGATCTGCGGGCCGAACGAGATGCGCGCGACTCCGAGCTCGGCGAGGCGCGCGAGGGGGATGTAGCCCGGGTGCGCGAAGAGGGCGACGGGCGCGCGGACGGCGGCCACGGCATCCGCCACCATCTGCTCGGTGCGGAGGCCCAGCATGAAGACGCTCGTCGCGCCCGCGTCGACGTAGGCGTTCGCGCGGTCGATCGCCTCGTCGAAGGCGTCGGGCGAGCCCGCGAGGGTGTCGGTGCGCGCGTTGATCGCGAGCGGCACGCCCGCGGCGTCGGCGGCGGCGCGCGCGGCGGCGACGCGCGCGGCGGCCTCGGCGATCGGGCGGCGGTCGCTCGTCGCGCCCGCGAGGGAGTCCTCGATGTTGAGCCCCGCGGCACCCGCCTCGATGAGGCGCGCGACGTTCGCCTGCACGCCCGCGGCGTCGGGCGCGTAGCCGCGCTCGAAGTCGATGCTCACGGGCAGCTCGGTGGATGCCGTGATGCGGCGGGCCGCGTCGAGCGCCATCTCGACGGTCATCCCTTCGCCGTCGGGCACGCCGTAGGCGAAGGCGACCGCGTGGCTCGCCGACGCGAGCGCGCGCACGCCGGGAGTGCGCGCGACGATGCGCGCCGTGATGGCGTCCCAGACGTTGACGACGACGAGCGGGTCGCCGGGAACGTGGAGGGAGGAGAGGAGGGCGGCCTTCTCGGCGGCGGTCGGAGCGGGGCTCGGGGCGGCGGCGGGCGCGGCGGCATCGGTCATGCGCTCACTCTGCCAGCCGCGCGCATCTGGGGGCTGAATCCCAGCCGGATCCCGGTGCGGGGGCGGCGGCAGGGGCTCACGCGGCTGTCGATCCTCGTGCCCGACCAGCAGCAGTACGGCGCGCTCACGAAGGCCGGCTTCCAGGACCGCGCGCACCTGAGCTATTTCGAGCGCGAGATCCCGGTGAAGCAGCGCGAGCTCGCGGTGCTGCGCGAGCTCGGCGGGCGCATCCTGCCGCGCGACCTGTGGGGCTCGATCGCGGGCATGCGCACCGAGAAGGAGCTGCTCGAGCGGCGGCTCGTGCTGCCGCTGTCGGACCCGGCGCTCGCCGACCAGTTCGGCGTGCAGCCGCCGCGCTCGATCGTGCTCTTCGGGCCTCCCGGCACGGGCAAGACGACCTTCGCGAAGGCCGTCGCCTCTCGCCTGCAGTGGCCGTTCGTCGAGGTATTCCCCTCACGGCTCGCCGCCGGGCCCCAGGGCCTCGCGGGAGGGCTGCGCGAGACCTTCCAGAGCATCGCCGACCTCGACCACGTGATCGTCTTCATCGACGAGGTGGAGGAGATCGCCGGCCAGCGCGGCGGCGAGCCGCCATCCGCCATGCAGGGCGTCACGAACGAGCTGCTCAAGATCATCCCGGCCTTCCGCGACTCTCCCGGCCGGCTGCTGATCTGCGCGACCAACTTCATCCGCGCGCTCGACGCGGCGTTCCTCCGCCACGGCCGGTTCGACTACGTGATCCCGATCGGTCTGCCCGACGCCGCGGCGCGCGAGGCCATCTGGTCGCGGTACATCCCCGACGCCGTCGAGGGGGAGGTCGATCTCGCGCAGCTCGTCGCGCGCACCGACGGCTACTCGCCCGCCGACATCGAGTTCGCCGCG
>JBKHYA010000127.1:0-2706 GCA_046565745.1 Actinomycetes bacterium
GGCATCCCCCGCGAGAGGAACCTCGAAGCCGCCGACCGCGAACGTCAGCCCATCGCTAGCGAACCGCGCGGCGGCGGCGACGCGCGCCGGGTCGATCTCGATGCCGACGACTCGTACATCGGGCCGCACGGCGCGCAGCCGCGAGAGCAGCTCGAGCGGGGTGCGGTGCGAGGCGCCGTAGCCGAGGTCGACGACGAGGGGGTCGGCCGCGTGCCGCAGAGCGGGGTGGGCGGCGATCCAGCGGTCCATGCGGCGCAGCCGGTTGACGCCGGTGGTGCCGCGCGTGATGCGGCCCCTGGCCCCCCGCGTCCCCGTCATGCCGTCATTCTCGCGGATGCCCGGCGCTGGCTAGGCTGGATGCCATGTCGCACACGCTGATCCTGCTCCGCCACGGCCACTCCGTCTGGAACGAGAAGAACATCTTCACCGGCTGGGTGGATGTCGAACTGACCGAGCAGGGTCGCGCCGAGGCGCACCGGGCCGGAGAGCTCATCGCCGAGTCGGGCCTCGCGCCGCGCATGCTCTACACGAGCCTCCTGAAGCGCGCGATCCAGACCGCGAACATCGCGCTCGACGCCGCCGACCTCGACTGGCTGCCGGTCAAGCGCAGCTGGCGCCTCAACGAGCGCCACTACGGCGCGTTGCAGGGCCTCAACAAGGCCGAGACGCTCGAGAAGCACGGCGAGGAGCTCTTCATGACCTGGCGCCGCAGCTTCGACACCCCGCCGCCGCCGCTCGACGACGACGCCGAGTACAGCCAGGTGCACGACCCCCGCTACGTCGGCATCGACGGCGAGGTGCCCCGCACCGAGAGCCTCAAGCTCGTCATCGACCGCATGCTGCCCTACTGGGAGAGCGACATCACCAAGGACCTCGCGACCGGCGAGACCGTGCTCGTCGTCGCCCACGGCAACTCGCTGCGCGCGCTCGTGAAGCACCTCGACGGCATCGGCGACGACGAGATCGCGAGCCTCAACATCCCGACGGGCATCCCGCTCGTGTACGAGCTCGGCGACGACTTCATGCCGATCAAGCCCGCCGAGTACCTCGACCCGGAGGCCGCCGCCGCCGGCGCCGCCGCGGTCGCGAGCCAGGGCAAGAAGTAGCCGAGAGCACCCCGCGCCCATGCTGCGCTTCGCGGTCGTCGCGTTCCTCGACGACGTCGCGCTCGAGGCCGAGTTCGAGGCCGACGAGCTGCCCCTTCACGTGACGCTGCTCGCGGCCGCCTCGACCGAGGCCGACCTCGACCAGGTCGTGTCGGCGGTCGAGGCCGCGTACTCGAGCCACGGCGTCTTCGTCGCGCGCGGCGGCGACGACGAGGTGGTCGGTGCCGACGAGGTCGACGCGACCCTCGTCGTCGATGACGGCGATCTGGCGGATGCCCACCTCGCGCTCGTCGTCGACCTGCGCGACCTCGGAGTCCGGGTCGACGACCCGAGCATCGTCGCCCGCCGGTACCGGCCGTTCGTGGCCGTCGCCGCCGGGTCGGATGACCGCGCGGGCCGCATCGAGCGCGGCGAGCGTCTCGAGCTCCGCGCCGTCGCGCTGCTCGATCTCGCCCCCGACGGCGACCCCGACCGGGTGCGCGTCGTCGATCAGTTCCCGCTGCTGTAGCAGCGGAACCATGAGTCACCGTCCCTTGATGCAGTAGAGAGGCCCACCATGACGCGCATCGCCCGCATCGAGATCAGCGGCACCGGGCCGAACCTCCTCGACCCCGACGTCATGGGCGCCCTCGAGCGCAGCATCCTCGACGCCGACGCCGACCCCGAGATCACCGGCATCCTCCTGACGGGCGCGGGCGGCAGCTTCTGCGGCGGCCTCGACGTCGCCGCGATCCGCGCGGGCGCCGATCCGGTCGCGTTCGCGTCGGCTCTCGTGAGCCTGCTGCGCATCTTCCCCACCCTGAGCACCCCGATCGCCGCCGCGGTGAACGGGGATGCCGTGGCCTCGGGCGCCTCGATCGTCGCCGTCTGCGACTACGCCGTCTCCACCCCGACCGCGCGCCTGGGCACGTTCGAGGTGAGCGTGGGGGTCTGGCCGATGATCGCGCAGGTGCCGATCGTGCACCGCATCGGGACGCGCTTCGCGATGGAGAACATCGGGACGGGCGAGCCGTTCACGGCCGACCGGGCGCGCGAGGTCGGCCTCGTCAACGCCGTGCGCGAGCCGGCGGACGTCGAGCCCTCGGTCGTCGCCTGGCTCGAGGCCGCGTCGCGCGGGGGAGCCGCGGTCGCCGCGGGCCGCCGCGCGTTCTACGAGCTCGCCGAGCTCGGCTACGACGACGCGCTTCGGTCGTCGCTCGAGCGCTTCGCGGCGATGTTCCGCGATAAGGCCTGAGGCGAGACCCGCCAGGCGCGCCGCGGAGACGAGCCCTAGGCGCCCTGCGGCACCCAGTCGCCGGTCGCGAGGTACTGCACCTTCTTCGCGATCGACACCGCGTGGTCGGCGAAGCGCTCGTGGTAGCGCGAGGCGAGGGTCGCGTCGACCGTGTCGACGGCCTGGCCCTTCCAGGTCTCGCCGAGGACCTTGTCGAAGACGCTGAGGTGGAGGGCGTCGACCTTGTCGTCCTCGTTGCGGATGGCTTCGGCGATCGTGACGTCCTCCGTGCGGAGCAGTTCGACGAGCATGCGCGCCATCTCGACGTCGATCTGGCCCATCTCGGCGAACGTCGGCCGCAGGCTCTTCGGGACGACCTTCTCGGGG
>JBKHYA010000128.1:0-2430 GCA_046565745.1 Actinomycetes bacterium
ATGAGGGCGCCGTCATCCGACACGACCTCGAGCCCACGAGCCGACACGACATCAGCCGGCGAGCCCTCCCCTGCAATGACGCCCTCGACGACCTGACGAGCAAGGCGGTCAGTCAACGACCCCGACTCCACGAGCGCCACGATCTCGGCCACATGCTGCGGCGAGATGAGCGCGGCCGGCTCGGCGTTCTGCGCGTTGGCGATGCGGGCGATCTCGCCCGTCCACCACTTGCGTGCCTGCTGCGGTGAAGCGCCCGCGGCGACCGTGTCGGTCACCTCGACGAGCAGGCCCGAGTTCACGACGTCGCGGAACTCCAGGTCGCTGAAGCCCCACTCCTCCTTCAGCCGACGACGGCGAGCGGCCGGCGCCTCGGGAAGCGCGGCGCGCAGCTCGGCGATCAGCTGCGGCGTCGGCGCGACGGGCAGCAGGTCGGGCTCGGGGAAGTAGCGGTAGTCGTCGGCGTCGCTCTTCGGGCGACCCGGCGAGGTCGCGCCGGTGTCTTCGTGCCAGTGCCGCGTCTCCTGCGTGATGGTCCCACCGGCAGCCAGGATCGCGGCCTGGCGCTGGATCTCGTATCGCACGGCCCGCTCGACGCTGCGCAGCGAGTTGACATTCTTCGTCTCGGTGCGGGTGCCGAGCGCGGCCTGCCCGCGCGGGCGCAGCGAGACGTTCGCGTCGCAGCGCAGGTTGCCGCGCTCCATGCGGGCCTCCGAGATGCCGAGGGCACGCACGATGTCGCGGATCGTCGACACGTACGCCTTCGCGAGCTCCGGCGCGCGGTGCTCGGCGCCGTAGATCGGCTTCGTCACGATCTCGACGAGCGGCACACCGGCGCGGTTGTAGTCGACGAGCGAGTACTCGGCGCCCTGGATGCGGCCGGTCGAGCCGCCGACGTGCGTGAGCTTGCCGGCGTCCTCCTCCATGTGGGCGCGCTCGATGGGGACCTGCACGAGCGTGCCGTCCTCGAGCTCGACCTCGAGCATCCCCTCGAAGGCGATCGGCTCGTCGTACTGGCTGATCTGGTAGTTCTTCGCGAGGTCGGGGTAGAAGTAGTTCTTGCGCGCGAACCGGCTCGTCGGCGCGATCTGGCAGCCGAGCGCGAGCCCGAGCGAGATCGAGTAGCGCACGGCCGTCTCGTTGACAACCGGGAGCGAGCCCGGCAGGCCGAGGCACACCGGCGTGATCGCCGTGTTCGGCTCGGTGATCTCGTGGCCGCCGAACGCCGGGTTCGGGGCGTCGGAGAACATCTTCGTCTGCGTCGACAGCTCGACGTGCACCTCGAAGCCGAGCACGGGCTCGAACAGCTCGAGGGCCTTGTCGAAGTCCATCAGCTCTGCCTTCGCCATCAGCGGGCCCCTCCGTTCGATCCGAGCGCCGTCGCGAGCCCATTCGCACCGAGCTCCGGAGCCTGGCTCCACAGCGAGTGACCCCAATTGCCCTCGAGCAGCTGCTCGATCGCCGCGCCGGCCTCGTAGAGGCGCGCGTCGTGACGCGCGGGCGCCATGAGCTGCAGGCCCGTCGGCAGGCCGTCCTCGGGCGCGAGGCCCATCGGCAGGCCCATGCCGGGCACGCCGGCCAAGTTGGCAGGGATCGTCGTGACGTCGTTGAGGTACATCGCGAGCGGGTCTTCGAGCTTCTCGCCGAACTTGAACGCCGTCGTCGGCGCCGAGGGCGAGACGAGGATGTCGGCCTTCTCGAACGCGGCGTCGAAATCCTGCTGGATGAGCGTGCGCACCTTCTGCGCGCTGCCGTAGTAGGCGTCGTAGTAGCCGGCGCTCAGCGCATAGGTGCCGAGGATGATGCGACGCTTCACCTCCGGCCCGAAGCCCGCCTCGCGGGTCGCGGCCATGACGTCCTCGACCGTTCCGGTGACGTTCGCGCGCATGCCGAAGCGCACCGAGTCGAACTTCGCGAGGTTGCTCGACGCCTCCGCCGGCAGGATCAGGTAGTAGGCGGCGACCGCGTACTCGAAGTGCGGGCAGCTCACCTCGACGATCTCGGCACCGGCCGCGGCCAGCAGGTCGAGGGTCTCGTGGTACCGCTGCTTCACGCCGGACTGGAAGCCCTCGCCCTCGAGCTCCTTCACGACCCCGACGCGGATGCCCTTGAGCAGGTCGCCCGTCAGCCCGCGCCGAGCGGCCTCCGCCATCGAGGGCCACTGGTCGGGGATGCTCGTCGCGTCACGGGGGTCGTGCCCGCCGATGACGTCGTGCACGAGCGCGGCATCCAGCACCGTGCGCGACACGGGGCCCACCTGGTCGAGGCTGCTCGCGAGGGCGATCGCGCCGTAGCGGCTGACGCCGCCGTACGTCGCCTCGTGGTCGCCGCGGTACTGGTGCACCCGGTCCTGCCGCCACCCGTCCTCCCCGACGTAGCTCGTCCGCGTGTTCGCCTTCCCGTTCCACTCGGCGATCCAGACCTGGTCCGGGA
>JBKHYA010000129.1:0-2038 GCA_046565745.1 Actinomycetes bacterium
CAGCACCAGCCGCCCGTCCCGGTCGCGGCCGAACTCCAGCTTGGTGTCGGCGACGATCACCCCGCGCGACGCCGCCGTCTCGGCCGCCCGCCCGTACACCGCGAGCGTCAGCCGCCGCAGCTCGGCCGCCGTGTCCGCGCCGACCGCCCGGGCGACGTGCTCGTACGAGACGTTCTCGTCGTGCTCGCCGAGCGGAGCCTTGTACGCGGGCGTGTAGATCGGCTCGGGCAGGCGGTCGCCGTCGGTCAGGCCGGCGGGCAGCGGAATGCCGCACACGCTCTGCGACTGCTGGTACTCGGCCCAGCCGGAGCCGGAGAGGTACCCGCGCACGACGCACTCGACGGGGTGCATGTCGAGGCGGCGGGCGATGACGGCGCGGTCGGCGACCTCGGCGGGGACGTCCTGCACCGGGTCGAGGTGCGTCGGGAACCCGAGGCGGTCGAACCACCAGCGCGTGAGCTGCGTGAGCAGGGCGCCCTTGCCCGGGATTCCCGGCTCGAGCACGTGGTCGAACGCGCTCACGCGGTCGCTCGCGACCATGAGCACGCTGTGGGCGCTCGCGAGGTCGGATGCGTCCTCCGGGACGTACAGGTCGCGCACCTTCCCCGAGTACGCGCGCCGCCACCCCGGCAGGTGCTGCGCGTCGACGTCGAGCCCGGCGCCCTGCTCGCTCACGTCGCTCAGCCCTCGACGACGCGCGCGGCGATGTCGGAGCGGTACTGACCGCCCTCGAGCCCGATGCGGCCGATCGCCTCGTAGGCGCGGGCGCGGGCCTCGGTGAAGTCGGAGCCGGTCGCGACGACGCTCAGCACGCGGCCGCCCGTGGCGACGAAGCCGTCGCCCGTGCGGGCGGTCGCGGCGTGGCAGAGGTGGACGCCCTCGACCTGCTCGGCCTCGGCGAGGCCGGTGAGCGCGCGGCCGGTGTGCGGGGTGTCGGGGTAGCCCTCGCTCGCGAGGACGACGGTCACGGCGACCTCGTCGCTGAACTCGGGGCGGGCGACGCCGCCGAGCTGGCCGGTCGATGCGGCGAACAGGAGTCCGCTGAGCGGAGTGGTGAGGCGCGGCAGGACGACCTGCGTCTCGGGGTCGCCGAAGCGCGCGTTGAACTCGATGACGCGGATTCCCTTGTCGGTCACGATGAGCCCGCAGTAGAGAAGCCCGATGAAGGGCGTGCCCTCCTCGGCGAGCTGGCGCACGGTCGGCTGGGCGATGGTCTCGATGACCTCGTCGACGAAGCCGGCGGGGGCCCACGGGAGGGGCGAGTAGGCGCCCATTCCGCCGGTGTTGGGGCCGGTGTCGCCGTCGCCGATGCGCTTGTAGTCCTGCGCGGGGCTCAGGGGCACGACGGTGTGGCCGTCGCTGAGGAGGAAGAGGCTGACCTCCTGGCCGGCGAGGAACTCCTCGATGAGGACTCCGCCCTGCTGGAGGTAGTGCTCGGCGTGCGCGCGAGCGGCGGCGCGGTCGTCGGTGACGATGACGCCCTTGCCGGCGGCGAGGCCGTCGGCCTTGACGACGTAGGGGGCGCCCATGTCGTCGAGCGCCGCATCCGCCTCGGCGAGGGTGCCGGCGCGCACGGCGCGACCGGTCGGAACCCCGGCGGCGTCCATGATGCGCTTGGCGAAGGTCTTCGAGCCCTCGAGCTGCGCGGCGGCCTTGCCCGGGCCGAAGGTCGCGATGCCGCGCGAGCGCAGCGCGTCGGCGACGCCCTCGACGAGCGGGGCCTCGGGGCCGATGACGACGAGCTCGATGTCGTTGTCGACGGCGTAGTCGGCGACGACCGCGGCCTTCGTCGGGTCGAGCGCGACGGTCTCGACAGCCTGCGCGATGCCCGCGTTGCCGGGGGCGGCGGTGATCTCGTGGCCCGCGTTCTCGCGAAGGAGCGCCGTGATGATGGCGTGCTCGCGCGCGCCCGATCCGAGGACGAGGATTCTCACCCGCTCAGCCTACCCAGCGTGCGCGGATGCGCAGTCCGGGCCCTTCGCCCGCCCGCCCGTCCGCCCCTGCTCGCGCTTCCCGCCCAGCCTGCCCTTCTCGCGCT
>JBKHYA010000130.1:0-1830 GCA_046565745.1 Actinomycetes bacterium
CGGCGACCCCGACGAGCGTCGTGTACGGGTAGCACTCGAAGGCAACGGTCGCGCCGGGCGGCGGCGGCCAGGTGCCGTCGGTGTAGCGGATGCCTCGGGGCTCGAGGGCGGCGAGCAGAAGCTCCCCGGCGCGGGCCGCCGAGCCTGCGTTCGACGCGTTCGCCGCGACCTTCCACCGCCCGTAGCGGGAGGAGACCTCGCGCTCGGCCGCGCGCATGCCGGTGGGGTTCGGCACGATCAGGGGCGCGTCGATCGCGATGACGTCGCCCGGCTGCTCGTGGGAGGCGATGAAATCGTGGACGGCGTCGACTCCGCGGGCCCAGCCGGCGTCGAGGATGCGCCCGGTGCCGTCGAGCAGGCACAGCCCGGTCTCGTTGGGCGGGCGTACGCGTCCGGTGCGCGGGTCGGGTCGGCCGAGACCCCAGGCGAGGTCGATGCCGAAGTAGCGCGCCACGCGGCGAGCCTAAGCGGGTGTGCTGAACGGTGCTTGCCCGTCGCCGGGCCCTATGGCGGTGACGGTCAGGCGGCGACGGAGCGGGAACTCGTCTGCAGGAGCGCGTCGCGGGTCTCGGCCGAGGTCGGCGGCTCGGCTCCGGGCCGAGCGATGGTGAGCGCGGCGGTCTGCTGCGCCCAGTCGCCGATGGCGCGGAGCGTGCGCTCGTCGATGCCGCGCAGCTGCTCGCGCCGGTCGGCCCCGAGGAGGCCGAGGGTGCCGAGCCCGGCGAGGAGGCCGGCGGTCATGGCGTCGCCGGCGCCGATGGTGTCGTGCACCTCGACGTCGTAGGCGGGCAGGTCGACGACGGCGTCGGCGGTCATGAGCAGGGCGCCGTCGGCGGCGCGCGTGATGACGACGAGGGAGACTCCGGCCGCGAGCCAGCGCTGGGCGGTGACGGTGTGCGGCTCGGCGCCATAGAGGTAGGCGAGGTCTTCGTCGCTCGCCTTGACGATGTCGGCGAGGCTGGCCTGCCGCTCGACCCGCACGCGCGCGGCGACGGGGTCGGTGTCGTGCGCGGGGCGGATGTTGGGGTCGTAGCTGACGGTCGCGGTCGCGCGGGCGTCGCGGACGGTGTTCTCGAGGTCGCCGCAGCAGGGGTGCATGGCGGCGGCGAGCGATCCGAAGTGGAGGACGTCGAACGGGCGGTGGTCGGGCATCTCGCCGCAGCCGAGGCTCCAGTCGAGGTCGAATGAGTATTCGGCGGAGCCGTCGGCGCGAAGGTGCGCGCTCGCGGTCGCGGTGCTGCCGGCGCGGGGTGCGATGAGCAGGTCGACGCCTTCGCGGACGAGGCGCTCTTCGAGGCGGTCGCCGCGCTGGTCGGCGCCGAGCTCGGTGACGAACTGCACGTCGATGCCCTGGCGGGCGAGGCCGATGCTGGCGTTCATGGGGCTTCCGCCCGGGTATTCGGTCGTCAGCGGAGCGCTGCTGTCGCCGGCGCGGTCGTCGTGGACGATGTCGATCAGCGATTCGCCGATCACGAGTGCTCGTGTGCGCGTCGGTGGCGTCGTGGGACGTCGGGTGTCCACCATTGCACCTCCCCCTGGATGTGCCGACCACCCCCAGTGGTCGTTCTGGTGCGACTTTATCTCGTGAACGGTGGGTGAACGAGGTGGTGAGGGCATTTCACCCTCGCATTGGGGGTGTCCGCCTTTAGGGGGACAAATTGGGGGACTCGGTGCTCTTTTCGTCAGCAGCCGGGGCCGCGCGGGTTCGAGACGCAGTCTCGGTCGACGAGGGCGGTAGCGGCGCTGTCGGCGACGACGATCTCGATCGGGGTGGAGGGGATGGCGAGGGTGCCGGGGATGGGGGTGAAGGCGCCGGAGCCGCCGATCCGG
>JBKHYA010000131.1:0-1829 GCA_046565745.1 Actinomycetes bacterium
ACTTCCTCCTGCCCTTCCTCGCCCTCGACGACCTCCAGTCGGGCGCCGGCAGCCTTGTCTTCGCCGCGTGGGCGGGGGCCGACGTCGAGCAGGCCGGCAGCACCGTAGGCCGCGCCGCCGCTGACGCCTCCTTCCGCGCCCGCTCGGCGCTGCAGGGCGCGCAGGAGCGCCTCGCCGACGTTCGCGAGCAGGTCGCCGAGGCGCAGCACAGCGTCGCGCGCCGGCTGCCGTGGCGCCGCGACGAGGCGTGAGCGCTGACCCCCTTTAGGGCGGCTTTACTCCCGTCACAGCAGCCCCTACAGTGACAACGCGCCACCCCGTCATCCCGAAGGGGCCAGCGCTGATGGAGGACGTGACCGCATGACCCGCGATCTCTCTGACGTGAGGTTCCTCACCGTGGCCGAGGTGGCCGAGATGATGCGCGTCTCCACGATGACGGTCTACCGCCTGGTGCACGCTGGCGAGCTGCCCGCGATCCGCTTCGGTCGCTCCTTCCGCATTCCCGAGTCGGCGGTCGCCGCGGCCGTGCGGCCTCCCGTCGCCGACGTCGGCTGAGCGGGTCGCACGACGCCCGTCTCGCGCCGAGCATCCGTCGACCGCCGTCCCGCGCGGCGCGCCTGAGCCCTGCGCTAGACTTCTGCGGTACATGACCGGGTCTGAACTGGACCGACGGTTCGTTCAGGCGAAGATCAGAGGTTTTCCATGGGTTCTGTCATCAAGAAGCGCCGCAAGCGGATGGCGAAGAAGAAGCACCGCAAGCTGCTGCGCAAGACGCGTCACCAGCGTCGCAACAAGAAGTAGAGCAGAGGCTCACCGCAAGCGCTCGACCTCGAGGGGTCGGGCGCTTTCGCGTCGCCGGCTCGGCCGGCACGCTCAACCGTCGCGGGTCGACCGGATGACCGCCCGGGCCTCGCGTCGGATGCGCCGACGGGTGGCCCGCACGCTCGCCGCCCGGGCCGTGAGCACGGGCCACGCGTGCGCGGCGGCGTAGCGGGCGAGAGCGGAATCCGGATTGACCACCACCCGGTTGCCGACGAGGGCGAGCAGGGGGATGTCGTTGCGGCTGTCGCTGTACGCCCAGCAGTCCGCGAGGCGGGCTCCGCGCTCCGCCGCGAGCGCCTCGGCGACCTCAGCCTTGCGCGGCCCGTGCATGACGGCGCCGTCGAGCTCGCCCGTGAACACGCCCGCGACGCTGCGCACGCGGGTACCGATGGCGCCCGTGAGGCCGAGCCTCTGGGCCATGACGCTCGCCATCGCCTCGGGCGTCGCGCTCAGCAGCCACACCTCGTGCCCCTTCGCCCGATGCTCGCGCGCGAGCGCGACCGTCTCGGGGATGAGCCGTTGGTGGATGGAGCGCTCGTAGCTGTCGACCGCGAGCCGCGCGAGCTCGCCCTCGGTGCGCCCGGCGACGAGCGCGAGCGCCCGCTCGCGGACCGAGAGCTGGTGCTGGGTGTTCTCGCCGACGGCGATGAACCGGGCCTGCGCCCACGCGAAGCCGAGCACGTCGCGGAGCCGGATGAAGCCCTCGCGCCACGCGGCGGTGCCGATGTGGAAGATGCTCGCGCCGCGCATGAGCGTGTTGTCGATGTCGAAGAAGGCGAGGATGGGCGTCGGCGACGGAGAGTCGGCGGCGCTGCCAGGCGTGGTGGACATCGGAATCAGCATACGTGCGGTCGTAGGCTGACCCCGTGCCCGCGACGACCGTGACGCTGCTCAGCCGACCCGGCTGCCACCTGTGCGACGACGCGCGCGCGATCGTGACGCGGGTCGTCGGCGAGGTGGGCGGCGTCGCGCTCGAGGAGCGCAGCATCCTCGACGACGAGGCGCTG
>JBKHYA010000132.1:0-1540 GCA_046565745.1 Actinomycetes bacterium
TCGACCGCCGTCGTCCAGCGGTCCGGTCCCTCGAGACGGTGCACCTCGAACGCCTCGGCGGGCGCCGCCGCCGTGGTCAGGCCGGTCGCGACGAGCGCGAGGGAGGCGGCGAGGGCGACGAGAGCGCGCATGGCTGTCCTAGCTGCGAGGGGCAGCATGGGGGGCTGCACGACGGGGGTCAGCGCGATCCTATGAAGAACCCTCAGCTGTGCGGGGCTCGGCGCGGTAACGATTCGGTCACGCAGGCGGGCCGCACCCGCCGATCAGCACGGCCCGAGGCGCAGCGCCGCATCGCTGAGGGCCGCGGCACTGCCGAGCCCGATGGTCGCGGTGTAGCCCTGGCTGGAGGCGACCGACGCGAGCAGCGGCGTCACGCTGCCGCTGCACTGCGAGGGGCTCAGGTACAGCGGGGTCCCCGCGAGCGCCGAGAGCACGGCGCCCGACAGCGCGTCGGGGAAGCGCTCGCCGGTCGCCAGCAGCATCGAGCTCGGATCGCCCGCCGGCGGGAACGCCCGGTTGATCGCGATCGCGGTCTCGTAGCGGTTCGCCCCAGCCAGGCGCACCGTGTCGAGGGCGCCGCGAGCCTCCAGCAGCGCCACGTCGGACGACGGCACCGACGGCGTCCCGCCCGCGACCACCAGCGGCACGCCGATCACGGACGGCGCGAGCCGATCGGCCCAGGCGGCGGCGTCTCCGGGGCCGGTGCCGTGCCAGCTGAGCACGATGCCGCCGCCGGTGGCGCCGGCCACGGATGCTGCGACGAGCGCATCCGGGAAGTCGCGGCCCGAGACGAGCCATGCGCGCGTCATCGGGTCGGCCCGCTCGAGGCGCTGGAGCAGCAGCAGCGACGTCTCGACCCGGTCGCGACCGCCGATGCGCGTCAGCCGCGCCCCGGTGCTGTCCCACAGCTGCTGCCGCACCGCGTCGGAGATGGACGCCTCCGACCCCACGATGACGATCTCGGCGGGCTCGAGCCTCGCGAGCTCGCGCATCACGGAGTCGGGCACGCGGTCCGGATGCGTGAGCAGCAGGTGGGCGCGCTCGCGGGCCGCGACGGGGGCCGCAGCGAGCGCGTCCGGGAACTTGACGCCCGACACCAGGAAGACGACCTCGTTGCGGGCCGGGGTGGCGCGGGAGACCGCGACGCTCGTCGCGTAGCGATCCGCGCCCGCGAGCCTCGACGTCGAGACCGCCGCCTCCGCCGGGGAGGCCGGGGCGACCGCCGGGGCGACGATCGAGGCGGCCACGAGCGCGGCGGCGGCGAGGAGCAGGATGGGAGAGCGCGAAGACCGTGGCACGGTCCCTCCTCGGTTCGGCTGGCGGGCCAGCGGAGGTCCTCGGCGACGAGGTGACCGCATCCTATGCGCCCACGCGTTAGCCTGGGGGAGTGAATCGCAATCCCTTCGGCCAGGTGCTCGTCGCGCTCGTGACCCCGATGGGCGCCGACGGCGAGGTCGACTGGGACGACGTCGAGCGGCTCATCGACGACGTCGTCACCCACGGCGCCGACGGCATCGTCGTCTCCGGCACCACCGGCGAG
>JBKHYA010000133.1:0-1397 GCA_046565745.1 Actinomycetes bacterium
CAGTTGCTCTGCCAATTGAGCTAGAGGTGCGCAGTTCGACGAGCGAACCGAGAGGCAACGATAGCAGAGATCGAGAGGCGCGTTCTACACGGCGGGCGTCCAGCCGGTGCGGGGCGGGCATCCATACACTGACCAGCGAGCGCCGAGGCCCGCAGGGCCGGCGCGCCCCGCCCTCTCATCTCGCAAGGAGCCCCTCATGACCGAGGCCCGCCTCGAGGCCGGCGCGCCCGCGCCCGCCTTCACGCTCGCCGACAAGGACGGCCAGCACGTCTCGCTCTCCGACTACGCCGGGAAGAAGGTCGTGCTGTACTTCTACCCCGCCGCCTCGACGCCCGGCTGCACTACGCAGGCGTGCGACTTCCGCGACAGCCTCAACTCGCTCGCCGCCGCCGGCTACCAGGTGCTCGGCGTCTCGAAGGATCAGGGCCCGGCGCTGCAGAAGTTCGCCGAGGAGGAGAACCTGAACTTCCCGCTGCTGAGCGACCCCGACCTCGCCGTGCACCAGGCCTACGGCGCCTACGGTGAGAAGTCGATGTACGGCAAGACCGTCACGGGCGTCATCCGCTCGACCTTCGTCATCGACGAGAACGGCGTCGTCACGCACCCGCTCTACAACGTCAAGGCCACCGGCCACGTGGCGAGCCTGCGCAAGAAGCTCGGCATCGACGCCTGAGCCGCGCCGCGCCGGCGCCTCCGCGGCGCTGAATCGCACGACCCCGACGGGCTCGAGTCGCCTACGACTCGGGCCCGTCGTCGTGCCTGGCCAGGTGTTCGCTCACCGAAGGTGTCAGCAGCAGCACGATCGCGACGATCGCGGGGATCAGCAGCCAGGAGGCGATATCGGGCCGCGGCAGGAAGCCCTGGATGCTGCCGACCCCCACCGCGACCTGCAGGAACTGCCACACGAGCGCTCCGCCGCGCGTCCACGAACGGCCGCGCCACATCGCGATCGTCAGCGTGATCAGCCAGAACGCAGCGATCGCGGCGACGACGAGCAGCGCGATCGCGGTCGCGACGGAGGTCGTCGGCTGCGTCGCGAGCTCGTAGCCGAGGAAGATCGTGACGCCCGCCATGAGCGCCGCCTCGGCACCGATGATGGTGACGAGCAGCACGACGAGAGGTGTACGGCCGGTGTCGTTCAGGGAAATCGCCCTCGCTGAAACTCTTGATTTCGAGTGTGTTACGGGTCAGACTATTCGAGGTTGATGAACCGCCTACAGCGCCGTGGGCCGTCTTGAAGATCCTCTTCACTCCCCACTCGACACCTCGGTTCGCCGAGGTCGCGGTGCGCCCGTCAACCCGATGCCGAAGGTCTCGTCGAAGGCGCCCGCAGCCCAACCCAAGGAGCACTGTCCCATGGACTGGCGTGACAAGGCAGCCTGCCTCACCGCTGACCC
>JBKHYA010000134.1:0-1313 GCA_046565745.1 Actinomycetes bacterium
CCAACCAGCAGGGCTACCGGCTCTCGCTCGCGGGCGTGGCGGGTCTGATCATCGCCGTCGGCGTCATCGCCGACTCGTTCATCGTGTACTTCGAGCGCATCCGCGACGAACTGCGGGACGGCCGCAGCGTCGACGGCGCCGTCGAGGCCGGGTGGAGGCGCGCCTTCCGCACGATCCTCATCTCCGACGTCATCAACGTCATCGCGGCCGTCGTCCTGTTCGTCCTCGCGATCGGCAACGTCCGCGGGTTCGCGTTCACGCTCGGCCTCACGACGCTCGTCGACCTGCTGGTCGTGGCGCTCTTCACGCATCCGATGATGCAGCTGCTCGGCCGCACGTCGTTCTTCTCGGGCGGGCACAGGCTGAGCGGTCTCGACCCGAAGGCGCTCGGCGCCGTGTACCGCGGTCGCGCCCAGTTCCGGCCGTCGGCCGCGGTGAGCGCGACGAAGCGCGCGTCGTCGAGTCGCGAGGCGCAGCGCCGTCGGACCATCGCCGAGCGCAAGGCCGCTGAGCAGAGCGGCGAGGGGAAGGACGCCCGATGAGCAACTTCACGTCGTTCGGCAATGATCTCTACACGGGCGCCCGCTCGTTCGATTTCGTCGGCCGCCGCCGCACCTGGTACCTGATCGCGGCCGTGGCCGTCATCCTCGCGATCGGGCTCACGGCCCTGCGCGGCGGGTTCATCTTCGGCATCGAGTTCCGCGGCGGGTCCGAGTTCCGGGTCTCGCAGGTCGCCGAGGCGTCGGAGGACACCGCGGCGACGACCGAGATCGCGTCCGCGGCCGTCGGCGAGGTCGTCGACGGCTCCAACCCGCGCATCTCGGTCGTCGGCGGGGACTCCGTCCGCGTCCAGACCGAGCAGCTCACGCCGGAGGAGACGACCGACGTCGCCGAGTCGCTCGCCGAGGCGTTCGACGTCGACCCCGCGCAGATCAGCACGAGCTTCATCGGAGCCACGTGGGGCGGTGACATCACGCGTCAGGCGATCATCGCGCTCGTGGTGTTCCTGCTGCTCGCGAGCCTCGTCATGGCGCTGTACTTCCGCACCTGGAAGATGGCCGTCGCCGCCATGGTCGCGCTCGTCCACGACCTCGTGATCACGGCGGGCATCTACGGCATCTTCGGCTTCGAGATCACCCCGGCCGCCGTCATCGGCTTCCTCACGATCCTCGGCTACTCGCTCTACGACACCGTCGTCGTGTTCGACAAGGTGCGCGAGAACACGGGCGAGGATGGCCTGGAATCGCGCCGCACGTTCGCGCAGTCGGTCAACCTCGCCGTCAACCAGACCCTCGTGCGGTCGATCAACACCT
>JBKHYA010000135.1:0-591 GCA_046565745.1 Actinomycetes bacterium
CACCCCCGCGGCCCCCAGCGAACGGCGCAGGGCGGGAATGCTCGAGCGGCCCGAGCGCACGAGCACCGCCATCTCCGACCACGCGATTCCGTCCTCGAGGTGGGCCCGGCGCAGCAGGTCCGCGACGTGCTCGGTCTCGGCCCGGTCGGTGTCGAACGTGCGCACCTCCACCCGTCCGGGCCCGAGGTCGTGCGGAGCAGGCTCCGGGGAGCGGAACGCCTCGAAGACCCCCCGGTCGATGGCACCGCGGGTGGTGATCGACGAGGCGATGCCCCGCGATGCGGTGAGCAGCCGGGAGCCGAACCGCCGGGTGACCCGCAACGCGGTCACGTCCGCGGGGCTCCCGTCCGCCTTGCGGAACTGGTCGGGGAAGTCGAGGATGCCGCGCACCTCGGCGCCGCGGAACGCGTAGATCGACTGGTCCGGGTCACCGACCACCACGAGGTTGCGGCCGTCGCCCGCGAGGGCCTGCAGCAGCGCGACCTGGCTCGGGTCGGTGTCCTGGTACTCGTCGACGAGGACGTAGCGGAAGGCGCGCTGCCAGTGCTCGCGCGCCTCCGGGAAGCGCTCGAGGAGCTCGACGACGAGCAT
>JBKHYA010000135.1:601-915 GCA_046565745.1 Actinomycetes bacterium
GTACTCGTCGACAAAGACGTAGGAGTACTGCCGGCGCAGCTCCGCCCGCACCTCGGGCCGGTCCTTGGCGGTCACCAGGCCCACGGCCTCCGCGACGAGCCCCGGGTAGTCGATGAGGTTCTCGGCGTCCACCACGTCGACGTACTGCTCCATGAGCGCGGCCGCAGCGACCAGCTCCGGCCGGCCCTCGCTCTCCCCGAGCCGGCGCAGCCCGCGCGCCCCCAGCCCCTTCTCCTGGGCCCTGGCCAGCACCGCCTGCACCTCGCGGGCGAACCCGCGGGTGCGGACGGCGGCGGCCAGCGAGTCCGGCCAGC
>JBKHYA010000136.1:0-891 GCA_046565745.1 Actinomycetes bacterium
GCTGCCCAGTCGGTGCCGCCAGACCTTGTCCGTGCGCCAGGTCGCGTCGACGGTCGTGTAGAACAGCTCGGTGCCGGCCAGGTCCCACACGGCCGGCCCGAGCGTGCCGGGCACCTCGTCGGGCAGCAGGTCGCCGCTGCGCAGGTCCAACACGTGCAGCAGGTAGCGCTCGTCGCCGACGGTGTCGGTGCTGTAGGCGAGCAGGTTGCCGTCCGGGCTCACCGAGGCTGTGCCCAGGGAGAAGAAGGAGTGGCCCTCGGCGAGCTCGTTGAGGTCGAGGAGCACCTGCTCGCCCGGCACGTCGGTCTCGGCGTCGAGCTGCGGCGGGTCCCAGTCGTCCGGCCCCTCGACGGGGCAACGGCACGACACGCCGTACTGCTTGCCCTCGACCGTGCGGCCGTAGTACCACCAGTCGCCGACGCGCTGCGGGACGCTGAGGTCGGTCTCCTTCGTGCGGGCCTTGATCTCGCCGAAGACCGCCGCGCGCAGCTCCTCGAGGTGGGCGGTGCGCTCCTTGGTCCAGGCGTTCTCGGCCTCCAGGTGGGCCAGCACGTCCGGGGACTCCTTGTCCCGGAGCCACTCGTAGTCGTCGACGAACGTGTGGCCGTGGTGGGTGCGCTCGGTGGGGACACGACGGGGGACGGGGAAGCCGGGCATGCGCGAGACGCTATCCGAGAGGATGGAGCCATGACCCGGAGGATCGACCTGAACGCCGACCTCGGCGAGGGCGTCACCGACGACGAGGCGCTCCAGGAGCTGCACGCCCTCGCCGACGAGCTCGTGCGCACGGCGCGGGAGAACGACCCGGTCGGGCACAGCGCCGCCGACCTGGAGTTCCACCTGAAGCTGCTGTCCCTGGCCGGGAACCGGAGCCTCGTCGACGTCGTCCAC
>JBKHYA010000137.1:0-849 GCA_046565745.1 Actinomycetes bacterium
GCTGCTCGCGGCGCCGGTGCCGTCGATCGGGCTGCGACTCCTCGCGGACGCCGGCCTGCTGGCGCCGATCTCCCCGGATCTCGCCGCACAGCGGGGCGTGCCCCAGAACAAGATCGCCGGGGAGGACCTGTGGGACCACACCCTGCGCGCGGTCGATGGGGCGGTGGCCGACCCTCCCTACATCCGGCTTGCGGCGCTGCTCCACGACATCGGCAAGCCGCCCACGCGCCGCCTCGAGCCGGGCGGGGGCGTGAGCTTCCATCACCACGAGATCGTGGGCGCCAAGATGACCGCCCGCCGGCTCAAGGAGCTGCGCTTCGACAAGGACACCGTCAAGGCCGTCCAACACCTGGTCTCGCTGCACCTGCGCTTCCACGGCTACGCGGATGCGCGGTGGTCGGATTCCGCGGTCCGCCGCTACGTCGTCGACGCGGGGGATCAGTTGGAGCGGCTCCACCGGCTCACGCGCGCCGACGTCACGACCCGCAACCGCCGCAAGGCCGACCGGCTGTCGTTCGCGTACGACGACCTCGAGCACCGCATCGCCGAGCTGCGCGAGCAGGAGGAGGTCGACGCGATCCGTCCCGATCTCGACGGCACGCGCATCATGGAGATCCTGAGGCTCGCTCCGGGCCGCGCGGTGGGCGAGGCCTACCGTCACATGCTGGAGCTACGCATGGAGCACGGACCGCTCGATCCCGAGCGCGCCGAGGCGGAGCTCAAGGCCTGGTGGGCGGCCCGCCAGTCTTCCTGACGACGCCCTCACCCCACGAGGTGAGGGAACGTGGCCGCGGTCTCCGCGTGGACGATGCTCCCTCCCGTGGTCGCGAGTCCCGCCGCGAGCGCGGG
>JBKHYA010000138.1:0-847 GCA_046565745.1 Actinomycetes bacterium
CGGGTCGAAGCCCGGCTGGAAGGCGTTGGTGCGCACGGTTCCGGCGATGACCTCGAGGTAGGCCCGCAACAGGCGGTCGGCGGCGAGGTCCTCGATCGCGTCCACCGCGCGCTCGATCTCGGCCCCCAGGTCGCCCAGGTCGGACTCCGCGGCGCGCCCGGAGCCGGCGGCGTCCCGGTCGAGCAGTGCGGTGACCAGCCAGGCCACCGCGAACGCCTGCGCGACGACCAGCGCACCCGCGACCGTCCCGCCGAGCACGGCGCCGGCCAGCGGGACGCGGGCCGGCGCGAGGTGGGGGAGCAGGCGCGGGTCGACCGGCTTCACGCCACGACGTCCTGCGGCTCCGGAGCCGGTGCGGGGATGTGGTGCACGGACAGACGCTTGCGGAAGACCCAGTAGGTCCAGCCCTGGTACATCAGCACGATCGGCGTGAACGCGACCGCCACCCAGGTCATGATCGTCAGCGTGTAGTCGGTGGCCGAGGCGTTGCTGGTGGTGAGGGAGTACGCAGCGTCGAGGCTGGACGGCATCACGTCGGGGAACAGCGTGAGGAACAACCCGGCCACCGCCAGCCCGATCGTCGCGAACGTCCCGGTGAACGCCCACCCCTCACGTCCACGGGCCGCCGCCAGGACACCGGCCACCAGGGTCAGCGCGGCGGCGACGAAGACGACCGCCGACGCCGCCGTACCGGAGGACGCCTGGGTCCACACCAGGAACACGACCGCGACAGCCGCGGCGCCGAGGCCGGCGCGGACGGCCAGCGTCCGGGCACGGTGCCGGATGTCGCCGTCGGTCTTGAGGGCGAGGTACATCGCGCCGTGGGTCAGGAACAGCAGCAGCGTGA
>JBKHYA010000139.1:0-839 GCA_046565745.1 Actinomycetes bacterium
AACGCCTCGCCGAGATACTTCAGTGCCATCGCCGAGCACTCGATGTGCCAGCCCGGACGACCCCGACCCCAGGGGCTCGGCCACGCCGCGGTGCGCGGCTCGGAGTCCGGCTTCCAGCCCTTCCACAGCGCGAAGTCGCGCGGGTCGCGCTTGCGGGCGGTCGACCGGGGGTCCCCGGCGACCTCGGCCGGCTCCATGTCCTCGACCCTCTGGCCGGTGAGCTCGCCGTACGTCGACCAGGACCGCACGTCGAAGTAGACGTCACCCGAGCCGTCCGCGGCGGCGTAGGCGTGCCCCCGCTGGATCAGGGTCTCGATGAGCTCGATCATCTCCGGGACGTGTCCGGTGGCGGCCGGCTCGTAGGTCGGCGGGGCGACGTTGAGCGCGTCGTACGCACGGTCGAGCTCGATGCGCATCGCGTACGCGAGGTTGTACCAGGGCCGGCCCTGCTCGGCCGACTTCACCAGGATCTTGTCGTCGATGTCGGTGATGTTGCGGATGAACGTCACGTCGTAGCCGCGGGCGGTCAGCCACCGGCGCAGCACGTCGAAGTTCACGCCGGAGCGGACGTGGCCGACGTGCGGCTCGGACTGCACGGTCAGGCCGCACAGGTAGATGCCCGCCCTGCCCGCCTCGAGCGGGACGAAGTCGCGCACCTGCCGCGTCGCCGTGTCGTAGATCCGGATACTCACCGGTCCAGCCTATCGAGAGCGTTCCGCCCCGGCCGACTCAGCGCTGCGGTCCCCGCAGAGCCCGCCGAGTCGGCGCCAAGTCCCCTCTTGAGTTCAAGGGGTCATCGCAACGTCGAGTTGGCACCAAGGTCCCGCTTGAACCACGTC
>JBKHYA010000140.1:0-837 GCA_046565745.1 Actinomycetes bacterium
ACGGCGTCGAGGAGCTGATGGTCACCGGGCACACGGCCGTCACCATCGACGTGTCCGACCGGCTGCGCGGCGCGCTGCTGCCGTTCGGCCTCGTGGTCGTCGGGCTCTCCCTGCTGCTGCTCATGGTGCTGTTCCGCTCCGTCGCGGTCCCGGTGAAGGCCACCCTGGGCTACCTGCTCTCCGTCGGTGCCTCGTTCGGGGCGGTCGTCGCGGTGTTCCAGTGGGGCTGGTTCGCCGAGCTCGTCAACGTCACCAAGGTCGGCCCGGTCATCTCGTTCCTGCCCATCCTGCTGATGGGCGTCCTGTTCGGGCTCGCGATGGACTACGAGGTGTTCCTCGTCTCCCGGATGCGGGAGGAGTACGTCCACACCCGCGACGCGCTCCGCTCGATCACCGTGGGGTTCACCTCCAGTGCCCGCGTCGTGACCGCCGCCGCGGTCATCATGATCAGCGTCTTCGCCGCGTTCATCCCGCACAGCGACATGTCGGTGAAGCCGATCGCCCTCGGCCTGGCCGTCGGCGTGTTCGTCGACGCGTTCCTCGTCCGGATGACGCTCGTGCCGGCAGTCCTGGCGCTGCTCGGCGAGCGGGCCTGGCGGCTCCCGGACCGGCTCGACCGCGTGCTGCCGACTCTCGACGTGGAGGGGGAGGCCCTGGCCCACCACCTCGAGCACGAGCGGTGGACCGCGCAGCACGGACCCGCCGCGGTGCGTGCCGAGTCGCTCACGGTGCGCGACGGCGACGCGACCCTCGTCCCGCCCACGGACCTGCTCCTGCGCCACGGTGACCTGGCCGCGGTGGCCGGCGACGACCGGGTTGCGCGGCGGGCCCTGCTCG
>JBKHYA010000141.1:0-812 GCA_046565745.1 Actinomycetes bacterium
CGACTTCGGTCGGACCACGCCCGGGAAGGCGTCGGACCAGGCGTCGAGGATCGGGTCGCGGTCCCACTCGTAGAGCTCGACGGTGCCGTCGTAGGCGTCCACCACGGCCTTCACCGAGTTGCGGATGTAGTTGATCTCGTCGGTCGGCAGCGTCGCGTAGGCGGTCCGCGGCTGCAGCGAGTCCGAGGTCATGTCCGAGAGAGAGTCCTTCTCGGAGTTCGGGTACTGGTCGGTGGTCGTGTAGCCGTCGACGATCCACTTCACCTTGTCGTCCACGATCGCCGGGTAGACGTCCCCGTCGACGGTCAGCCACGGAGCCACCTTCTGCACCCGCTCCCGGGGCGTGCGGTCGTAGAGGATCTTGGAGTTCTCGTTGACCCGGCTCGACAACACGATGTTCGGCTCGGAGAACTTGATCGCGTACAGCAGCTTGTTGAAGATCCCGCCGACCGGGACACCCGCCTCACCGTCGTACGTGTTGGTGGTCGGCTGCGACGACCCGCCGGGACCGCTGCCCTCCGGGATGTCGAGCTCGCGGTCCTGACCGCCCTCGGGCTTGCCGACGATCGAGTACAGCGGGCTGCGCTCGCCGAAGTAGATCCGCGGCTCGTACCCGTCGAACAGCTCCGAGAGGTCACCGCGCGGCGGCAGGTCCTGCTCGGCCCAGATGGGGCGGCCGTCGTTGTCGGGCACCGGCTCGTCGTCGGCGTCGCGCTGGTTTCCGTAGGCCGCGATCACCCCGTAACCGTGCGTGTACACGGTGTGCAGGTTCGCCCAGTTGCGCTGCGAGGCCTCCAGGCCCGACTGCTCCA
>JBKHYA010000142.1:0-795 GCA_046565745.1 Actinomycetes bacterium
AGCGTCGTCACCATGCCCTTGTAGACGAGAGTGCGCGCACTGAGCGAGGGGAAGTAGGCGCCCAACTCGCGCTCCGCGCGCTTGCGCAGGCGGAAGGTCAACCGGTCGAGCAGGATGCCGGAGAGCGGCTGACCGCCGTGCCCGTCGGCAGAGCCGTCACCGCGTGCGGCCTCGACGAAGAGCTGTTCGAAGACCGGAGCCGCCTCGCGGGCCAGCGTGCCGAGGTGAGCGGGGTCGGTGGGCACCTCGCGCCAGCCGAGCACGCGCAGGGACTCCTGCTCGGCGATCTGCTGGATGGCGGCTTTCTGCGCGTCGCGCTCGGCCCTGTCGGTGGGCAGGAACGCCATGCCGACGGCATACCGGCCGACGGGAGGCAACTCGAAACCGGCGACCGCACGCAGGAACTGGTCGGGGATCTGGGTGATGATGCCCGCGCCGTCACCGGTGCCGGCGTCGGAGCCGATCGCGCCTCGGTGTTCGAGGTGCCGAAGCGCGTCGAGCGCCTGCGTGACGATGTCGTGCCCGGCGGTACCGCGCAGGGTCGCCACCATGGCCAAGCCGCACGCGTCCTTCTCGGACGCAGGGTTGTAGAGTCCCTGCGCCGCCGGAACGGTGCTGAACCGTTGGTATGCGCTCTGAACCATGGGTACCGTCCTCACGATGGTGCCGTGGGACGTCGCTGGCCCGAAAGATGCTGTGTTGGCGAGGTAGTGATCCGTTGTCGATGGCCGCGAAGGTACGCGACGGCGGGACTAGGGTCGGGTTGCTCCGCTTGTGGCGGGCGCCGGAGTCGTG
>JBKHYA010000143.1:0-754 GCA_046565745.1 Actinomycetes bacterium
AACACGCTGACCGTCAACCTGCCCGCCGTGCGGCACGTGCAGCTCCTCGTCGAGGGCCAGGAAGTGGACACGCTCGCCGGGCACGTCGACCTGCGCCATCCGCTCAGCCGCAACCTCGAATGGGTGGGTCGTCCCGACGCGGGCGCGGCAACCGCGACGACGGAGCCGACGCCGCCGCCGGCGCCCGCGCCCGTCCCTGCTCTTCCGTAACCGTCACATGACGGGACGCCGACCGCCCGCGTCAGCTACACTGGTCGGTCTATGCCGCGCGCCGACAACCGCCCGAATGACGCCCTTCGCCCCTGTATCCTGACGCCGCAGGTCATGATGCACGCGGAAGGCTCGTGCCTCATCGAGACGGGTCGCACCCGCGTCATCTGCACCGCCAGCGTGGAAGACCGCGTGCCGCCGTTCCTGCGCAACCAGGGCAAGGGCTGGGTGACGGCCGAGTACGGCATGCTGCCCCGTGCGACCACCACGCGCGTGCAGCGCGAGTCCACCGCCGGCAAGGTCAGCGGACGCACTCAGGAGATCCAGCGCCTGATCGGGCGGTCGCTGCGCGCAGTCGTCAACATGAACAAGCTGGGCGAGCGCACGATCTGGGTGGACTGCGACGTCGTGCAGGCCGATGGTGGCACCCGCACGGCCGCGATCACGGGCGCCTTCGTGGCGATGGTGCTGGCCATGCAGCACATGGTGGACCAGAAGATGATTGCCGCCATCCCCGTACGCGACTACCTCGCGGCGACGAGCG
>JBKHYA010000144.1:0-211 GCA_046565745.1 Actinomycetes bacterium
GAAGTCACGGCCGGTGGCCAGGCGGGCGCCGTCGAGGGAGACGAGGGTGGCGTCGAAGCGCTCACCGTCCTTCTCGAAGGTGCCGGCCACGTCGGCGTAACCGGCGGGAGTGAACCGCATGCGGGCCCGCTCCCGCTCGACCAGCACCCGGGTCGCCACGCTCTGCACCCGTCCCGCCGAGAGCCGGGGGAGCACCTTCTTCCACAGGACG
>JBKHYA010000144.1:221-748 GCA_046565745.1 Actinomycetes bacterium
CCTCGTAGCCGTAGAGGCGGTCGAGGATGCGGCGGGCCTCCTGGGCGTCGACCAGGCGGCGGTCGAGGTCGCGGGGCCGGGACACGGCCTCCTGGATGGCAGCCGGCGTGATCTCGTGGAAGACCATGCGCTTCACCAGGATGCGGGCCGGCGGGGACAGCACCTCCAGGAGGTGCCAGGCGATCGACTCCCCCTCACGGTCCTCGTCGGTGGCGAGATAGAGCTCGTCGGACTCCTTGAGCAGCCGCTTGAGGTTGGCGACCACGTCCTTCTTCTCCCGCATGAGGACGTACAGCGGCTTGAACCCGTTGTCCACGTCCACTCCGAGCCGGGCCCAGGCCTCGCCCTTGTACGCGGCGGGAATCTCGTCCGGCTTCCGGGGCAGGTCGCGGATGTGGCCGACCGACGACTCCACGACGAAGTCGCCGCCCAGGAACCGGGCGATCGTCCTTGCCTTGGCGGGCGACTCGACGATGACGCGTGGTTTGGCCACGTGTCCTTCCTAGCCGATGTGGAGGCGGGCCCGG
>JBKHYA010000145.1:0-732 GCA_046565745.1 Actinomycetes bacterium
CGACCAGTGGGTCGACGTCGCGTGGTACCAGAAGATGCTGCCCACGCTGCCCTGAGACAACGGGCCCGAGGTGCGCCGGTACGTCGACCAGGCGCACGCGGCGATGGCCCACCTCAGGTGAGCAGCAGCTTGTCGAACCGGCGCGAGGCCACCCACAGCCCGGCCACCCCCAGCACGACGAGATACACGACCGAGACCGTCGAGCCCCAGGTCAGCGCACCCGTGGTGAGCTCGCGGCACAGCAGCACGCCGCGGTAGAGCGGGGTCGCCTCGATCAGCCAGCGCAACCAGCCGTCGTAGGTGGTGATCGGGTAGAAGGTCGCCGAGAACAGGAACATCGGCATGATCGCGAGCTGGATGTACTCGAAGTCCTGCCACGACTTCATGAACGTCGTCACCGCCATCCCGAGGCCGCCGAACGCCAGCCCGATCAGCCAGGTCGCCGGCCAGGCGAGCACGGCCCACCAGGACTGCACGAGGCCCATGGCGACCATCACGAGCAGGAAGCCCAGCGAGTACACGGCCGAGCGCAGCAGCGACCAGGTCAGCTCGCCGCGCGCGATGTCGATGGTGCGCATCGGCGTGGCCAGCACGCCCTCGTAGAGCTTGTCGTAGCGGAGCTTGAAGAAGATGCCGAACGTCGAGTCGAGGATGGCGCCGTTCATCGCCGAGGCCTCGGCGCGCTACGACGTCCCCGAGACCTGGATCCGGCGCGTCATCGCGGCCGAGAGC
>JBKHYA010000146.1:0-723 GCA_046565745.1 Actinomycetes bacterium
CGGCCGCCGCGATCATCGCCCTCATCGGGCTCGCGATCGCCGGCGCCTCCCCCGGCGCGGGCAGCGACCTGCGCGTCGTCGGCTCGGGCGAGTACGCGCCGCTCTTCACCGACGACGACGACCAGGCCTACGTCGTCGGAGCCGGGGCGACCACGGTCGACCTCTCCGACTACTGGGACGGCACCAGGTCGGGCGCCGGTCTCGAGGGCGTCGTCACGATCGTCGCGGGAGCCGGCGACGTCACCGTCGTCCTGCCCGAGCAGGGCGCCGTCGAGTGGGACATCGTGTCCGGCGCCGGCGACGCGACGCTCGTCGAGGGCGACGAGTCGCGGTCGATCCCGCGCGAGAGCGGGCTCGACTCGCCCGACGGCGGCGACCGCGTCCTGACGCTCGAGGTCATCTCGGGCGCCGGCGACATCCTCTTCACCACGGAAGGAACGGACCGATGAGCACCGACACCACCTACGGCAACGGCGCCTCGAGCGCCGACCTGGAGCCGCTGCGACCGCGCGTCTCGACGATCATCTGGGGCGTCATCCTCGTCGGCATCGCCGCTCTGGCCCTGCTCGCCGAGCTCGGCTGGCTCGACGAGCTGCCCAACGGCTCGGTGCCGATCATCCTCGTCGCCGGCATCGGCGGGCTGCTCGTGATCGGCGCGATCATCGGGGCGGCGACCTCGGGGGCACGGCGCGAGAGCCGGGCATCCGACGCCATCGGCGACCG
>JBKHYA010000147.1:0-687 GCA_046565745.1 Actinomycetes bacterium
CACCGCGATCGCGGCAGGATGACCGGCCTCCCCGTGTCCGGATCCTCGAGCATTCGCGCCTCGATGCCGAAGGCCTGCCGCACGACCTCCGCCGTGAGCACCGCCCCCGGCTCACCGCGCGCGATGATCCGACCGTCGGCCATGACGACGAGCTCGTCGGCGTAGCGCGCCGCGAGAGTCAGGTCGTGGATGACGAGGACGACCGTCATGCCGCGGGCGACCTCGGCGCGCAGCACGTCGAGCACCTCGACCTGGTGGGCGACGTCGAGCGCGCTCGTCGGCTCGTCGAGCAGCAGGATGCGCGGCTGCTGGGCGAGCGCCATCGCGATCCACACGCGCTGCCGCTGCCCGCCGCTCAGCTCGTCGACCCGGGCGTCGACGAGCGACGTCGCGTCCGTCGCCTCGAGCGCGGCCGCGACGATGATGTCGTCGTCGCTGCGGTGCCCGCGGAAGAGGCCCTGGTGCGGGTAGCGGCCGCGCGCGACGAGCTCGGCGACGCGGATCCCCTCGGGCGCGATCGGGCTCTGCGGCAGGACGCCGATCGTGCGCGCGACCCTCCGACTCGGCAGGCGCGCGACGTCGGCCCCGTCGAGGGTGACGCGGCCCGCGGTCGGCGCGAGCAGGCGCGCGAGCCCGCGCACGAGCGTCGACTTGCCGCTCGCGTTCGCGCCGACGACGACCGTGAGC
>JBKHYA010000148.1:0-684 GCA_046565745.1 Actinomycetes bacterium
GATGGGCCTGGTGATGGTCGGCGCCATCGAGACCAACCAGTCCGAGAGCACGCTCGCGGACACCACTCCGATCGCGCGCCTGACCACCGAGCCGCTCGTCGTGGTCGTGCCGGAGGACTCGCCGTACGAGACCATCGAGGACCTCGTCGCCGATGTGGCGGAGCGCGGTCAGGCGATCTCGATCACCGGCGGCTCCGCGGGCGGCGCCGACCACATCCTCGCCGGGCTGATGCTCAAGGAGGACGGCGTCTCGGCGCAGGAGATCGCCTCGAAGCTGAACTACATCCCCTACTCCGGCGGCGGCGAGTCGCTGGCCGCTCTGCTCGGCGGCAAGGTCGACGCGGGCATCTCCGGCGTGGGGGAGTACGCCGAGCAGGTCAAGGCCGGCAAGCTGCGTGCCCTGGCGACCTCGGGCGAGAAGCCGTCGGCGGCACTTCCCGACGTTCCCACGCTGCAGGAGGGCGGCATCGACGTCGTCCTAACCAACTGGCGCGGCGTGGTCGCCCCGGGAAACATCGACGACACCAAGACCGAGGAGCTCATCGGCCTCGTCGAGGATCTTCACGACACGGACGCCTGGGCCTCGACGCTGGAGCAGAACAACTGGGAGGACGCGTTCCTCACCGGCGACGAGTTCGAGGCCTCGCTGGAGGAGGAGACCACGACGGTGCGCCAGACCCTCGC
>JBKHYA010000149.1:0-668 GCA_046565745.1 Actinomycetes bacterium
CTCGTCGCGCCGACCGGGCACGCTCGTCGGGAAGTCGACGAGGTGGACGCTGTCGGGCGCCTGGGGGTCGACCGCCACGACGAGGTTCTCCCACATCGCGTCGGCGACGTGGGGCACGATCGGCGCCAGGAGGCGGGCGAGGGTGGTGAGCACCTCGTGCAGCGTCGCGCCGAGCAGGTACACGTCGGTCCAGGGGCCGATCTCCTCGCCGCGCCCCTCGGCCAGCTCGGGCGGCATGTAGGACGGCGTGCCCGAGGGCGAGGCGACGGTCGTGCGGTGCGGCGCGCGCGCGTCGGGCGCCGGCCGCTCGGAGACGTCGACGGCGATCCCCCAGTCCATGACCAGGACCTCGCCGAAGTCGCCGACCATGACGTTCTCGGGCTTGAGGTCGCGGTGGACGATCCCCTTGCTGTGGGCGAAGGCGACCGCGTTGCACACGGCGAGCAGCGTCTGCACGTGCGCCTCGCGGTCGTGGCGCCGCGCGCGCTCCTGCTGCTCGGGCGTGCGAGGGTGCAGCAGGTCGGCCCACGACGTGCCGCCCACGAGCTTCATGGCCATGAACAGCTCGCCCGCCGGGGTCAGCCGGATGCCCCGGGCGCTGCGCTCGACGAGCCGGGTTCCCGCCTCCTGCTCGAGCGTTGCGATCTGGCGTGAGACGGCCGGCTGCG
>JBKHYA010000150.1:0-666 GCA_046565745.1 Actinomycetes bacterium
CCTCCTCGCCCTGAACCTCCACACCCCGCTCCGCCTCACGCGGGCGGTGCTGCCCGGCATGGTCGCTCGCGGCCGCGGGACGATCGTCGATGTCGCCTCGGTCGCTGCGCTCGCGCCGCCGCGGGGCTACTGCTACTACGCCGCCAGCAAGGCCGGCCTCGTCGGCATGGCCCGGTCGCTGGCCAGGGAGCTGGGCAGCCGCTCCATCACCGCCAACGTGGTCGCGCCGGGCTTCGTGGAGACCGAGATGACCGAGGTGCTGCCCGAGGAGAAGAAGGCCGAGTACAAGGCGCAGATCCCGCTCGGCCGCTATGCCACGACCGACGAGGTCGCCGCGACGGTGACCTGGCTGGCGTCCGAGGGCGCCGCGTACGTCACCGGGGCGGTCATCCCCGTCGACGGTGGCCTCGGGATGGGGCACTGACCGACGGGCCACCGGCCACCACGCACCGAGCAGAGGAGTACGTCGACATGGGCATTCTCGAGGGCAAGCGGATCCTGGTCGCCGGGGTCACCATGGACACCTCGATCGGCTTCGCGGTCGCCCGCGTGGCCCAGGAGCAGGGCGCGACCGTCCTGGTCTCGAACTTCGGGCGCGCCCTGGGCATCACGCGACGCATCGTGGGCCGGCTGCCGCAGGAGACCCCGGTGCTCGAGCTGGACGTC
>JBKHYA010000151.1:0-665 GCA_046565745.1 Actinomycetes bacterium
ATCAGGCTGCTCTACCCGCCGGTGGACCGGCTCGACGCCGGCGACCTCGAGGAGCTCAAGAGCCTGGTCACCGAGCTGGGCACCGGCTCGCCGCTGCGCATCGAGGCCGGCGGCGACCTGTTCTTCACCTTCGAGGAGCCCGAGACCGGGGTGGGGGAGCTGGTCGGCCTGCTCGTCGCCGTGATCGTGCTGCTCGGCGCCTTCGGCTCGCTGGTCGGGCTCGCCACCGGGGTCTCGGGTCTCTCGCTGGTCGCGTTCGTGCTCGACGTGCCCACCTGGGCGCCGGTCATCGGCAGCATGGTCGGCCTCGGCGTCGGCATCGACTACGCGCTGTTCCTGCTCACCCGGCACCGCGACCTGCTGGCGCGGGGCCTCGAGGTGCCGGAGGCGGCCGGCCACGCGCTGGCCACCGCGGGGCAGGCCGTGCTCTTCGCGGGCGGGACCGTGGTGGTGGCGATCCTCGGTCTGGTCGTCGCCGGGGTTCCGTTCGTGACCACGGGCGGCATCGCCGTGTCGTTGATCGTGCTGGTCATGGTGGCTGCGTCGCTCACGTTGCTGCCGGCGCTGCTCGGGCTGGCCGGCCACCGGGTCGCCGGCCGGCGGAGCACCGCCCGGGTCCGCGCCGGGGAGGAGCGGTGGCGCCGGTGGGCCGAGCACGTCACCCG
>JBKHYA010000152.1:0-656 GCA_046565745.1 Actinomycetes bacterium
GGCCTCTACGGCACCTTCCACCTCGCTGACGGCCCGGCCCCGCCGCCGGTGGGGCAGGTGCGGCTGCGCCTGGAGTGCGCGGGGGCGCGGCCGTCGTACGGCGACCTCCGGGGCGCGACTACGTGCGCCCTGGTGACGGGCGACCAGCGTCAGGCGGTGCTGGACCGGCTGGGTCCCGACCCGCTGCGCGACGACGCCGACTGGACCCGGGCCTGGGAGCGGGTCCGGCGCAGCCGCAAGCCGATCGGGGCGCTTCTCATGGACCAGCGGGTGCTCGCCGGGGTCGGCAACGTCTACCGCGCCGAGCTGCTGTTCCGGCACCGGACGCACCCCCAGCGCCCCGGCTCCACGCTGCGCCGCTCGCAGTTCGAAGCGATGTGGCACGACCTCGTCGCGCTCATGCGGTACGGCGTCGCGGTGGGTCGGATCGACACCGTGCGCGAGGAGCACACCCCCGACGCGATGGGGCGGCCGGCGCGCCGCGACGACCACGGGGGCGAGGTCTACGTGTACCGGCGCCACGAGCAGCCGTGCCACGTCTGCTCCGCGACCGTGCGTACCGCCGTGCTGGAGGGGCGGAACCTGTTCTGGTGCCCACGCTGCCAGCCGACGTTCCGGTCCCGGGCGGGCCGCTGAGGATCGCCGACCCGAAAGAT
>JBKHYA010000153.1:0-654 GCA_046565745.1 Actinomycetes bacterium
AGCTCGTACCAGTCGAGCCGTCCGCCGAGGACGCGCTCGATGCCGCGCAGGCGGCCGCGGTCCGCGGGCGTCACGAAGAGGAAGCTGCGTCCCGTGCGGCCGGCGCGGCCCGTGCGGCCGATGCGGTGCACGTACGCCTCCGTTTCGCGGGGAGCGTCGTAGTTGACGACGTGCGAGATGCTGTCGACGTCGAGGCCACGCGCGGCGACGTTCGTCGCGACGACGACCTTGAGCTCGCCCTCGCGCAGGCGCGCGATGACGCTGTCGCGCTCGCTCTGGCTCATGCCGCCGTGGAGCGCTTCGGCGCGGATGCCGCGCGGGCGGAGCTGCTGCGCGAGCTCCTCGACGGTCTCTCGCGTGTGGCGGAAGATGAGCGCGCCGGTCGGGCGCTCGACGGCGAAGATGCGCACGAGCGCGTCGATCTTCTCGTGGTGCGTGACGGCCACGGCGAGCTGCTCGGTCGTGCCCTCCTCCTCGGAGGACTCCGCGACGATGAACTCGGGCTCGCGCATGTAGCGCTCGGCGAGGTTCGCGATGGGCTCGGGGACCGTCGCGCTGAAGAGGATCGTCTGGCGCTCGGGGCCGACGGCGCCGAGGATCTCCTCGACCTCGTCCACGAAGCCCATCTTGAGCATCTCGTCGGCCTCGTCGAGC
>JBKHYA010000154.1:0-652 GCA_046565745.1 Actinomycetes bacterium
GGTCATCGGATCGCGTGCCGTGGCCCCCAGAACGGCCTCGGGTCCGAGGAGTGCGCGCACCGCGGCGACCGGTAGGTCATGGTCGCCGACGTGCACGCCGGCGGCTCCTGCCGCCTGGGCGACGTGCACGCGATCGTCGACCACGCAGGTCGCCCCGTGCGCTGCGCAGCGCTCGGCGACCCGACATGTGAGCTCGTAGAGCTCGCGATCTGTCAGCTCCTTGCCGCGGACCTGCACGACGGGTGCGCCGGCCCGCAGCGCAGCGTCCACCACCACCAACGGATCGCGACCCGCACGGGTGTCGGTGATCACGTGTAGACGGCCGATCAATGCTGCTCCTCCCTGCGCCGGCATGATCCGGATCAGGTTCTGACGGTCGGGAGCCGAACAGCTCCCCTCTCAGCCCGGTTACGCCGGACTCCCGCGGTACGAACGCAACTCTAGGCGCATCGCGACGTTGGTTGGCGTGCACCTCGCCTCGGTGACGTCGCGCTCGCCGCCGTGCGTCCGAACTGATTCGCTCGTGTCGCCGGGGAACTTGGCCGATAGAGGACTTCATGGGACGTGGTGACCGGCTCGGGGGTGCCTTCGACGGGGTTCTTGCCGCGGCTCAGGCTGGCGCTGGGTGGGCGTTCGAGCGGCTGTGGCAGCC
>JBKHYA010000155.1:0-651 GCA_046565745.1 Actinomycetes bacterium
ATCCCGATCGGGGCGCTCGTCACGATCGGCGCCGCGAGCGAGCTGTTCTCGCTCGGCCAGCACGGCTCGACCTTCGGGGGGAATCCCCTCGCGACTGGCGTCGCGAGCGCCGTGCTCGACGAGATCGAGCGCGCCGACCTCGTGAGCAACGCGGCCCGACGCGGCGAGCAGCTGCGGGCGGGCATCCTCGCCCTCGGTTCGCCTCTCGTCGCGGAGGTGCGCGGTCGCGGCCTGCTGCTCGGCGTCGGGCTCGACCGCCCGGTCGCGGGCGCGGTCGTCGCCGCCGCGATGGATCGCGGGCTCATCGTCAACGCCGCCAACGAGTCGAGCATCCGCCTCGCCCCGCCGCTCATCATCGGCGACACCGAGATCGAGCGCTTCCTGACCATCTTCTCCGCGAGCCTGGAGGCCGCCGCATGACGCACGCCGCCGCATCATCGACCGCATCGCCGACAGACGCGACCGACGCGACCGCCGGTGCGACGGAGGAGGCCGGCGCGGAGTCGGCCGCCGAGGAGACCGGGACCGAGCCCGAGGACGTCGACGACTCCGGGGACGACGCCGCGGCCGAGACCGCCGAGGTGCTCGAGGACCCGGCCGGCTTCGTCGGCGAGGAGGTGACGGCGGCCGGCACGGTCGACGAGGTGCTCA
>JBKHYA010000156.1:0-647 GCA_046565745.1 Actinomycetes bacterium
CCCTACACGACGCTCTTCCGATCTGAGCAGGCAGTGACCCGTGTGCAGCACGCCGCGGCGGCCTCGCATGGCCCGCCAGCGAGCCCGTGCGGGGTCGTCCTCGACGACCTGCGACTCGTCCACGCCCGACACGACGACCTCCGGGTCGAGGCCGGCGTCGCGGAGGGTGCTCAGCCGTGCCGGCGACGCGGAGGCGAGGATGAAGCGAATCCCGCTCACGACAGCCGTCCCAGCGCGTCACGGAGCGGATCCAGCCCGATGGAGCCGAGGTCGAGCGCCGCGCGGTGGAAGGAGCGCAGGTCGAAAGCGTCGCCGAGGCGTGCACGGGTGTCCTCCCGCGCCTGCAGCCACATCCGCTCGCCGACCTTGTACGACGGCGCCTGGCCGGGCCAGCCGAGGTAGCGCTGCACCTCGAACCGAAGCTGGGCGTCGTCCATGCGGGTGTGCTGGGTCATGAACTCCAGGCCGCGGTCGTGGTCCCAGGTCTCGCCGGGGCGGTAACCGAAGGGGTTGTCGCGGGGGATCTCGAGCCGCAGGTGCATGCCGATGTCGACCACGACACGGGCCGCCCGGAAGCACTGGGCGTCGAGCATCCCGAGCTTGTCGCCGGGGTCGTCGAGGTGGCCCAGCTCGTCCATCAGCCGCTC
>JBKHYA010000157.1:0-647 GCA_046565745.1 Actinomycetes bacterium
CGACGAACGACGCCGTGTTGATGATCGACCCCCGCTGCTGTGGCGCCATGTGGCGCAGCGCCGCGCGGCAGCAGAGGTAGACCGAGGTGAGGTTGACCAGCTGGACGCGGTCCCACGCGTCGAGGTCGGTCGACTCGATGAGGTCGTCCTCGGGCGGCGAGATGCCGGCGTTGTTGAAGGCGATGTCGACCGACCCGTGCGAGGAGGCGACGGAGTCGAAGAGCGCGTCGACCTGCTCGCGGTCGGAGACGTCGACGGCGACGAACGTGCCGCCGACCTCATCCGCCGCCGCCCCACCGGTCTCTGGGTCGAGGTCCGCGACCACGACGCGCGCGCCCTCCGCGGCCAGTCGGCGGGCCGAGGCCAGGCCGATGCCCGAGGCGCCGCCGGTGACGACGGCGACGCGGTCGCGCAGCCGCTGGGTGAGGTCGACGGGGGTGATCGTCATGACAGCTCCTCGATGGCGATGAAGACGTTCTTGGTCTCGGTGAAGGACAAGGGCGCGTCCGGGCCGAGCTCACGGCCCACGCCCGACTGCTTGAACCCGCCGAACGGGGTGGAGTAGCGCACCGACGAGTGGGAGTTGACCGACAGGTTGCCGGCCTCGACGGCCCGGCTGACCCGTACGGCCCGGGACACGTCGCGGG
>JBKHYA010000158.1:0-638 GCA_046565745.1 Actinomycetes bacterium
GCTCGAGCTTGCGGGGGTCGGCCCACAGGTCCCAGACCTGCTCCGAGGTGGCCGCCCACTCGGCGGTGATGGTCATCGCGAGCGCGACGGGGTCCTTCTGCACATCGGTGACGCTCATGGACGGTGTCCCTCCGCAGGTTCGGTGAGCACGTCGCTCATCCGGTCGATCCGGCCCCGCCACAGCGACTCGAGCTCGTCGAGGAGGTGGCGGGCGTGGAGGATGGCGTCGACGTCGGCGCGGACGAGGCGCTCCCGTCCGTGCCGGCGCTTGTGCACGAGCCCCGCCTCCTCCAGCACCGCGACGTGCTTCTGCACGGCCGCGAAGCTGACGGGGTAGGGCTCGGCCAGCGCCGACACGGAGTGCTCGCCGGTGCAGACCCGCCGCAGGATGTCGCGGCGGGTCCGGTCGGCGAGCGCGTGGAAGAGGCGGTCGACCTCCGCCTCTCGCTCCTCAGTACGTACAACCATCTAGTTGTAGGTTAGCCGGTCGGGCCGCTCGAGGCCAGTCGTCAGCTCGTCGGGGTCGAGCTCGTCGTCGACGTCGGGACGGGACGCGCCTCCGCCGCTTCGGGCGTCGTCGCGGGACCGTTCGCCTCGATGTCGGCGATCAGCCAGTCCATCTCCTCGATCTCTCTCCG
>JBKHYA010000159.1:0-633 GCA_046565745.1 Actinomycetes bacterium
CGTCCCGGCTGGCGATCACGAACAGGGCGATCTGGGCGGCCCGCACCGCGCCGTAGGCCACGACCAGGGTGAGGCCGAGGTCGCCGTAGGCGTCGGGGACGCACAGGGAGGCGACGAGGAGGGCGGCCATGGCGGCGAAGAGGACCAGGCGCACGCCGCCCTCCTCGGGGTTCACCACGCTGGTGAGCCAGGCGTAGCCGACCCAGGACCACCACAGGAGCCCGAGCACGACCAGGCCCCGGGCGATGCCCGCCCACGTCGGGTCGCCCGCCATGAGGGCGGTGCACTGGGTGATGGCGAGCACGAAGACGAGGTCGAAGAACAGCTCGAGCGGGCTCACCCGCTCCTCCTGACGGAGCACGACCCCGATGCGGGGCCGGGGCGGCAGGGGAGCGCTCATCCCGCCAGTGTGGCCGCGCCGGTCAGGAGCGCAGGAGGCGCCGCTGTACGAGCTGGCCGCCGTCGAAGCCGCGCAGGTCGACGGCGCCGGCCAGGGGGACGGCGACCATGACGGGCCGCCCGTCGGTGACGTCCAGCGACTCCTTGGGGCGGCCGTCCACGAGCACGTCGAGGCGGTCGATGCCGGCCGTCGTCACGGCCAGCAGGTCGGTCGCCCGCCGCTCCACGTGGAGC
>JBKHYA010000160.1:0-624 GCA_046565745.1 Actinomycetes bacterium
ACGAAGATCGGGTCGTAGCCGAACCCTCCCCCGCCGGCGGCCTCGGCGGCGACCCGGCCGGGCCAGACGCCGAGCTCGACGGTCTCGAACGGAGCCCCGTCGACCGTCTCGGTCGGGTCGACGAGCGCCGCGGCGCACGTGAACTGCGCGGTGCGATCGGCGTCGGCGCCGAGGGCGGCGAGCTCGCTCAGCAGGTGGCGCACGTTGGCCGCGTCATCGCGCTGCCCCGAGTAGTAGGCCGAGTGGATGCCCGGGGCGCCGCCCAGGGCATCCACCGAGATCCCGGAATCGTCCGCGATCGCGGGGAGCCCGCTGTGCGCTGCCGCAGCCCTGGCCTTGATGAGGGCGTTCGCGGCGAACGAGTCGCCGTCCTCCTCGGGGACGGGCCCGTCGTAGGCGACGAGCTCGAGGCCCGGTACGTGCGCGCCGAGGATGCGCTGGAGCTCCTGCACCTTGTGCGCGTTGTGCGTCGCGACGACGACCTTCACAGGCCGAGCGCCTCGCGCTGGTGCTCGGCGAGAGTGCGGCAGCCGCCGAGGGCGAGGTCGAGCAGCGCGTCGAGCTCGGCGCGGTCGAAGGGCGCGCCCTCGGCCGTGCCCTGCACCTCGACGAACTTGCCCGACC
>JBKHYA010000161.1:0-617 GCA_046565745.1 Actinomycetes bacterium
GTGGTGCCGTCCACCAGCTCGTACCACGGGCAGGCCATGTTCACCCGGATCGACGGCCGCAAGCTGGCCACGCCGCTGTTCGCCGTGCTCGTGGTGATCGAGACGAGCGACGTGATCTTCGCCGTCGACTCGATCCCCGCCATCTTGGCCGTGAGCCGCGACACGTTCATCGTGTTCAGCTCGAACGCCTTCGCCATCCTCGGTCTGCGGGCGCTGTACTTCCTGCTCGCCGACCTGCGGGACAAGTTCGACTACCTGCAGCCGGGCCTGGCCGTGATCCTCGCCTTCGTGGGGACCAAGATGATCGTGTCGGAGTGGTACCACATCCCCACACCCGTCTCGCTCGGCGTGATCGCGCTGGTCCTCACCGTCGCCATCGCCGCCTCGGCCAAGCTCGATCGCCCCGACCACCACGGTCCCGACGAGGTGCTCCGCGAGCACGAGGGCGAAGGGCTTGCGCTCCTCGCGGAGCACGAGGGGACCCGGGACTGATGGACCCGCGCCGAGCGGCGGCGCCGCGTCACCCCTCGAGGACGAAGCGCGAGCTGGCCCGGAAGTAGTCGACGATCGAGGCGGGCGCCTTGTGCGCCGCGCCTGCGTCGAACGGGGGCTGGGGG
>JBKHYA010000162.1:0-616 GCA_046565745.1 Actinomycetes bacterium
ACGGCCAGTCCACCGGCGATGCGTCGCTTCTGGTTCCTGTTCATCGTGCAGTACCTCGTTCCTCCACCCGCAGGGGGTGATGGGTGCGACGTCGCTTGACAGGGACGGTTCGGCACGAGGCTGCAGCTGGATGGGTCCGAGCTGGGGCAGTCTCACGTCGAGACGCCACCGCCCCGCCGAGATCCAGCCTCGGCGGGGCGGTGGGGAGCACTCCCGGCGGATGCGCGCCGGTGATCGGGTCAGAGCGCGGAGGCGAGCTCCGGCTCGGTCTTCTCGCGGACCTCGTCCTCGGGGACGCCGTCGGCGAGCTCGACGAGGGTCAGCCCACCGCCTTCCCCGGTGACCGGGTCCTTCGGGGTCACGTCGATGACGGCGAGGTCGGTGATGATGCGCTGCACCACGCCCTTGCCCGTGTAGGGCAGGTCGCATTCATCGAGGATCTTGAGCGAGCCGTCCTTCGCGACGTGCTCCATCAGCACGATCACCCGCTTGGCGCCGTGGACCAGGTCCATCGCGCCGCCCATCCCCTTGACCATCTTCCCGGGGATCATCCAGTTCGCGATGTCACCGGCCGCGGAGACCTGCATCGCGCCGAGGATCGCGGCGTCGATCTTGC
>JBKHYA010000163.1:0-615 GCA_046565745.1 Actinomycetes bacterium
GCTTCCACGGCCTGCACGTGACCGGCGGCCTCATCGCGTTCCTGCTCGTCCTCGGCCGAACCTTCATGGCCAGGAAGTTCACCCACGAACAAGCGGTCAGCGCCATCGTCGTGTCGTACTACTGGCACTTCGTCGACGTCGTGTGGATCGCCCTGTTCGCGACCATCTACCTGATCCGGTAATCGAAGAAAACGATACGAGGACCTTTCGTGCGACTCCTTAGCGCTCGACTCTCGAGCAAGCGCCGCAGCAGGTACGCCGGCGTCGTCGTCATGCTCCTCGGCCTGCTGGTGACCGGTGGCGCCTACGCCGTCCTGTCGCCCGCCCAGGCCGAGGAGGAGGCCGCCAGCCAGTCGACCGTCGACCAGGGTCGCGCCCTGTTCCTCGTGGGCTGCGCGTCGTGCCACGGCAAGAACGGCGAGGGCATCACCACCCAGCGCGGCACCCAGTACGGTCCCCCGCTGGCCGGGGTCGGCGCCGCCGCCGTGGACTTCCAGGTCGGCACCGGCCGGATGCCGATGGCCCGCCCGGGCGTGCAGGCCCCGAAGAAGGACGTGGTCTACAGCCCCGAGGAGATCGAGGCGCTGGCCGCCTTCGTCGCCTCGCTCGGCCCCG
>JBKHYA010000164.1:0-614 GCA_046565745.1 Actinomycetes bacterium
GTCTGCGACCTCCCGGCGCGCGATCGCGAGGGCGACCTTCATGCGGGCTCCGCCTCCGTGTGGCGGCGGTAGAACTCGCGCATCCCTCCGCCGGGAACCGCGCCGCCGGGGACGATGGCGCGGATGCGGCCGCCGCCCATGACGGCGATGCGGTCCGCGACCTCGGGCACGCGGTCGAGGTCGTGCGTGCTCATCAGGACCGCGCGCTTCTCCTCGCGCAGCGATCGGATGACGTCGAGGAGCGCGTCAGCGCCGTCGGGGTCGAGGCCCGTCGTCGGCTCGTCGAGCACGAGCGCGTCCGGGTCCTTCACGAGCGCGACGGCGAGGCCGAGGCGCTGCCGCATGCCTTTCGAGAACGTGCGCACGGGCCGGTCCTGCGCGTGCGAGAGGGCGACGCGGCGGAGGAGCGCGTCGATGCGCGATTCGGGCACCGCGTGACCGCACACGCTCGCGAAGAAGCGCATGTTCTTGCGCGCCGAGAGATTGCCGTAGAGGAGCACGTTCTCGCTCACGAACCCGACGCGGCGATAGGCCTCGAGCGGCGAGCGCTGCACGTCCACGCCGCCGATGAGGGCCGCTCCGCCGCTGGGCGGCAGGAGGCCGAGGAGCATGTG
>JBKHYA010000165.1:0-613 GCA_046565745.1 Actinomycetes bacterium
CGAGTGACTCGATGAGCCTCGACTCCGTCCGCGCCTGGCTCGCCGAGCACGCACCCGACCTGCCGCTAATCGAGACGGAGAAGAGCACGGCGACTGTGAACGAAGCCGCGCAGGCGCTCGGCGTCGAGCCGGCGCAGATCGCCAAGACGCTGGCCGTGCGCGACGGCGCCGAGACCTTCCTGCTGCAGGACGAGGAGGGCCAGGTCAGCGAGAGCTGGTCGGTCTCGGCCGGGCTCGATTATCCCGCGGTCGGCCCCGAACATGCCTGGCTGCGGGAGACAGGCCGCGCCTCTTATGTCGGCGCTACCGACGCCGAGGCGCTCGCCGCCTTCTCCGCCCTCGCCCGCGCCGAGGGGATCATCTGCGCGCTCGAATCGGCGCATGCGGTCGCGCACGCACTCAAGATGGCCGACGCGGCCGATGGCGAGCCGATCCTGCTCGTCAACCTCTCCGGCCGCGGCGACAAGGACCTCGCCACGGCCAGCGGTCTGTTGGGAGAGCCGGCATGAGCCGCTACCAAGCGATGTTCGTCCGCCTGGCCGCGGCGCGCGAGGGGGCGCTCGGCGCCTTCGCCATGCTCGGCGATCCTGACCTCGCGCAAAGCGGTGCCATC
>JBKHYA010000166.1:0-613 GCA_046565745.1 Actinomycetes bacterium
GCGAGACGATGAACAGCGCGTAGTCGATGCCGACGGCGAGGCCGATCATGAGCGCGAGCAGCGGTGCCGAGCTCGACACGGGCACCGCGGCGGCGAGCGCGAGGATGCCGCCCATGACGGTGCCGACGCCGACGAGCGCCGTGACGAGCGGCATGCCGGCCGCGGCGAGCGAGCCGAAGGTGACGACGAGCACCACCCCGGCGACGACGACGCCGAAGACCTCGAGGATGGTGATGCCGACGGTCATGTCCTGGAAGACCTGCCCGGCGAACTCGACGCGCGCCTCGCGGCCCTCGCCCGTCGCGATGAGCTCCTCCAGCGTGGCGTCGCTGACCTCCTCCGAGGTGCCGGCGAGCTGCACCTGCACGATCGCGACGCGCTCGTCGTCGCTCACCTGGTTCTCAGCGAACTCGTCGAAGGGCCCGAGCACGGCCTCGACGCCGTCGACACGGGCGAGATCGGCCGCGAGGTCGTCGATCTCGGCGCGGATGCCCGCATCCGTCACCGAGGCCCCCTCCGGTGCGACGACGACGGCCTGCGCGCTCGCCCCGGCGACCTGCGGGAAGAGCGCGTCGAGCTGGTCGAGCGCCTCCTGCGACTCGGTGCCGGGGAT
>JBKHYA010000167.1:0-598 GCA_046565745.1 Actinomycetes bacterium
TGGCGGTGGGCGAGCGTGATCCGGACCGGGCGGCCGACGCGCTGCTCGCCGCCGGTGTGGAGCTCGCGGTCGTGAAGCAGGGCCCGGCCGGGGTCCTCGGTGCTGACCGGGACCAGCGCGTGGTCGTGCCCCCGCACCCGGTCGAGGTCGTCAACGGGCTCGGCGCCGGGGACGCGTTCGGCGGGGCGCTGTGCCACGGACTGCTGTCCGGGTGGGACGTCGAGCGGACGCTGCGCTTCGCGAACGCGGCCGGGGCGGTCGTCGCCGGCCGGCTCGCCTGCGCGGACGCGATGCCGACCACCGCGGAGCTGGAGAGCGTGCTGGCGGGTGCGGCATGACGGCCGCGCGCGTCGAGGTCGCCGACCTGGTGCGGACCCGGGTGGAGTCCCCCGGGCGCATCGCCCGGCTGGCCACCGAGCGGCGCCGGCCCACCTCGTTCAGCGGCGCGACCGGCCGCCTCATGCTCGTCGCGGCCGACCACCCGGCCCGCGGGGCGCTCGCCTCCGGCGGGGACGCGATGGCGATGGCCGACCGGCGCTCGCTGCTGGCCCGCCTGGTGGAGGCCCTGGCTCACCCCGACGTCGACGGCGTCCTCGGC
>JBKHYA010000168.1:0-594 GCA_046565745.1 Actinomycetes bacterium
CCGTCGAAGAACGGCCTGCTCACGACCATCGCCTGGGGCTACGACGGCAAGGTGACCTACGCCCTCGAGGGCTCGGTCTTCATCGCCGGCGCCGCGGTCCAGTGGATCCGCGACGGTCTCAAGGTGATCACGAACTCGGCCGACATCGAGAAGCTGGCCGGGAAGGTGAGCGACACCGAGGGCGTGTACATGGTGCCCGCCTTCGTCGGCCTCGGGGCCCCGTATTGGGACCAGTACGCCCGCGGCGCGATCCTCGGCATCACCCGCGGCACGACGATCGAGCACATCGCCCGGGCGACGGTGGACTCGATGGCCTACCAGACCCGCGAGGTCCTCGAGGCCATGGAGGCGGACTCCGGCGTCGAGCTCAAGGAGCTGAAGGTCGACGGCGGTGCGGTCGTGAACAACGACCTCATGCAGTTCCAGGCCGACATCCTCGGCGTGGCCGTCGAGCGGCCGAAGGTGTCGGAGACGACGGCCCTCGGGGCGGCGTACCTCGCCGGCCTGGCGGTCGGATTCTGGAAGGACACGAACGACGTCACGAACAACTGGGCGCTGGACCGCCGGTTCGAGCCCCAGATGGACGAGGCGAGG
>JBKHYA010000169.1:0-591 GCA_046565745.1 Actinomycetes bacterium
GGTCGGCCTCCCGTCATCGGGTCCGCTTCCTCCTGCTGCTGAACCTAGGAGCCAGACCTGAGGGGACCCTGAGGATCGGCCGTGACGTGCCTGACAACAGGTGAACGGCCGGGGACCGCCCGGTGTTCCCGGGAGGGGCCGACGGCGACCGGTAGAGTCCGCGCCAAGCGCCCGCCACCCGGGCACCGACGAGGGAGAGCATCACCGTGACGGGACCCAAGCCGGCCAGCTGGACCTTCGCCGAGGAGTACGTCGCCGAGGACGAGGTGCTCCGCAACGCACGTGCCCGCGCCCAGGAGGTCGGCGTCGTCCCGATCGGCTCCGGCGGGGGCGCCGCGCTGCGCTTCCTGGCGGCCGCCGTCGAGGCCCGGGCGGTCGTCGAGATCGGCACCGGCACCGGCGTCTCCGGGGTGTGGATGCTGCGCGGCATGCGCCCCGACGGAGTGCTCACCACGGTCGACCTCGAGGCCGAGCACCAGCGGCTCGCCAAGGAGGCCTTCACCGAGGCCGGCATCCCCTCCCAGCGGGTGCGGCTGATCCCCGGCTCGGCGCTGGAGGTCCTGCCGCGGCTCACGGACGGCCACTACGACC
>JBKHYA010000170.1:0-588 GCA_046565745.1 Actinomycetes bacterium
CACCGCCTCGACCGCGACACCTCGGGGCTGCTGGTGGTCGCCCGCACCGCGGAGGCCCACGAGGCGCTCACCGACGCGCTGCGGACCCGGACCGTCACCCGCCGGTACCGCACCCTGGTGTGGGGCCACGTCACCGAGCCGCGCGGCCAGGTCGACGCCCCCATCGGCCGCCCCACCAAGGACCCGACCCGGATGGCCGTCGTCGTCGGCGGCCGGGAGGCCCGCACCGGCTACGAGGTCGTGCGCCGCTTCGCCGAGCCGGTCGAGGCCACCGAGCTGGTGTGCCACCTCGAGACCGGCCGCACCCACCAGATCCGCGTGCACCTGCAGGCCATCGGCCACCCGGTCGTGGGCGACACCCGCTACGGCGGCGCCCGCCAGACCCTGCCCGCCCCCCGCCAGGTCCTCCACGCCGAGCACCTGGCGTTCGCCCACCCGGTCACCGGCGAGCGCATCGAGGTCGACAGCCCCCTGCCCGCCGACCTCGCCGCCGTCCTCGCCACCCTCACCTGACCGGCCGGCCCCGGCGACGCGCCGATCGGTGCGTTGGTCCCACCAGGGGGAAGGAACGGACCGAACCTGAGCCGA
>JBKHYA010000171.1:0-585 GCA_046565745.1 Actinomycetes bacterium
CGATTCCCCAGTTCGCGCGGAGGCCGGTGACGATCGGCTGGATGATCGCCGAGTCCGCGACGATCTTGCTGATCGGGTCGGATCGGCCCTCGCGCTGGACGAACCCGGTCTTCAGTGCCCAGCCGACGAGGTTGTACGCGACGAAGTTCAGCATGATCGTCACGATCACCTCGTGCGCGCCGGTGCGCGCCTTGAGGATCCCCGGGATCGCGCCCCACAGGGCGCCGCCGAGGAAGCCGGCGCCGATCGACAGCGGCAGGTGGACGAACCAGGGCAGGCCCATGAAGCTGAAGCCGACGATGACGGCGAAGAGCGCCCCGAGATAGAGCTGGCCCTCGGCACCGATGTTGAACAGCCCGACGCGGAACGCGAGCGCGACCGAGAGGCCGGTGAAGACGAGCGGGGTGGCCGAGACGATCGTCTCCGACAGCGGGAGCATCGCCCGCCGCAGCTCGTCGAAGTCGAGTGACACGAGCGCGCCGATGATCCGCACCGGGTCGCCGATCGAGCCGCCGAGGAGCGCGCCGTACGTCGTCGCCACCGAGCTCCACGACGCGCCGAGGGCGGCGATCGGGTCCGAGCCCC
>JBKHYA010000172.1:0-583 GCA_046565745.1 Actinomycetes bacterium
CTCGACGCGGTAGTTCTCCTCGATGTGCACCCGGAGGCGCTGCACCTGGTCTTCGGAGAGGTCGCGGACGCGGGTGTCCGCGTCGACGTCGGTCGCCTCGAGCGTCTGCTGCGCCCGGGTCGGCCCGACCCCGTAGATGTAGGTCAGAGCGATGACCACGCGCTTGTCGCGCGGGATGTCGACTCCAGCGATGCGTGCCATGTGTCGACTCCTCTCAGCCCTGGCGCTGCTTGTGGCGCGGGTTCTCGCAGATCACGAGCACGCGGCGCTTGCGACGGATGATCTTGCACTTGTCGCACTGCTTCTTCACGGAAGGGTGGACCTTCACGTTCTTCCTCCTGGCGTCCCGCCACCCCGGACGGGTGGTCGGCGTCGCGGGGGCCCACTCCCTCGCGATCGGGGCCGCCACCGCGCGGATGCGGCGAGCGACCGGCCTGTCTTCGGTTGTGGTGGTGCGGTGCCGTGCGTCCCTCGCGGGACCTCGGTCGTGTGGGCGCCGGCGGCACGTCCCCGGGTCTGCCCGGGGAAGCTTCTGGATCACTTGTAGCGGTACGTGATGCGACCGCGGGTCAGGTCGTAGGCG
>JBKHYA010000173.1:0-578 GCA_046565745.1 Actinomycetes bacterium
GCGACCAGGTTCATCCCATCCGCCAACGGGGTGACCACGGCCACGTCGGCGGCGCGGAAGAGGGCGGCCATCTCGTGGCGGGGGTAGGAGGAGTGCAGGTAGGCGATGGCCGGGCGGCCGATGCGGCCGAGGTCGCCGTTGATCCGTCCGACGAGCCGGTCGATGTCGTCGCGCAGGCGGCGGTACTGCTCCACGCGTTCCCGCGACGGCGTCGCGACCTGGACGAAGACGGTGTCGTCCACGGACAGCGAGCCCTCGGCGAGAAGCTCGCCGTAGGCCCGCAGTCGGCTGTAGATGCCCTTGGTGTAGTCGAGGCGGTCGACGCCGAGCAGGATGTGGCGGGGGTTCCCGAGCTGCTCGCGGATCTCCTTCGCCCGGGTCGCCACCGACTCGGAGCGGGCGAGCTCCTCGAGCCCTTGGGCGTCGATCGAGATCGGGAAGGACCCGGCCTGCACGATGCGCCCGTCGGGCAGGTAGACCAGGTCCCGATGGGTCTTGTGTCCGACGCGCTGGCGGACCAGGCGCACGAAGTTCTGCGCGTTGTTCGGCCGCTGGAAGCCGACGAGGTCGGCACCGAG
>JBKHYA010000174.1:0-577 GCA_046565745.1 Actinomycetes bacterium
GCCCCGGGCCGGGCGCCGGCCCGATCCGCCAGGCCGATCCGGTCCAGCCATTCCAGCGCCCGGGCGCGTGCCTCGCGGCGAGCGACGCCCCGGGTGCGCAGGCCGAACGCCACGTTGTCGGCCGCGCTCAGGTGGGGGAACAGGCGGCCGTCCTGGAACACCATCGCCACCGGCCGGTGCTCGGGCGCCACCCGCACGCCGGTCGCGGCGTCCTCGAGCACGGCGGCGTCGAGGGTGACGGAGCCGGCGGCCAGCCGCTCCAGGCCGGCGATGGCCCGCAGCAGGGTCGTCTTGCCGGCGCCGTTGGGGCCGAGGAGGGCGACGACCTCGCCCGGGCCGACGGCCAGGTCGACGTCGACGACGAGGTCGCCCCGGACCACCCGGACGGTCGCCCGGAGACCGGCGTCGCGCCCGTCGGTCACCCGGCGCCCAGCCAGCGGGTGCGCAGCCCGGCCAGCACGGCCACCGAGACGGCGACCAGCACCAGGCTGAGGGCGATGGCCGCCTCGGGGCGGGTGTCGAGGAGCAGGAACACCTTGAGGGGCACGGTCTGGGTGCGCCCGGGGAAGCTGCCGGC
>JBKHYA010000175.1:0-577 GCA_046565745.1 Actinomycetes bacterium
GCCCACCTCGCGGTGCAGGAGGTTCGCGCCGCAGCGCCGCTGGGCGGAGCCGGCGTCCGTCTCGTCACGGCCGACCACGCCGGCAGCGACAACGCCTCGCCGGAGGAGGCTCGGCAGGTGGCGGCCCTCGTCCGCACCCTCGTGGAGGGCGGCGCGACGTGGGTCGACGCCCAAGGGGTCGGGCGGCCGCTCGGCTGGGCGGATGTCCTCGTCGTGGCCCCGTACAACGCGCAGGTCGGCGAGATCCAGCGACTGCTGCCCGAGGCGCGCGTCGGGACGGTCGACAAGTTCCAGGGCCAGGAGGCACCGGTCAGCCTCTACTCGATGACGAGCAGCTCCCCCGAGGATGCGCCGCGCGGGATGGCCTTCCTCTACTCGCGCAACCGGCTCAACGTCGCCACCTCACGGGCCCGCTGTGTCGCGATCGTGGTCGCCACCGGCCGGCTCCTCACGGTCCGCGCCCGGTCCGTGCATCAGATGCGTCTTGCGAACGCCCTCTGCCAATTCGTGGAAGCCGCCGTCCCTGCCGCCGCCTCAGGCGCTCAGCGCCCCGAGCCTTCCATGGAGCCCGTCATCT
>JBKHYA010000176.1:0-575 GCA_046565745.1 Actinomycetes bacterium
TCCTCCTCGAGCTCGCGCCCGACGTCGAGGCGTCGGAGGCGCGCGCCGCGCTCGCGGCGCTCCTTGCGCACCACGACGCGCTGCGCCTTCGCTTCGTGCGCGACGGCGAGGCGTGGCGCCAGGGGGTCGCGGCCACAAGCGCGGTCGCCGACGGCTGGTTCCACGCGCACGACGTCTCCCGCGCGGGCGACGCGGGGGCGCGCAGCCACGACCACACCGGCCACGAGAAGCCGGAGTAGTTCATGGTGCCGTGCCAGCCGTCGCCGTCGAGGTCGCCGGAGGCGTCGTGGTTGTGCTCGCCGATGACCCACGGGTCGGCGCGCAGCGCCCGGGCGGTGGCACGGACCGCGCGCGCGACGTCGTGGTTGACGTCGACGGCGCCGAGGCGCCCGGTCATGTTGGCGACGTCGATGCGCCACCCGTCGAGGTCGAACGGCGGTCGCAGCCAGCGCCCGACGACGGAGTCCGGTCCCTCGACCATCGCGTGCCGCACGTCGCGGTCGGCGTGGTTGATCTTGGGCAGCGTGCCGTGGCCCATCCAGCAGGCGTAGGTGCCGTCCTCGTCGAAGTGGTAG
>JBKHYA010000177.1:0-574 GCA_046565745.1 Actinomycetes bacterium
GTGGTACGCCCGGCCGGCGGTGCTGGACCTGCTCGGCGATGTCGCCGGGCGCAGGATCCTGGACGCTGGATGCGGTTCGGGGCCGCTCATCGCCGAGCTGGGGGAGCGGGGCGCGAGCGTGGCCGGGTTCGACGCGAGCCCTGAGATGATCCGCCTCGCCCGAGATCGGCTCGGGGACGAGGCCGACCTGAGGGTGGCCGACCTGACCCGGCCGCTTCCGTACGACGACGGGACCTTCGACGACGCAGTGGCCATGCTCGTGCTGCACTACCTCGAGGACTGGTCGCGGCCGCTGGCCGAGCTGCGCCGGGTGCTGAGGCCCGGCGGCCGGCTGGTCGTGGTGGTCAACCACCCCGTCATCCCGCCGGTGATGTACCCCGAGGTCGACTACTTCGCGACCGTGCCGAACTCGGAGGAGTACGACTTCGACGGCGTCTGCGCGACACTCACGATCTGGTACCGTCCGCTGAGCGCGATGTCGGAGTCGTTCACGGCGGCGGGCTTCAGGATCTCGGCGATCAGCGAGCCGCCGGTGTCCCCCGACACCCCGCCCGAGCTGCTGTCGCAGAGCGAG
>JBKHYA010000178.1:0-571 GCA_046565745.1 Actinomycetes bacterium
CGGTCTGCCGATTCCGGTGGTGATCACCGCCTTCGCGGACAAGAGCTTCACTTTCATCATGAAGACGCCGCCCGCAACGGTGCTGATCAAGAAGGCGATCAAGCTCGACAAGGGCAGCGCGAAGCCGCACCTCGACAAGGTGGGCACGATCACCCGCGCCCAGCTCGAGGAAATCGCCAAGACCAAGGAACCCGACCTGACCGCGGCCGACATGGACGCCGCGGTGCGCACCATCGCCGGCACCGCCCGTTCCATGGGCATCATCGTGGAGGGAGTCTGACATGGCTAACGCATCCAAGCGCCTGCGCGCGCTGAAAGAAAAAATCGACCGCACCCGCAACTATCCGGTGGCGGACGCCCTGCAGCTGGTCAAGGAAACCGCGACCGCCAAGTTCGACGAGTCGGTCGACGTCGCGATCAACCTCGGCGTCGACGCGCGCAAATCCGACCAGATGGTGCGCGGCGCCGTCGTGCTGCCCAAGGGTACCGGCAAAACCGTGCGCGTGGCCGTGTTCGCCCAGGGCGAGAACGCGCAGAAGGCGCGTGACGCCGGCGCCGACATCGTCGGCTT
>JBKHYA010000179.1:0-569 GCA_046565745.1 Actinomycetes bacterium
GTCGAAGTGCAACGAGGAGGCGCGTCGCCGTACCCGCTCCACCGCGCGCGCGGTCACCTCGGCCAGGTCCACCGGCTCCGCGGTCACCACCGGCGGCTCGTCGCGGGCGAGCTCGGTGAGGTCGCCGATGAGCGTGGTCATCTCCTCGATCTGGAAGCGGATGTCGTCCATGAGCTCGGTGCGCGCCTGCTCCGACAGGCCGCCCCGGGCGTCGGCCTGCACGAGCAGGTCGAGGTTGGTGCGCAGCGACGTGAGCGGGGTGCGCAGCTCGTGGCTGGCGTCGGCGACGAGCCGGCGCTGCCGGTCCCGCGACGCTGCCAGCGCGGCCAGCATCGCGTTGAACGCCGAGGCCAGCCGGGCGATCTCGTCGTTGCCCTCGACCTCGATCGGGTCGAGCTGCTCGGTGCGGGCGATCTCCTCCGCCTTGTGCGTCAGCCGGCGCACCGGGCGCAACCCGTTGCGCGCCACCGCCCAGCCGGCCGCGGTCGCGAGCACGACCCCGAGCAGCCCGAACACCAGCAGCACGAACCCGAGGCGTTCCAGGGTGGTCTCGTTGTTGCGCAGTGACT
>JBKHYA010000180.1:0-569 GCA_046565745.1 Actinomycetes bacterium
TCGGTGAAGTCGCAGCGGTCGACCATGCCCGCGTACTCCACGCACCTGCGCAGCTGCACCTCCCCCCAGCGACCGCGCGCCTGCGGGCGGCGCAGCGCGTCGACGAGCGCCGCGGTCTCCTTGCCGAGCAGCTCGCTGGTGCGGCGGACGCCGGCAACCTGCTCGCGCAGCTCGGCCTGCGCCCGGGCGCGCTCGACCTCGAGGCCGCGGCCCGGGTCGCCGAGCACCTGGTCGACAACGGCAACGACGGAGTCGTCGTCTCCGGCACCACCGGCGAGTCGCCCACCACGACCGTCGAGGAGGACGGCCGGCTCCTGCGGGCCGTCGTCGAGGCGGTCGGTGACCGCGCCACGGTCGTCGCCGGCGTCGGGACCAACGACACCGCGCACTCCGTCGCGCTCGCCGCGCAGGCGGAGAAGGCCGGCGCCGACGGCATGCTGGTCGTGACGCCGTACTACAACAAGCCCACCCAGGACGGCCTGGTCGCGCACTTCACCGCCGTCGCGGACACCTGTGGGCTGCCGGTGATGCTCTACGACATCCCCGGTCGCTCCGCGACCACGATCGCC
>JBKHYA010000181.1:0-566 GCA_046565745.1 Actinomycetes bacterium
AGGCGTACGCCGCCGCGAAGTAGTCGCACTCGCCGCTGCCCCGGCAGCCGCATCCAACGAGAACGGCCCCGCACGATCATCGTGCGGGGCCGTCTTCGTCGAACGGGCTGGCGAGCGGGCCGTCGAGCGGGCAGGCTGATGGGCCGGCTGATGGGCCGGCTGATGGGCCGGCTGATGGGCCGACCCTGCCTAGTCGCGCGTCCCGAACAGCGACTGCAGTCGCTGGATGCCCGCGAGCAGGTCGTCGTCGCCGAGCGCGTAGCTGAAACGCAGGTAGCCGCTCGGCCCGAACGCCTCGCCGGGCACGGCCGCGACCTCGGCCTGCTCGAGGATGAGGTCGGCGAGCTCGAGCGACGTCGTCGGCGTCACGCCGCCCCACTCGCGGCCGAAGAGGCCCGTGACGTCGGGGTAGACGTAGAACGCGCCCGTCGGGGTCGGCGTCACCATGCCGGGGATGCGGTTGAGCTCGGCGACCGCGACCTTGCGTCGCCGGTCGAACGCCTCGCGCATCGTCGCGACCGCGTTCTGCGGGCCGGTGAGGGCCGCGAGCGCCGCGCGCTGCGAGA
>JBKHYA010000182.1:0-560 GCA_046565745.1 Actinomycetes bacterium
TCGTCGTAGCCGGGTCCCCAGACCTCGCGCATGATCGCGCCGCGGGAGACGACGACGCCCGGCTCCCGGGCCAGGACGGCCAGCAGGTCGAACTCGAGCGGAGTCAGGGCCACCGATCGGCCGTCCACCGCGACGCGCCGGCGCCGGCCGTCCACCTCGAGGCCGCGCGGGGTGGGGGATCGCGGCTGTCGCGGCCGACGGAGGAGCGCACCGATGCGAGCCATGAGCTCGCGCGGACTGAAGGGCTTGACGAGGTAGTCGTCGGCGCCGACCGCGAGGCCGACGACGCGGTCGAGCTCCTCGTCCTCGGCGGTATGCCGATCGACGCGGCAATTTCCACGCTCATCCCGGCCGCGTCCGGCCTCGGCGGGCCGGCCGAGACCCTCCCGACGCGGAGCGAGCCGTGGGACGGCCCGGCCGCGCTCGGGGTCTCGGACGGGGTGATCGCCGGCGCGACGCTCGACCGCAACGGCCTGCGCCCGCTGCGCTACGCGATCACCGCCGACGGCTGGTTCGTCGCCGGCTCCGAGGCCGGCACGGTCCAGATCGACCAGCGCACA
>JBKHYA010000183.1:0-559 GCA_046565745.1 Actinomycetes bacterium
GGCTACGGCACCGTGTTCTTCGCCCGCGAGATGCTCGCGGCGCGCGGCGAGGACTTCGACGGCAAGCGGGTCGTGGTCGCGGGGTCGGGCAACGTCGCCATCTACGCCACCCAGAAGGTGCACCAGCTCGGCGGCATGGTGGTCGCGGTGTCCGACTCCGGTGGCTACGTCGTCGACGAGCGGGGCATCGACCTCGACCTGCTCCGCGAGGTCAAGGAGGTACGCCGCGGTCGGGTCAGCGACTACGCGGAGCTCCGGGGCGGCGACGTACGACACGTCGCGGACGGCTCGATCTGGGACGTGCCGTGCGCCGTGGCCCTCCCCTGCGCCACCCAGAACGAGCTCGAGGAGGCCGACGCGAAGACGCTGGTCGCCAACGGCGTCGAGCTGGTCGCCGAGGGCGCGAACATGCCGACGACCCCCGACGCGGTCAACCTGTTCGCCGAGGCCGGCGTGCTCTTCGCCCCGGGCAAGGCCGCCAACGCCGGGGGCGTCGCCACTTCGGCCCTCGAGATGCAGCAGAACGCCAGCCGCGACAGCTGGACCTTCGAGCAGACCG
>JBKHYA010000184.1:0-545 GCA_046565745.1 Actinomycetes bacterium
ACGATCCGGAGCACCGCGCGGCGGCTCGGCCTGCGCTCCGAGGCGAGCATGCGCCACGAGAAGGGGATCGGTCCGGAGTTGCCGCGGCATGCTGCGTACCGGGCTGCGCAGCTCCTCGGCGAGATCACCGGCGCGCGGCTCGCGGCCGGGATCGTCGACAACGACCCGGGACCGCACCCGCTCCGTCGGGTCGAGGTGAGCGTCGAGCGGACCGAGCGCCTCCTCGGGATCGCGCTCGACGCGGCGGCGGTGCGCGGCCTGCTCGAGCCGCTCGGGTTCGAGGTGGCGGACGAGCACGAGGCGGTCGAGATCGAGCCCCATGGATTCCGCCGCTTCGACCCCGAACTCGGGCATGCCGATGACGCCGCACCACGACCCCGCGGCCGACGGCCCGGCGAGGAGCGCCATGACGAGCGCGCTCGAGGGGCTCACCGAGTAGGCGGCCCCCTCTTTGAGCCCGCCGTCGGGAGGAGGTCGGCGAGGGCCTCGTGCGTGGGCGTGAGCTTCGAGTCGAGCGTCGTGCGCTGCAGGGCGTCGATGCGCGC
>JBKHYA010000185.1:0-540 GCA_046565745.1 Actinomycetes bacterium
CTACGACGGGCGCCATGAGCACGACGCCTGTGGCGTCGCCTTCGTCGCAACCCTGACCGGCGTCGCCAGCCACGACATCGTTGCGCAGGCGATCACCGCCCTGCGCAACCTCGAGCACCGTGGCGCCACCGGCGCCGAGCCCGACACGGGCGACGGCGCGGGCATCCTGCTCGGCGTCCCGGACCGGTTCTTCCGTGAGGTCACCGCCGAGCTCGGCTTCGAGCTGCCCCCGGCCCGCACCTACGCCGTGGGCACCGCGTTCCTGCCCGGCGACGAGGACCAGGTCGGCAAGACCAAGGCACGCATCGAGGAGATCGCCGGGCACCACCGCGCGTTCGGTGATGCCGTCGTTCGAGCAGCTCTTCGTCACCGCGGCCACCGGCCGGCTCGTGGGGATGGCGCTGGAGCGCCTCGCGTTCTGCCTGCGCAAGCGCGCCGAGCGGGAGACCGATGTGTACTTCCCGTCGCTCTCGTCGCGCACCATCGCCTACAAGGGCATGCTCACGACCGACCAGCTCGACCGGTTCTACCCCGAGCTCA
>JBKHYA010000186.1:0-537 GCA_046565745.1 Actinomycetes bacterium
CGTGCACCGTCCTCCCGAAGGGCAGGTGCACGCCGTGACCGCGCCCTGGCTGGACATCGTCCTGGTCGCCGTGTTCATCCTCATCGGCGGCGTCTTCGCCGCGACCGAGCTCGCCCTGGTCAGCCTGCGCGAGGGGCAGGCCCGCGCGCTGGCCGAGAAGGGCCGGCGCGGGGAGCGGGTGGCGCACCTGGTCGCGAACCCCAACCGCTTCCTGGCCGCCGTGCAGGTCGGCGTGACGCTGGCCGGCTTCCTGTCCGCGGCATTCGGTGCCGCCCGGCTGGCCGTCCCCGTGTCGGACGGGCTCGAGGGCCTGGGCGTGGCCGCGGGGCCGTCGGACACCATCGCGCTGGTGCTGGTCACGCTGATCATCTCGTACTTCTCGCTGGTGTTCAGCGAGCTGGTGCCCAAGCGCCTGGGCCTGCAGCGGGCCGAGGGCTACGCAACGCTCGTGGCGCCGACGCTCGACCGCATCGCCACGCTGGCCCGGCCGGTCGTGTGGCTGCTCAGCCGCAGCACCAACGCCGTCGTCAAGCTGCT
>JBKHYA010000187.1:0-535 GCA_046565745.1 Actinomycetes bacterium
GGGCGAGCAGATCAAGCTCAAGGTCGGGAAGACGGGTAAGTGATGGCGAACATCTCCGCGCTGCGGCGCATCGGCAAGGCTCGGCGTCACTTCCGCGTCCGCAAGCGCGTCACCGGCACGGCGACCGCCCCGCGTCTGTCCGTCTACCGGTCCAACGCCCACATCTACGCGCAGCTGATCGACGACGTCGCCGGCCACACCCTGGCCGCGGCCTCGTCGCTCGAGGCCGGCGTGTCCGCCGAGGACGACGGTGGCAAGACGGCCGTTGCCAAGGCGGTCGGTGAGGCGCTGGGCAGGAAGGCCGTCGCCGCAGGCATCGAGACCTGCGTCTTCGACCGCGGCGGCAACCGGTACGCCGGTCGCGTCGCGGCCCTGGCCGACGGCGCCCGCGAGGCCGGGCTCAACGACTGCGGCACCGTGCAGGGCGTGGTCGAGACCTGCGACATGATGCTGTCCATCCTCAATCCGGCGGCCGCGGTGGACAACGCGCGCGCCGCGGCAGCGGCGATCAAGGCCACCGGCAGACGCTGCGTGT
>JBKHYA010000188.1:0-534 GCA_046565745.1 Actinomycetes bacterium
GCCAGCCGATCACACCGCCCGCCTGAGCGAGGACGAGCGCGCCCTCCGTCGGCTGCGGAGCGCCGAGGGCGATGTGGCACAGGCCGCTCACGCTCGCGATCAGGAGGCCCAGGCCGATGCCGATGCGCGTGTTGTCGTGGACGCTCGCCGGGTGGCGGAAGAGCCATGCCGCGAACAGCACCATGATGACGGGCAGCGCGAAGGCGACGCGGCCCACGAGGCCGCCGAAGGTGTAGGCGTCGAGCGCGAGAGCGACCGGGTCGGTCGGCGTGAACCACTCGACGATCGCGCCGATGACCGCGAGCACCACGATGAGGAAGGGCACGCCGTCGCGGCGCTCCTCCTTCGCGAGGGTCTCCTTCCCCAGCACGCGGAAGGCCCCGCCGGTCAGGTGCGCGAGGCCCATCCAGGCGCTCGAGAGGATGCCCGGCTGCTCGCTCGGCGGAGCGGGCAGCCTCTTCGTGGGCTGCGTGCGCGCGCTCGGCTTCTTCGCCGCCGCAGAACCGCGCGGCGTCGAGGTGCGCGGGCGCGACG
>JBKHYA010000189.1:0-534 GCA_046565745.1 Actinomycetes bacterium
TGGCTCCTTCCCCGGTTGCCTGCTGGGCGGACTGGGTGTGCTGGGCGGTCGGCGTCGCGGGCGAGGCCTTCGCGGCGAGCGCGTGCAGCGCCGCGAAGGCAGCGCTGTCGTCGCCGATGACGCGGAGGTAGGTGTCGACGTCGGCGCCGAGCGAGTGGGCGATGACGATGATGCCGCCGGGCTCGACGACGCGGTCGATGGTCCAGGTGGCGCGCTCGACGGCGCGGATGCGGCCGGCGGGGATGCGCATCTCGGTGCGGTCGGCGAGCAGCTGCACGCCGGCGGCGTCGATCGCGAGGCGCGTGCGGCCGCGGAAGCCGAGGCCGTGGGCGAAGATGCGCTGGTACGGCTCGCCGGCGCGGGTCGTGGCCACGTAGAGCGCGTCGACGAAGAGCTGCGGCGCGACGTCGATCCAGCCGGCCGGCGCCTCGATGTCGCGCTGGCGGCGCCGGTGGGCGAGCACGCCGAGCACGGCGGCGATCGCGAGCAGCGCGACGAACGCGGCGCTCAGCAGCGCGAAGAGCTCCTTGGTCA
>JBKHYA010000190.1:0-534 GCA_046565745.1 Actinomycetes bacterium
CGGACGGCGAAGGCCTCGGCGGCATCGGGGTCGCCATGGACGATGAAGACGCGCTTCGGACGGCCGCCGGCGCGGCCGAAATGGGCGAGCCAGGCCTCGAGCTCGTGCTGGTCGGCATGAGCGGAGAAGCCCGAGATCACCCGCACCCGGCAGCGGACGTCGACCTCCTGGCCGTCGATGCGCGCCGTGGTGCCGCCGTCGGCGATGTGCCGCCCGAGCGTCCCCTGTGCCTGGTAGCCGATGAACAGCAACGTGCACCTCGGATCGGGGAGGAAGTCCTTGAGGTGGTGCATGATCCGCCCGCCGGTGAGCATGCCGGAGCTGGCGACCACCATGATCGGCCGCCGGGCGCGGCGGATCGCCTTCGATTCCTCGACGGTATCGGTGAAGGACTGGCCCGGATATTCGAGCGGGGACTCGCCGGAGGCGAGCAGTTCCCGGGTCTCGGCGTCGTAGACCTCGGGATGCTCGTGGTAGACCGTCGTGGCACGCGAGGCCATCGGCGAATCGAGGTAGAGCGGCACGCGAGGAATC
>JBKHYA010000191.1:0-533 GCA_046565745.1 Actinomycetes bacterium
CCGGGCTCATCGAGGGTGCGATCGAGCGCGTCGTCGAGGTGCCCGAGGGGCTCCTGCACTCGCTCGGCTTCGTCATCGCCCTCACGATCGTGGCCTTCCTCCACATGGTCATCGGCGAGATGGTCCCCAAGAACATCGCGATCGCCGGCCCGGAGCGGTCCGCCCTCGTGCTCGGGCCGGTGCTCTACGGGGTGGTCCTGGCCCTCAAGCCGATCATCGTGTTCCTCAACTGGGTCGCGAACGTCGTCCTCCGCGCCCTGCGCGTGGAGCCCAAGGACGAGGTCGCGTCCGCCTTCACGGCGGACGAGGTCGCGGCGTTCATCGCCGAGTCCCGGGAGGAGGGGCTGCTCGAGAAGGGCGAGAGCGAGCTGCTGGCCAGCGCGCTGACGCTCAGCGACCGCCCCGTGCGGACGATGACGGTCCCCCTGGCGGACGTGGTCACCCTTCCCGTCGGTGTCACGTACGCCGAGGCGGAGGCCGAGTGCGTCCGCACCGGCTTCTCCCGCTTCCCGCTCGCCGACGCCGACGCCGAC
>JBKHYA010000192.1:0-530 GCA_046565745.1 Actinomycetes bacterium
ATTGAGGCCGCGGAAGTCGCGCACGCGCGGCAGCGCGATCGTGACCAGCCGGTCGAGGAACTCGTACATGCGCTCGCGGCGCAAGGTGACCTTGACGCCGATCGGCATGCCCTCGCGCAGCTTGAACTGGGCGATCGACTTCTTCGCCTTGGTGATCACGGGCTTCTGGCCGGCGATCAGCTCCATCTCTGCGGCGGCGGTCTCGACGCGCTTCTTGTGAGGACGATTTTCTCCAGGCGCGGGACCTCGAGCCGGTTCTTGTAACCGAACTTCTCGATCATCGCCGGGACGATGCGCTCGTCATAATCGCGCCGGAGGCGCGGCAAATATTTGGCGTCAGCCATTGATCAGCTACCCGGACCGCACTGCGACGCGGACCTTCTTTCCCTCGCGCGTCTCGAAACGCACGCGCGTCGGCTTGCCCGTCTTGGGGTCCTCGAGCGCCACCTTCGAGACATGGAGCGGCGCCTCGCGACGCTCGATCCCGCCCTGCGGGTTGGCCTGGCTCGGCTTGCGGTGACGGGCCGCGA
>JBKHYA010000193.1:0-528 GCA_046565745.1 Actinomycetes bacterium
GACCGCACGGTGTCGAGAAACTCCACCACTCAGCGGGACGTCACCCGTGGTCGACAGGGTCCTCGGACGGGAGCCGTTGCGCTGGGTGGTTCGGGCGGCGGTGCGTTCGAACGGGCCGGCGCCGATCACCGCGGTCGCCTCGGCATCGATCAGCTCCTGGTAGAGCGTCTCGGTCGCGACCCGGATCCGGTCGTTCACATCGGTGAGTTTCAGTTCCCCGAGTAGCTCGAGGAGGGCAGACTGGTCAAGAGCCATCGTGCGTTTGTGTCCTTCCGTGAGATTCCTAGACAGTTCTCACTGACCATCGCACGATGGCTCACCACGTCCACGACGTGACACCCGAGCCGGGAAACTACACCACCCCAGGGGACGCCACCCTCTACCGCTAAAGCGAATTAGCGCAAACTACTGTTCAATCCATGTGGTCTCGAACACGTATGCATCGGCTCGGTAAACATGCTGACCGAACTCGATGGCTCTGTTGCAAAGATTGGCGGCAGTCAGAGGTAGGCTGTCGCTCTGCGCCGA
>JBKHYA010000194.1:0-527 GCA_046565745.1 Actinomycetes bacterium
CGACCCACGCCTTCCCCGGCTCCGCCGTGCAGCCGCACGACGCATCCACCTGCCCCGTCGCGCTCGACCCGACCGCCGAGGGCTGCCCGCTGCACGCGGGCCCCGGCGCCGAGTGCCCGGTCGACCACGGCCGCGCCTCGCAGCTCGTGATCGACATGGGCATGCCCCGCAACGTCGACCCCGACGTCGCGACCGTGCACGGCGTCGAGGTGCTCGACCTCGAGACGATCCGCCTGCACGCGCCGCTCGAGCACCTCACCGCCACCGAGGACGCCCGCCACCTCGTGCGGAAGGCCGCCGCGCGCTTCGAGCGCGGCACCGCCGAGCGGCAGCTCGGCCCCGCGATCGCGGCGCTGCGCGAGCACGTGCAGGGCGCGATGGACGCCGAGCTCGCCCGCATCGCCAAGCGCGGCACCGAGGAGGAGCGGCGCCTCGCCGAGCAGGCGCTGCGCCACTTCGCGGGCGTGCTGCTGCACAAGCCCACCGTGCGGGCTCGCGAGCTCGCCGCCGAGGGCAGGCACGACGAC
>JBKHYA010000195.1:0-521 GCA_046565745.1 Actinomycetes bacterium
CGCCGGCAGCCTGCAGGGTGTGACGCGCACGCTGCCGCTGGAGATCTACCTGCGACGCGAGACCGACGCGGAGGCCGCCGTGGCGCTCTCGCTGGTGCTGGTGGTGGTGGCGATCCTGGTCATCGGCTTCGCCCGGCAGAGCAGGAGCAGCCTGTGACCTTGGAGTACACCGCCAGCGTCGCCGACCGTGGAGTGGACCTGGCCTTCGACGTGGCGGCCGGGGAGACCGTGGCGCTTCTCGGCCCCAACGGCGCCGGCAAGTCGACCGTGCTGGCCGTCATTGCGGGCCTGATCCGGCCCGATCGCGGGCGGGTCGTCCTCGCCGGGCGGCCGCTGACCCTGCGGGGTGTCCCGGGCCGGTCCGTCCAGGTGCCACCGCACGACCGGCGCGTCGCGCTGCTGGCACAGGAGCCACTGCTCTTCCCGCATCTGGACGTGCGCGACAACGTCGCCTTCGGGCCACGGAGCCGGGGGCTGGCGCGCGCCCCGGCCCGGGCCGAGGCTGACCGGTGGCTGCGCGA
>JBKHYA010000196.1:0-521 GCA_046565745.1 Actinomycetes bacterium
GGGAACGTTCACGCGTGACGCGCGAGGGGCGCGCCGCCGCGCTCGTCGTGAGTGTGTGCGGGGTCTAGCCGCGCACCGGCCAGCCGCGGTCGACCGTGAAGCGGTGGTCGCGCTCGCGGCGCATGTAGTCCTCGAACGAGTCGCACTGCTGGGCGTGCCACGCGACCTGCTGATCGTGCAGCGCGCGAGCATCGCCGGCGAGCGCGGCCTCGTGGCGCTTCGCCATCGCCTGGGCGACGCGACCTGCGGCGATCGCGTCGACGACGGCATCGTGAGCTCCCGTGAGCGCGACCCCGTACTCGGCTGCCGCGGCCTCGAGGGTGCGCTTGCCCTTGCGGTACCGGTCGACGGCCTTGTCGATGACGAGCGGGTCGATCACCGGCGCCGGCTCCTGCAACGGCTCGATCGCGTGCCGTTCGGCCTCGTGCCTCAGCAGGGTGAGGTCGTATGGCGCGTTGTAGACCACGAGCGGCAGGGGTCGCGCGAGGAGCGCGCGCAGAGCATCCACGATCTCCGCGACG
>JBKHYA010000197.1:0-521 GCA_046565745.1 Actinomycetes bacterium
TCATCGGCCACGAGATCGGGCACGGCTTCGACGACCAGGGTTCGAAGTACGACGGCACCGGCCGGCTCACGGACTGGTGGACCGAGGACGACCGGCGCGAGTTCGAGTCCCGGACCAAGGCGCTCATCGCCCAGTACGACGCGTTCTCACCGGCCCAGCTGGACGGGTCCCACCACGTGAACGGTGCCCTGACGATCGGCGAGAACATCGGCGACCTCGGCGGCCTGTCGATCGCGCTCAAGGCGTACGAGATCGCCCTGCGCCGTCAGGGGCTGCCCGGCATCGACGCCGCGCCCGTGGTCGAGGGTCTCTCGGGCCTGCAGCGCCTCTTCGCGTCGTGGGCGCGGATCTGGCGCGAGAAGAGCCGGGACGCGGAGGTCGTGCGCCTGCTGACCATCGACCCGCACTCCCCCGCGGAGTTCCGCTGCAACGGGGTGGTGCGGAACATGGACGCCTTCCACGAGGCCTTCGACGTCCGGCCCGGCGACGCCCTGTACCTGCCGCCGGAGGAGCGCGTGCGG
>JBKHYA010000198.1:0-520 GCA_046565745.1 Actinomycetes bacterium
TCGACGCGCGCATTCTGGTTCGCCACATCCTGCCGAACGTGATCTCGATCGTGACGGTAGTGGCCGGTTTCGACGTGGCGTCAGCCATTCTTGGGGAGTCGGCGCTGAGCTTCCTGGGATTCGGCGTACCTGTCCCGCTGTCAAGCTGGGGCAACATGCTCAGCGGCTCTCAGGATACGTTCAGGAGCGCGCCATGGCTGGTCTATCCGCCGGGCCTGATGATCTTCCTGACGGTCCTCTGTGTCTTTCTGATCGCCGACGGTCTGCGCGATGCGTTCGACCCGCGCCTGCGAAGCTAGTGGGCAGTGATCGATGGTCGTCGTGCCAGCCGCGTTTGCCCGGCAGATTCAGACGCTGCGAGGCGAGGCTGGAGCGGCCTGGATCGAGGCGCTGCCACAGACAATTGAAGACCTGGCCGAGCGCTGGGACGTGACGCTCGGCGCGCCGTTCGACCTCTCGTTCAACTTCGTCTGTCGCGCCCGCCTGCGGGATGGGACAGAGGCCGTGTTCAAGATCGGGC
>JBKHYA010000199.1:0-518 GCA_046565745.1 Actinomycetes bacterium
TACGGTGGGCATGGCGTCAGCTGACCAGTATGCGCACGGCGTTGCAGCTGTTGCTACTACTGGCGGTGGCGGCTGTCCCAGGTTCCCTGTTTCCGCAGCGTCCCGCGAATCCGGCCGTGGTCACTCAGTACCTTGCCGATAATCCTGAGGTTGGCCCGTGGCTGGACCGGTTCCAGTTCTTTGACGTGTATTCATCAGTGTGGTTCTCGGCGATCTACCTGCTGTTGTTTATCTCGTTGATTGGCTGCGTGATTCCCCGGGCAGCGGTGTACTGGAAACACATGAGGTCCCAGCCGCCGATCACCCCGCGTAGGCTCTCCCGGATGCCGCAGTACGGGACGCTGCTACTTCCCTCCCGTGATGTCAACCCGGAAGGAGCGGTGCAGGACGCAACTGTCCTTCTGCGCCGTCGAGGGTACCGGGTGCAGCTGCGCGACATCGAGACGGCGAGTCCTTCTGTGGCCGCCGAACGAGGGTATCTGAAGGAAGCAGGGAACCTGCTGTTCCATGTTTCCCTG
>JBKHYA010000200.1:0-515 GCA_046565745.1 Actinomycetes bacterium
CGCGTACGCGACCGAGAGCGCCGAGTAGGCGTGGCGGCCGCGGAACAGCTCCTGCATCGTGCCGCCGAGCGCCGCCCACGACGCGGTCGGCAGGATGCCGCCGACCACCATGAGCGCGACGAGCACCGCGAAGGTGGCGCTGCCGAGCAGCCAGTAGATCGGGAAGGCGATGAGCAGCGTGCCGATGTCGCCGAGCGCCACGACGCGCGCCGAGCCGATGCGCGTCGCGAGCCAGCCGAACGCGGGCACGGTGACGAACTGCAGCAGGCCGCCGATGGTGGCCGCCGTGAGCAGCTGCATCTCGTCGAAGCCGAGCGCGGTCACGCCGTAGCCCATCGTGTACGTGTTCATGAGCGAGTACGAGCCGATGCCGAGCAGCGCCACGAGGATCGCGACGCCGAACGCCGCGGGCTGGGTGCGCACGGCGGCCCAGACCGGGTTCTTCTCGCGCTGGCCCGTCGCGGCGAGCTCCTTGAAGACCGGCGTCTCGTCGATCGACCAGCGCAGGTAGAGCG
>JBKHYA010000201.1:0-223 GCA_046565745.1 Actinomycetes bacterium
TTGACCGGCACCGGGTGGCTGAAGCCGAGGGCGAACTCGAGGTCCGATCCGCGGGCCTGCACGCGGTAACCCACACCCACGATCTCGAGGGTCTTGGTGTAGCCCTCGGTCACGCCGGTGATCATGTTGGCGATCAGCGACCGCGACAGCCCGTGCAGGGCGCGGTTCTGGCGCTCGTCGTTGGGACGCTGCACCCGCAGCGTGCCGTCCTCGTCGCGGACCA
>JBKHYA010000201.1:233-512 GCA_046565745.1 Actinomycetes bacterium
GGGCGACGCGACGGTGTGCGTCAGCTCGCCCTTGGGGCCCTTGACGCTGATCGTCTGGCCGTCGATGGTGACGTCCACACCGCTGGGCACGGCGATCGGGAGTCGTCCGATCCGTGACATCTTCGCTGCTCCCTTACCAGACGTAGGCGAGGACTTCCCCACCCACGCCCTTCTTGTTCGCCTGCTTGTCGGTGAGCAGCCCGGTGGAGGTCGAGATGATCGCCACCCCGAGACCGCCGAGCACCTTGGGCAGCGACGTCGCCTTGGCGTAGACCCGCA
>JBKHYA010000202.1:0-511 GCA_046565745.1 Actinomycetes bacterium
CGTCGAGCACGACGTCGACGAGGGTCTCGTCCACGAGCAGCGTGCTGCCGGCGCGCGCGGCGGCGCGGACCAGCCGCGCCCGGCCGGCGGCGTCGAGCAGGTGGCCGGTGGGGTTGGCGAAGTCGGCGACGACGTAGCCCAGCCGCGGCAGCGCCGAGCGGTACGCGGTCTCGAGGCGGTCGAGGTCCCAGCCGTCGTCGTCGAGCGCGACGCCGGACAGCCGCCCGCCGCTGCGCCTGACGACGTCGAGCGCGTTCGGGTAGGTGGGCGTGTCGACGACGACCCGGTCCCCGGGGCCGATCAGGGCGCGCGCGACCAGACCCGTGCCGGCCAGCGCGCCGGCGGTCACGACGACCTGGTCCGCCGTGGTGGGCAGCCCCCGGGCGGTGTACCGGGCGGCGACCGCCTCGCGCAGCTCGGGCAGGCCGAGCACGTCGTAGCCGTGGCCGCGCAGGTGCCGCCCCAGCCGGCCGGTCGCGCGCTCGACCGCCTCGGCGAGCCCCGCCGACGC
>JBKHYA010000203.1:0-511 GCA_046565745.1 Actinomycetes bacterium
GCCGGCCTCGTCCCAGCAGGCGGCGTGCTGCCGGCCGAGACACTGCGCGCACGCGACCCACGCCTCGTCGTCGGGCCGCACCGGCTCGTGACAGAACGGGCAGCGGTGCGCGACGACCCGGGGTCGTCCCGGACGTCGGGCGCGGGCTCGGGCGGGGGCTTGGGCGAGCCGGTCACGCCGACGGCGACGGCGTCGGTGACGTCGAGCTGCGCGAAGCCGGGGAAGAGCGAGGCGATGTGGCCGTCGGGCCCGACCCCGAGGAAGGTGATGGCGAAGCGCGGGTGCTCCTCGCCCTCGGGCGCCGCGGCGCGCAGCTCGTCGGCGTAGGCCGCGGCCGCCGCCTCGAGCTCGAGCCCGTCGTCGCTCGCGGGGAAGGGGTGCACCTTCGCTGCATCGACCGGCACGTGGTCGAGCAGCGCACGCCTGGCCTGCTTCTCGTTGCGCTCGTCGTCGTCGCGCGGCAGCCAGCGCTCGTCGCCCCACCAGACGTCCACGCGCGACCAGTCGATGC
>JBKHYA010000204.1:0-510 GCA_046565745.1 Actinomycetes bacterium
CCGCGCCGGATGCGTCCGGTACGCCGCCGCGTCCTGTGGGACGCGAGACCCATCTGCAATCCGAATGATCGAAGGACAGAATGACTATGAAGAAGCACTTCCGCACCATGACCATCGCTTCCGGCCTCATCGCATCCGCTGTGATCCTGGCTGGATGCTCGACCCAGGGGGGAACGGCCGCAGGCACCTCCGAGAGCCCGGGTGCCAGCACCTCTGCAGAAGCATCCGCCGACTTCAACTCGGCAGACGAGATGTTCGTCACCATGATGATCCCTCACCACGAGCAGGCGGTCGAGATGGCCGATGTCGTGCTGGACAAGAACGGCGTCGACCCGCGCGTGCTGGACCTCGCGCAGCAGATCAAGGACGCCCAGGGCCCCGAGATCGAGACCATGCGGGGCTGGCTCGCGGCATGGGGCGTCGAGTACGAGGACAGCTCGATGGGCGGCATGGACCACGGCGACGGCATGATGACCGATGACGACATGGGCGAGCTCGAGGACGCCGAGG
>JBKHYA010000205.1:0-510 GCA_046565745.1 Actinomycetes bacterium
CGGCGGCATCACGTTCAACTTCGGCGCTCCCGAAGTGGTGATCCCGCCGGTTCCGCCGGCGCCGATCCCGCCGCCTCCGCCGCCTCCGCCGCCGCCGCCTCCGCCGCCGCCGCCGCCCCCGCCGCCGCCGCGCGTCTACTACCCGCCCCCGCCGCGCCGCCGCGTCGTCGTGATGCCGCCGCCCGGCACCGTGATCGCGGACGCCGCCGAGGACCTGATCGGCCAGATCCGCGACGCCGGCCGTGCCATCGACGCGCCCGTCGTCGACGCCCTCCTCGCGGCCCTCGACGCCCTCCGCGCCGGCACGCCCATGGCGCCGGACGTCGGCCGCACCGCGCACGACCTCGGGCGCGCGTTCCCCGGCGTGCGCATCCGCGTCTCCGACGGGGAACGGCCGCTCGAGCGGATCGACGCCGAGCCCGCGCTCGTCATCGCCACCCGCGGCGCGGAGCCCGTGCCCGACGGCGGCTACCGCGCGGTGCTGCTCCTCGACGGTCCTCGCCTGCTGAT
>JBKHYA010000206.1:0-506 GCA_046565745.1 Actinomycetes bacterium
GAGCAGGGCGAGCACCAGCAGGCTGCCGAGCAGGTCGCCGGTGCTCACGCCGGGTCCGGGGCGCTGAGTCGTCTGACGGGGTGCCTAGACCGGCTGCCCGGCGGCTCGCAGCCGGCTCTCGGCGCGGCGCTGCGCGGCGACGTCGTCCTCGCTGCGGGCCCGCTCGAGCGCGGCCTGCGCGCGGGCGGCGTCGACGTCCTGGCCGAGCTCGGCGACCTCGGCGAGGATCGTCACGCCCTGGTCGGTCACCGACAGGAAGCCGCCGTGGACGGCGATGAGCATCGTGCCGCCGCCGGACTGGTAGATCGTGACGACGCCGCCGTCGGCGAGCTGGCCCAGCAGCGGCGCGTGCCCGGGCAGGATGCCGATCTCGCCCTCGGTCGTGCGGGCGATGACCTGGGTGGCCTCGCCGCTCCAGACCTCGCGCTCGACCGACACCAGCTCGACGTGCAGCTCCGCCACTTCCACTCCTCACCAGGGGGTCCGGCGGGAGACCCGCCAGAGCC
>JBKHYA010000207.1:0-505 GCA_046565745.1 Actinomycetes bacterium
ACGGCTTCTCGTGCATGGGCTACGAGATCGCCGGCGGACTCGGCGTGAAGATGGCGGCCCTCGACGCCGGCGAGGACCGGGAGGTCGTCGTGATGGTCGGCGACGGGTCCTACCTGATGATGAGCCAGGAGCTGGTCACCGCCGTCCAGGAGGGGGTCAAGCTCACCGTGGTGCTCGTGCAGAACCACGGGTTTGCCTCGATCGGTGCGTTGTCGGAGTCGCTGGGGTCGCAACGGTTCGGCACGCGCTACCGCTACCGCACCGAGCGCGGACTGGACGGCGACGTGCTGCCCGTCGACCTCGCCGCCAACGCCGCGAGCCTCGGCGCGCACGTGCACCGCGTCACCGACCTCGCCGGGTTCGAGAAGGCGCTCGCCGACGCGTTCGCGGCCGAGGGCACGACCGTGGTGCACGTGGAGACCGACCCGCTCGTGCCGGCCCCTGACTCGCCGGCCTGGTGGGACGTCCCCGTGGCCGAGACGTCCGCCCTCGACAGCACGCGAGC
>JBKHYA010000208.1:0-504 GCA_046565745.1 Actinomycetes bacterium
AGCCGCGCGGGCTCGGTCGCTCCCCGGCCCAGCAGGCGGCGGATCACGAGCCCTCCTCGTACTTGGCGACGCCGGCGACGGCCGGCTCGAGCGAGCGGAACAGCGCCGTGAGCTCGTCGTCCTGCGGCCGCAGGGCGATCGTGTCGAAGCCCTCCTCCAGCGTCTCGTAGCCGGCGGCGCGCAGCTCGTCGCACCGCTCGGCGGTGTGGCGGTCCTGCCAGACGAGCGCGTGGTGCAGCGGCTCACCGGACCTCGGGTCCCACACGCAGACGGTCTCGCGCTGGTTGGTGATGCCGACCGCCTGCAGGTCGCCGTCGCCCGCGCCCGCGTCCGCGAGCGCCTCGAGCGCGACGGCGACGGTCGTGTCCCAGATCTCGGCGATGTCGTGCTCGACCCATCCCGGCCGCGGGAAGTGCTGGCCGAACTCGCGATACGCGCGCCCGGTCAGCTGCGCGTCGCCGTCGAAGACGAGGCAGGTCGTCCCGGTCGTGCCCTGGTCGATCG
>JBKHYA010000209.1:0-503 GCA_046565745.1 Actinomycetes bacterium
GCCGAACGCGTGGCCCCAGTCGCCGGCCAGCCGGGACGCGCAGAACGCGTCGGCCACCGCCGCGGGCGCGTGCCGCACCAGCAGCGACCCCTGCAGGCAGAGAGCCATCCGCTCGACGAGGCGACGGGCGCGCAGCTCGACGTCCTCCAGGTCGCCCAGCCCCTCGCGCAGGCCGTCGACGGCGGCGTCGAGCCGCCGGTCCGCGCGGCCGCGACGCTCGCGAGGACGGCGAGGCCGAGCGCGCCGCCCATCATGAACGACGTGTTGACGACGCCCGACGCGACGCCGGCGTCCTGCGGCTGCACGTCGCTCATCGCCGCGAGCAGCAGCGCCAGCACCGTTTCCTCGATCCAGTCGACCACCTCGGCGAGGCGGCGACCGGCGGCGCGCATCCGGTCGGTCATCGGCGTCTCTCCCCCGGACGCGAGGGGCGGCTGGAGCAGGACAGTGTTGCTGCGCGGCATGGCGGCACTCCGGATCACGCGCGACTACGGCGCGCCGCA
>JBKHYA010000210.1:0-502 GCA_046565745.1 Actinomycetes bacterium
TCGCGACCTGGGTCCCGATGATCTGGAGGAACGCCTCGTGCCACTCGTCGAAGGCGAGCGGGTTCCGGCTCTCGAGCGCGATCACGCCGAGCAGGCGGTCCTGCACGACGAGCGGCAGCGCGAGCTGCGCGGCGGCGTCCTGCAGCCCGGGCAGCGGGATCTCGGGACGGAGCGCGCCGCCGCCGCCGGTCGCGACGACCCGCCGGATCTCCGGGTCCGCGTCGGCGGGCCCGAGGTCCTCCACCGCGGCCCGCTCCATCGCCCGGAAGGCCGGCTCGCCCTCGGCCGCGAAGATGTCAGCGATCGTCCGGCCGGCCCGCTTCTCGACGACGTCGTCGAGGTCGTCGGCTGGGACCGCAGCGTCGAGCAGTCCGATGTCGCGCTGCGCCGCGGCGCCGTCTCCCGCCTCGCCGCGTCCGCCGCATCCGCTGCCGAGGGGGCTGACGTGGTCATCCTGGCCGTGCCGGTGTCCGCGGTCGTGGCGACCGCCACCGAGATCGGC